>NZ_CP053830.1:1200000-1513347 GCF_013372185.1 Campylobacter lari subsp. lari | reverse complement strand
TATTTTTCTTATAAATTTATGATGTAAAACTTAAAATTCTAGCTTATTTTTTATAAAAAATGGTTAAAATTGTTCACATAAAAATTTAAATTTCACATCTATGTGAATAAAAAGGTGAAAAGTTTGAAAGTTTTAGGGATAGATCCTGGTTCTAGGTATTGTGGATACGCTATTGTAGAAAAGATTAATAATAAAAATCAACTCATAGAAGCAGGGCTAATCAAAATCAAACCCAATGATTTGCAATATCAAATCACAGAATTATGTGAAGGACTTGATCTAATCTTTAAAAATCATCAATTTGATGAGGTAGCTATAGAAGATATATTTTTTGCTTATAATCCAAAAACGGTTTTAAAACTAGCACAATTTAGAGGAGCGCTAAGTCTTAAAATTTTACAAATGCATGGAGAATTTGCAGAATACACGCCTTTGCAAGTTAAAAAAACCGTAACAGGTAAAGCAAAAGCTACAAAAGAGCAAGTTGCGTTTATGGTAAAAAGATTACTTGGAATTTCAAAAGATATCAAGCCACTTGATATTACTGATGCTATTGCGGTGGCTTTGACGCATTCAGCAAATTTGAGAGTGAAAAAGTGATTTTATTTTCCACTACCTATGAAATAAACTTCAACATCACGGAGTAATTTTTCACATACAGCTGAATCAGTGCTTTTTTCTACTACTAGGTTGATATGATTTTTAGTATCTCTAAAGCTTCCTGCTGATTTTGAATTTTTTAATTCTAATTTTTGATTATCTTTTAGGTATTTGATAGTGATTACAAACTTATGCGCTGCAGTTGCTTCACCTAGATTAGTTTCTATTAAAACATTCATATTAGATGCTTTTGCTAGAGTTGCTTGGGTTTTATTAATCACCTCTTTCATTCTTCTATTAAGTTCTAAAATTCTTGAAATGAATTTATTATCTATACTTTCAAATGCGATTTTTAGTTTATTCATGATTTCTTGATTGGTTGGTTTATCAGGAGCTACATATACCATATAAAGGCCGTTTTTAATATCAACTTTAGTGCTTTTTGTATCACGCCCACTACCAAAAATTTTAATATAAATGGCATTATCAAGATATACTCTATCTATCATAGGCCCGTAAATTTCATATTCTCTTTTTCTTACGATTACTTCTCTTGCGGCTACTTGAATTTTTACTGAACAATCATGAATTATAGGTTCCATTTCTTTTTTTATTTCAAGTAGTTCTTTAAGCATTTTCCATCCTTGTGATATTTTTATATAAATTATAACAAAAAAAAATTGAATTTTTTTGTTAATTTTAGTTTGTGATATTTTTATATATTTTTGCTTTTAAATTAAAAGTTTAAGGAAAAAAATGAAAATAAAAACTATAGTTTCAAGTTTAGTTTTAGCAAGTGCTTTATTTGCTGCAAATTCTCACCATGCTCATCATGGAGTTTCTGGAAGTATTTCATCACAAATCATGATGAGTATGCATGAACCCATGATGAAAAATCCTTTAGTACAAAGCAATGATATAGAAAGAGATTTTTTAGCTAATATGATCCCACATCATCAAGGTGCTATTGATTCTTCTAAGCTTTTGCTAGAACATACAAAAAGTGAAGAGATGAAAAAAATTGCTCAAAATATCATCAAAGCTCAAGAAAAAGAAATCCAAGAATTTCAAGAAATTCTAGATAAAAGTCTTTATACAAAAACTCAAATTGATGAAGAAACTTATAAAAAATTTGTTCAAGAAGAAAAAGAACTCATGCAAAAAATGATGATTTTAATGAGTTCGGTTAAAGAAAGCAAAAACATCAATAAAGACTTTCTAGAAGCGATGATAGCACATCATCAAGGTGCGGTAGATGCTTCAAAACAAATTTTATTTTATTCTAAAGACAAAACTATCACTGATATTGCTAAAAAAATTATCTTAGACCAAGAAAAAGAAATCCAAGAATTTACGAATTTGTTAAAGTATATGTAGTAAATTGATCAAAAGAAATAAAAAATGGTGGCTCCGATTGGACTTGAACCAACGACCACCACCATGTCAAGGTGGTGCTCTACCAACTGAGCTACGGAACCAAAAAATGAAAATTATATAAAAATATTTTTACATTGTGCTTAAAATCACTTTTTGACTTTTTTCATATCATTTAGCCATAAATCTAGCTGTGCTTCAAAACCTATGCCTTTACTATGATAAAATTTCAAATCTTTTTCTAGATATCTTTGCTTCACCCAGCCTCCAAAATCATGCGGATAAAGGTAGTTTTTTCTTTGTGGGTTGTTATTATCAAGATAAGGAAGTATTTTTAATGCAGGATTGTTTTGCACATAATTTAGCGCTTCATTTATAGCAAGATAGCTTGAGTTTGACTTAGGCGAACTTGCTAAAAATACCACACATTGAGCTAAGATGATCCTAGCTTCAGGATAGCCTATGTTTTTTACAGCTATTAATGTGCTTGTGGCCAAATTTAGTGCTTGAGGGTTTGCATTTGAGATATCTTCACTTGCAAATATCACTAATCTTCTAGCGATGAAATCAGCACTCTCACCCCCATCAATCAATCTTGCAAGATAATACAAACTCGCATCTACATCGCTTCCTCTTAAACTTTTTATCAAAGAACTTGCTAGCTTATAGTGTGTATCTTTGCTTGAAGTACCATCGCTTAAAACATTTGCTCTTAATTTTTTCAAAGTTTCAAGCGTGATATGAGTGCCATCTAAAGCCAAAGCAAACTCACATAAATTTAAAAAACTTCTTGCATCATTTGCACTAGAAGTGATTAAAAAATCTTTGGCATCATCATCGATTTTACATTGGAGTTTTTCTTGTACTTTTGTGGCAAGTTTTTCTAAGTCTTTATACTCTAAGCCTTTAAATTCAAAAAGCATACTTCTGCTTCTTATGCCTGAAGTTAAAGTAAAGTAAGGGTTTTCAGTGCTTGCACCTATGAAAAGGCATTTTTGATTTTCTAAAGGGATTAAAAGCATTTCTTGCTGGATTTTTGAAAGCCTATGCACCTCATCGATAAATATCAAAGGCTTATACAAAGAATTTTCATAATTACTTAGTATTTTTCTAAGCTCTTCAAGCTTAAAATTTCCACCATCAAATTCATAAAAGTCTAGTTTATACTCATATGCTATTGCTCTTGCAAAAGAAGTCTTCCCGCAACCTGCTGGGCCAAAAAATATACTATGAGGGAGTTTTGAAGCTTGTATGAATTTTTTAAAAATTTCTACTAAATTTTCTTGCCCTAAAACCTCATCTAAAGTTTTAGGACGAAAAGTTAAGCTTAAATTTGTCATTGTGGATTTATGATGAGTCTTTCACCATTAATGATAGTTGTAACATCACTTTTATTAGAATCATCATAAATAAAATCAAGCACATAAGAGCCGTTACTATCTACAAAATAAGTATCAAAATTTGCAAAATCAGGCCAAATTTGACTAGGAAGAATTTCAGTGTTTGCATGAAATTGGGATTTTATATTATTTTCAGTGAAAATAGTTTGCCCATTTGCATCAAATTTTTTACCTTCTTTTTCAAAGCTTAGATTATTTAAGATAATTTGCGGGTTTGCTTTTAAAAACTGACTTGCTAAAAGCATCATAGAAAAAATATCAGTATTTGAATTTTGTACTAAACTATCATAAGCTTTTTTGGAAAGATTATTAAAATTCATATCTAAATTAATATTATTTAATATAAAGTTTTCATTTGCAAGGTTAAATTTAGCTAAATCTAGTTTTAAAACACTATCATAATCATTTTGAGTATTTTGAGCTGTTTTTGCAAAAATTTTTAATTTATCAAAGTCAAAAGTAATAGAACTTATAAAATTAGCACTATCAATGCTTATATTTTGCTCACTATTTCTACTAGGATTAAAGATATTGTTAAAACTAAGTTTTTCTAAAGGAAATTCAGAAATTTTAATATTTTTTGCTTCGAATTTTTCTTCACGAGATAATTGATCCAATAAAACATAACCTAGGTTAAGTTCCATATTTTTTACAAATTCCTCAGAACCTATAATCTTAAAAGATGTATTATTTAATACTAAATTTGTATCATTGCGGGTAAAATTAATATCATTTATTTTTGCGTTGATGTTAATGTCTCCGCCTTTTACACTAACTAAGATTTTAAAGATTTCTTCATTTGGGAAAATACCTTTTAAGTCTTCATTTTCATTTAAAATAGAAACAATAGCATTATTACTTGCAAAAAAATTATTGGAAAAATCTATATTTACTTTAAAAGTGTAAGGCAAGTCATTCAGTGTAGCTATAAAACTTCCTTTGGAATTTAAAAGTCCTTTGGTATAGTTAGCATCTTCAACGCTGTAATATATTGTATCTTGACTCATTTGAGCAAATATTTTTTCATTGATAGAGTTAATGTAAGAAGCTGAGGCAAAAAATCCTATAGCTAGTAAAACTACTACTACAACCCCTGCGATGGTTTTTTTCATTCATTTTCCTTAAGTGAAATTTTAAAAATTATATATTTTTATTACTAACTAATGTTTATAAAATTCTCACATTTATACATTACTTAACTTTTTTTCTTATAATTGCACTATTTAAAATCAAAGGTAAAAAAATGAAACTTTTTGGAACAGATGGAGTACGTGGTAAAGCAGGGGAATTTTTGGATTCGTTTTTAGCGATGCGTTTGGCTATGGCTGCTGGAATTTATTTTAAAGATAAAGCTCTTACGAATAATATTTTAGTGGGAAAAGATACAAGAAGAAGTGGCTATATGATAGAAAATGCCATAGTTTCAGGACTTACTTCTATAGGGTATAATGTCATAGAAATAGGTCCTATGCCAACTCCTGCAATTGCATTTTTAACAGAAGATATGAGATGTGATGCAGGTATTATGATATCAGCTTCGCATAATCCTTACTATGATAATGGGATTAAATTTTTTGATGCACACGGCAATAAACTTGATGAGCAAGCAGAGGCTAAGATAGAAGAAATTTATTTTAATGATAAACTCATAGAAGAAGCAAGAACTACAAAATCACAAATTGGCCAAGCAAAAAGAATTGATGATGTTATAGGAAGATATATTGTTTCTATTAAAAACTCATTTCCAAAAGAGCTTACTTTAAAATCTTTACGTGTTGTATTAGATGTGGCTCATGGAGCTTCTTATAAAGTAGCGCCAACGGTTTTTAGAGAGCTTGGCGCAGATGTTATTGTGATAAATGATAAGCCCAATGGTTTAAATATCAATGAAAATTGCGGGGCTTTACATCCTTTAAATTTAGCTTTGGAAGTAAAGAAATTTAGAGCAGATGTGGGCTTTGCCTTTGATGGAGATGCGGATCGTTTGGTTGTTGTGGATGAAAAAGGCGAAGTAGCTCATGGAGATAGTCTTTTAGGAGTTTTGGCTTTATTTTTGAAAAAACAAGGCAAATTAAAATCAAGCGTAGTAAGCACTATAATGAGTAATGGTGCTTTAAAAGAGTTTTTAACCAAGTACAAAATTCCACATGAAACTTGCAATGTAGGTGATAAATACGTTTTAGAAAAATTAAAAGAATGTGGTGGAAATTTTGGTGGCGAGCAAAGTGGGCATATTATTTTTAGTGACTATGCAAAAACTGGAGATGGTTTGGTAGCTGCTTTGCAATTTAGCGCTTTAATGCTTAGTGAAGCAAAAAGTGCAAGTGAAATTTTAAATCAAGTTAAGCCTTATCCTCAACTTTTACATAATCTTAAAATTTCAGAGAAAAAAGACTTAAGCAAGCTTGCAGGCTTGGAAGAATTAAAAAAAGATTTAGAAAAAAAAGGAATTGCTAGTTTGTTTAGATATTCAGGGACTGAAAATTTGATAAGATTGTTGCTTGAAGCAAAAGATATTAAGCTTTTAGAAAAAGAAATGAAAGTTGTGGAAAGCTTTTTTATGAAAGCGTTGAATGCTTAAAATTTTGCCTTTAAAATTTTGCCTTGTTTTTGCTTTAGTTTTTATACTAGATCAAGCAAGTAAGTATTTATTTTTACAAGGGCTTGAGTATAAGGGTGAATTTTTTGATTTAGTTTTAACCTATAATACCGGTGTGGCTTTTTCAATGTTTGCATTTTTAGGAGAATATTTAAAATATATACAACTTGTTTTTATTTTGGCTTTGTTTGGGTATTTACTTTATCAAAAAGAGTTTTTTAAAACCCATCTTATAGCTTTTGCCATTATGCTATCTGCTGGGTGTTCAAATTTACTTGATCGCTTTGTGCATATAGGTGTGGTGGATTTTGTATTTTGGCATAAGTGGTTTGAATTTGCTGTGTTTAATTTTGCTGATGTGATGATTAACATTAGCGTAGCTTTGATTTTAATAAAAGAAATTTTTAATAAAAAAGGAGAAAAATGTTAGATTTTTTGAATGAATGGTATTTATGGATTAAAATGGTGCATTATTTGGCTTTTGTTTCATGGATGGCTGGAATGTTTTATTTGCCAAGACTTTTTGTCTATCATACAGAGCATAAAGACAATAAAGGCTTTGTGGAAGTGGTGAAAATTCAAGAAAGAAAATTGTATTTTTATATCCAAACTCCTGCGATGATAGCTACTGCAATCACTGGAAGTTTAATGATGATGGCTAATAAAGATGTATTAATGGTAGGTGGATATATGCATGCTAAATTAACCTGCGCTTTACTTTTAATCATTTATCATTTGCAAAATTATTATTATTATAGACAACTTCAAAATGATACTTGCCAAAAAAGTGGAAAATTCTTTAGAGCTTATAATGAAATTCCAACGATATTATTTATTATCATCGCGATAATGATGGTAGTAAGACCATTTTAATAAAAAGCCTTTTTAAGGCTTTTTATCCTTTAAACTCCATACTTTTAAAATCAAGTGGATCAACATTTTCTTGCATGATATTAATGCGTTCTTTATCTTGTAAGCGTTTATCATCTCTAAATACAGCTCGCACTAAATCCATACCCGTATAAAAATCTTTCATCAAAACCATAAATAAATAACGTCCAAATTCGCTTGTGTATAAGGTATTGTTTTCTTTTTTTATGGCTTTACTTAGTTTAAGCCCTAAAAGCTCTATAAAAAGGTCTTTTTCTAAATCACATTTTAAGGTTTTGTTAAATTTATCAATTTCGATTTTACCAGTAAACATTTCAGTTAAAAAGACATATTTGATGATTTCTTTTTTACTAAAATTAGCTTTAGCAATATTTGCATTTTGCTTTTCTTTGATGAGTTTAGAATAATCATTTAAGTTAAAAGCATTGATTAAAAGCTCCCCATCTAAAAAGCTAAAAGCCCCACTTCCCACGCCTAAATACTCATGATGGCTACTTACATACTCATCATTAAAACTGCTTTTTTCTAAAGAAAACGACCATGCATTGTTTCTTTCATAATCTTTGAAAAAATCTATGATGATTTTATAAAATTCAAACTCATTATCTTTAAAACTCACTCCTAAAGTTTTTGCGATATTATCTTTGGTTAAATTTGATTTCATTAAAGGATAAGTTGTGATTTGTTGAGGTTTTAAGCTTTTGGCTATTTTTAAATCATTGAGTAATTGTTCTTTGGTTTGAGAAGGAAAATTAAAAATCAAATCTATACTCATGATAGGAAGCACACCTATAGCTTTAGAAAGTTTTTCTTGCAGTTCTTTGCTTGAGCCAAATTTATGATATCTTGCTACTTTTTTTAAAGTATCATCATCAAAACTTTGTATACCACAACTTAAGCGATCAATGAGTCCTTTAAATATTTCAAGTTTTTTTGGGTCAATATGGTTTGGATCACTTTCGCAAGAAATTTCTTTGATGTTGAATAATTTTTTACAAAGCTCTAAGGTTTTAGCAAGCTCTTCTTCATTGATTAAGGTAGTGCCACCACCAACATACATAGAAGTAAAATCAAACCCTTTATCTTTAATTTGTTTAATTTCTTCTCTTAAACTTTCAAAATACTTCTTTGCTAAATTTTCATCATAATAGTATTTGTGAAAGCTACAATATGGGCAAAAAGTATGACAAAATGGCACATGAGCATAGAGCATATAAGTTTTTTCTTTATTTACTTTTTTTTCTTGTCCATTTTTTAAAAGTTTTACATCAAAGCCATTTTCTAAAGATTTTTGCATAGCTTTGTGTGAATAAGAAAGTGCTAAATTTTGTAAAAAATTCATATTTTTCCTAAAAATTTCATTTTGTAGTTATTTAAAAAAGACTATAATTGTATCATATTTTTATTAAAGGCTTTATAATGAAAAATATTTTTATGGCATTTTTTGTATTTTTACTAGGGCTTATAAGTGTGTCAAATTCTGCACCTTTAGATGAAATTTTCCAAGATGTCAATGTTTCAGGCAGTATGCGTTATCGTTTTGAACATAATAGCCCAAAAGATAGAGGAAATAATAATTTTAATCAAAGAATTCAAATTCAAATGCATTAACAACTAAGTTTTAAACTTAGTTGTTATAAAAGTTTTCTTTTAAGTTTTTTTCCATAGCTTCGATGTTTTCTTTTGATTCTTCTTTAGCGTTAAATCCTCCACCAAAAGCTTTCATAACATCTACGATAGAATTTGCAAGCTCATAAGATGAGTTAGTATAAGAAAGCTTAGCATTTAAGTAGTTTCTTTGATCTTGTAAAAAATCAGCTAAATTGATCATGCCATTTTCATATCTTAAGGTAGAAATTTCATAAATTTTACTTTGAGCTAGAAATAAATTTTTATAATTTTGCTCATTTTCATAATAGCTTTGACGGTTAAATAAAGCAAGTCTTATTTCTCCAAAAGCTGTTTTTAAGGTATTTTCATATTGTAAAAAAGCTTCATCTTTAGTAAGTTTTGCGATATTAACATTATTCATAATCTCACCCCAATGAAAAATCGGCATTGCAAAATTTCCAGCTACATTCCAAGTATTGCTTCCATGTTTGACTAAAAGATCTAAGTCATTACTTTGAAAGCCCAAAAGTCCTGTTAAAGAAAGGTTTGGTAAAAATGCAGTTCTAGCTACTCCAACAAGATAATTTTTTTCTTCTAAAATTTTTAAACTAGCTTGTACATCAGGTCTTTGAAGTAAAATTTCACTACCAATGCCCTCAGGTATGCTAAGTTCGTATTGTCCTATTTTTTTATACTCTATGCTATTATAAAGTATATCATCAATATCATTTGAAGTTAAGATTTTTAAAGCCTTGGTATTAGCTTCTTTTTGGATTTTAGCATTTGTGAGTAAAACTCTTGAATTTTCAAGCTCAGCTTTAAATTTATTAAGCTCATATTCACTAATTACTCCGAGTTTAAAATGCTCTAATTTTAACTCATAAGTTTTTTGATAACTTTGAACGCTTTCTTCTAAAATTTTTACTTGCTCGCTTAAACTTGCTAGATTAAAATAAGTTTTTACTACATTAGAAATTAAGCTTAATCTCGCACTTTCATAATCAAACTCACTAGCTTGTAATTTTGCTTTTGAAGCGCCATAGCCATCTCTATATTTGCCCCATAAATCTACTTCATAGCTTAAATTTAAACCCATATTAAAATCATTACCATAGACAAAATCATTGCTTTTATTGCTTGGAGCGTTAATACTAGTTTTTGCTCTTGCTCCACTAGCACTTCCATCAAGTTTAGGGAGCAAATCACTTCTTGCTATACCTAAAGCCTCATAAGCTTTTTGTAAATTTATATATGCAATTTGCAAATCATTGTTATTTTTTAAAGCTTGTTCAACCAAGATGTTTAAATAATTATCATCAAATGTTTTCCACCATTGTTTATTAATGCTAATATTTTGATCTAAACTTTTAGTGTAATTTACATCTTTAATTTCTAAATTTGGTTTTAAACTGCAAGCTGTTATTAAAAAACAACTCACTAACACTATTAATTTATGCATGTTTTTTACCTCTTTTTTCATCAAGCCATTTGTTGAAACTTTCTAAAATATAAAAGAATAAAGGCACAAAAAATATTGCCACAGTTGAGGCTGCTATCATGCCACCTACAACTCCTGTTCCTATAGCATGGCGACTTGCGCTTCCTGCTCCATAAGCAAACACTAAAGGTAAAATTCCGCAAATAAAAGCTAAAGAAGTCATTACTATAGGTCTAAATCTTAATTTTGCTGCGCTAATTGCTGCATCAAAGATACTTTTGCCTTTTTTAAGATGCTCTTCCATAGCAAATTCAACAATCAAAATAGCATTTTTAGCAGAAAGTCCTATTAAGAGTAAAAGCCCTGTTTGGAAATATATGTCATTGTCTATGCCTCTTAGCCATACAAAAAGCAAAGAACCAAAAACAGCAAAAGGAACCGCTGTTATAACAGCTAAAGGCATGAGCCATCTTTCATATTGAGCTGCTAGAATTAAAAATACAAATAAAAGCCCTAGTGCAAATGCTATTTGCCCAGCACCACTACTTGTAACTTCTTGGTAAGCTGATCCTGACCATGCTATGCTATATTCTTCACCTAGTGTTTCTTTTGCGACTTGCGCGATAGCATCAATAGCTTGTCCTGAGGTATATCCTGGTGCAGGATCACCTTGAACTAGCGCTGATGGGAATAAATTAAAACGTTTTACATCATCAGGCCCAACGCTTCTTGTTAGAGTTAAAACACTATCAAGGGCTACCATTGAGCCATCATTTGCTCTAACAAAAATATTTTTTAAGGCATTTTGAGTATTTCTAAAATCTCCAATGGCACTGATATTAACGCGGTAATTTTTTCCAAGCATAGAAAAATCATTTACATAATAAGTCCCTATAGTAGCATTAAGTGTACTAAATACATCATTTAAGTTAAGTCCATAAAGTTTTACTTTATCACGGTCAATTTCAAGTTTTAACTGAGGAAAATTAGTATCTAGCGTTGTTCTAACATTGCTAAGTTCTGGGCGTTTGTTTGCTGCATCTACTAATTTATTTACATCAGCTTGAATCTCATCATAACTTTTACCACCACGATTTTGAGCATACATTTCAAAACCACCGGTTAAACTTAGACCTTGAATTGGAGGAGGATTAACAAAAAATGATTGAAAATTAGGATTTAAATAATATTGTTTATTGTATGTTCCTGTAATGTCAAAACTACTAACGCTTCTTTCACTCCAATCTTTTAAATTTACAAACATTGCTCCAGAATTTTCTTTTAAAGAGCCTGTGAAAAGATCATATCCTATAAGACCAACTATATTTTCAATATTTTCATTTTTACCAAGTTGTTCTGCTAGGGTATCCATTGCTTGAGTTGTTCTATTTAGTGATGAAGCTGCTGGTAAGTTTACTACCGATAAAAAGCTTCCTTGATCTTCATTTGGAACTAATGAATGTGGAACGATTTTAAATAATCCTAACAAGGCTATTAAAAATATAAAAAACACTAATACAAATCGCACAACTCTTTTTAGCATATAAGCAACACCAGCTCCAAAAACTTCTATAGACCAGTCAAAAATGTCGTTGAATTTTTTTACTATATAAAAAGGTTTGCTTTCATTTCTTCTTAGGAAAATTGCACATAATGATGGGGTTAGTGTTAAAGCCACAAAGCCTGAAATTGTCACAGAAACCGCAAGAGTTATGGCAAATTGTCTTTGAATTTCTCCAACAAAACCTGATATAAAAGAAACAGGGATAAATACCGCACAAAGCACAAGCACTATAGAAACAACAGGTGCAGCAACTTCTTCCATAGCTTGTATAGCCGCATCTTTTATACTAATGTTTTCATCTTCATGTATGATTCTATCTATATTTTCTACCACAATAATCGCATCATCAACCACAATACCAATGGCCAAAACCAAAGCAAAAAGTGTAAGCAGATTAATACTAAAACCTAAGACATAAAGACCTGCAAATGTTCCTAAAACAGATACAGGCACAGCAATCATAGGTATGATAGTTGAGCGGAAATTTTTTAAGAATAGATACATTACTATTACAACAAGGATTAATGCTTCAAAAAATGTTTTTATAACTTCTTGGATTGAAGCTTTGATAAACAAAGTGGTGTCATAAGGAACTTTATAAGCTAAGCCCTCAGGAAAGCTCTTTGATAATTCTTCAAATTTAGCTTTTACTAATTCAGCTGTATTTACAGCGTTTGCGCCTGTTTGTAAGAATATAAGTATAGGTGTAGCATTGTTTCCATTTAATCTACCATTAAAGGTATATTCTCTTGATCCTAGTCCCACTTCAGCTACATCTTTTAATCTCAAAAAAGAACCATCACTATTTGTTCTTAAAATGATATTTTCAAATTCTTTGGCATTTTTTAATCTACCTTGCATAGTAACTGAGTACACATAAGGAGAGCGCTCTACCACGGGCTCTTGTCCTATTTTACCAGTAGCATATTGAGCATTTTGCTCCCTAACTGCTGCAATAACATCGGTTGCAGTAACTTGGTATTTGTTTAATAAATCAGGATTAAGCCAAATTCTCATAGAATAATTTCTTGACCCAATGGCTACAGCATTTCCTACACCAGGAACTCTTGCAAGATCATCTAAAATGTTTAATGCGGCGTAGTTGTATACTTCTAATTCATCCATAGAACCATCTGGAGAATATAAACTTGCAACTGCTAATATACTAGAGCCAGTTTTTCTTACGCTAACTCCAGTTTTTTTAACATCCTCAGGAAGTTTTGCCATAGCAGCTGAAATTCTATTATTAACATCAACTGTTGCTTGATCAGGATCTGTGCCTATATTAAAATAAACACTTAAACTCATATCACCTGAAGAGCTTGAGGTTGAATCCATATAAATCATATTTTCAACCCCATTAATCGCATCTTCAAGAGGTATAGCAACAGTTTGTGCAACGGTTTGTGCATCAGCACCTGAGTAAGTAGCGCTTACTTTAACAACAGGAGGAGTTAGGGCAGGGTATTGTTCTACGGGTAAAGAATAAAGCCCTATAATACCTGCTAAAGAAATTATAATAGCAACAACAGAAGCAAATACAGGTCTTTCTATAAAGAATTTAGAAAACATTATTTATTCTCCATTACACTAACGCTTGCACCAGGACGGATCTTTTTGAAATTATTTAAAATCACTTTATCGCCATTTTTTAAGCCCTTATCAATGATTGCTTTATCTGAAGTTTGAAAGATTACATTAACGATAGTCTTAACTACTTTTCCATCTACTAAAGTATAAACATAAGTAGCACTATCATCTTGTAAAAGTGCAATTTGAGGAATTTCAAAGCCATTTTTTTGAACAAAACCACCAACATGGACATTTGCAAAAGAACCAGGCATTAAATTTGAGTTATTGTTGTCAAAAATAGCTTTCGCTTTTACTCCGCCACTGTTTGTATCTATAACACTATCTATAAAATATAATTTTCCATTAAAAAGTTCACCGCCAACATTAGCTTGTACTTGGATATTGTCTAATTGCCAATTACCATTTTTTATATTTTTATTCATACTAATTTTGTCAACATCAGAAATATAAAAGTCTGCAAAGATGGGATTGATATTAGTAATACGCACAAGCTCAGTTGATGAAGCATTTACATAATCGCCTACATCCATTAGTGCATCACCTAAAACTCCATCAAATGGAGCGCTTACTACAGTGTATTTTAAATCTAATCTAGTATTGGCAAGTTTTGCTCTAGCGCTTTCTAAATTTGCTTTTGCTGAATTAAATTTGGCTAAACTTGCATCAAATTCTTTTTGTGAAATAGCATTTTTTTCTATTAGAATTTGATCTCTTTTGAAATTTTTTTCAGCATCATCAAAATTTGCTCTTGCGACTAAAGCGTCTCCATAGGCCATATTTACACTTGCTTGATATTTATCAGGCTCTATAAGAAAAAGTTTATCGCCTTTTTTAACAGCTTGGCCACTTTTGAAATATTTTGCTTTGATTTCACCACTTACTTTAGGTTTGATTATCACATCTAAATCCGTGCTTAATCTTGCAGGATAAGTAAATTCTAAAGGTAAATTAGCACTTTGCATAGTCATAATATTTACAGGTTGAGGAGGGAGTTGTTTAACTTGTGCATTTTTATCATCTGAACATGCTACAAATATAAGCGAAGCACAAGCTAGAGTTAAAAGTTTTGTTTTCATTGGTTTCCTTAAATTATTTATTTAGCTAAAAAAGTAATTTATATTACAAAATTTTTATGATTACTATTCTATCAATCTTTGGTTAATTAAAATTAACAACACCTTGAGTAAAAAGCTTAACAACTTTTTTTGCATGATTTTCTTGCTCTTTTTTACTCATTAAAACCTTGTTTTCAAAAGTACTTTGTATAAAAAAGGTTCCCCTAAGCATAGCACAAAATGTATAGCTTAAAAATTCAGCATTTTTAGCTAAATTTTCATTATTTTCTTCTTCAAATCTTTTTTGAAGTACATATTCTACCTCTTTTCTATTACCCCCTTTAAACCATTTTCCAAAATCAAATTTTTCATTGTAAATTTCAGAATATAAAAGTCTTACTATGGCTATGGTTTTAGCATCATTGAAAATCCCCAAATAAGCTTTAGCAAACTGATGTAGAAATTCTTCTAAATTCGCATTGGGTGAAAGTTGCATATTTTTATTTAAAATAGCTAGAAAATGATTTTCTGCAAAGTCATTCAAAACCGCTTCAAATAAACCTTCTTTGCTTTTAAAATGCTCGTATACGCAAGAAAATGAACCACCAGCTTGCTTGATAATATCTTTAAGATTAGTTGCTTCGTAGCCGTTTTCTAAAAACGACTCCGCAGCAATTTGTTTGATTTTTTCAAGTCTTGCTTGAGATTTCGAAGAAAGTTTTTTTATCATCGGTGTTTTTTGTGCTCTATAATTGAGTTTTTAGGATAGACAAAATTACTCTCTCTTGTGATTATGATATTTTTATCATCAAGCGAGTATGCTTTAATAGTTAAAGGTATTACGGTATCTTTTCTATCATTATCAGCTAGTTTTTTGGTAGCTTTTAGTACAACTATTTGTTTGTCTTTTTCTCCAGCTTTTAATTTAAAAGGTTTTTTTGGTCTAATGATTTCTAAACCATCATCAATGCCTTGTAATTTCACATCAAAATAATACTCATGGGCTTTATTATCAGTGTTTTGGAATAAAAATACATAAGCATTACTAATAATTAATTCTCCATCATGTGCTTTTCTAATTTGATAAAGCTCACTAGAGCGATTAATATTTAAAAGCATATTTTCTTTTTTACTTCCCATTAAAACTAAGGCTGCAAAAACACCACATAAAACTACTAAATATCCGATAGTTCTAAATCTGAAATATTTTACCTTCTCTCTTGTTTCAATAGCTTTTGCACTAGTCCAATTAATCAAACTAGGACGATCAAATTTAGCTTGAATTTTTGAACAAGCATCAGCGCATTCAAGACAATTAATACACTCAAGTTGCATTCCAGCTCTTATATCTATATGTGTAGGACAAATTTTTACACAGGCTTCACATCCTATACACTCACCTTGTGGTGGTTTTTGGTAAAGTTTAGTATGTCCATCATAAATCACTCCACCTCTTTTTTCATCATAAATTACTTGAACGGTATTATTATCAAACATTACAGATTGAATTCTTGCATAAGGACACACATAAACACAAAATTTTTCACCCAAATACACTATATCAAAAGTAAAGGCTAAAGAAGCACAAATTAAAATTCCCAAAAGCAATAAATGATCAGCAGGGTTTTGAATATATACAAAAAAATCTTCAGGTGGTACAAAATACCATAAAAAAGCACTCATCATTAATAGAGAAAAAAGATAAAAAATCACAATGCTTAAAGCTTTTTTAATAAAAAATCCATCTACTTGTTTTTGTTTGTTTGCAGTGCTTTTGTGTATTTTAAAGATTTTTGTTTGCAATAAATCTCTATAAATAACTCTAGCAATGGTTTGAGGACAACTCCATGCACACCATACTCTTCCAGCTAATGTCGTAACAAAAAGTATAGTTAAAAACATACCCATAATAAGAAATGGCATTAAATAAAGCTCTTGGGTGTCAAAAGCTATAAAAAATAAATTAAGTTTTTTATGATCAAAACTTAATAAAAAGAAATGATTTCCATTGATTTTGATAAAAGGTAAAGCAATGAAAACAACCATAGAAATGATATAAGCTATATATCTTTTCTTAGTATAATTAGTAATACAGGCATTCATTTTGGATTTCCTTTAAAATATTTTTTTAATTGTAGTACTAGAAAAATTAAACCAAACTTTGTCTTAATTAAGAATTTATATTTAATTTTTATTTATGCAATTATTACAAAAATAAATTTTATTTTCAAGTAAAATTATGGTATAATCAAAGGTTTCAAAATTTTTAATGAAAGGTGGTGAGGGTCGTGCCAGGAATCAAGGTACATCCTAACGAGTCTTTTGATGAAGCGTATAGAAAATTCAAAAAACAAGTAGATAGAAATCTAGTTGTTACTGAAGTTCGTGCAAGAAGATTTTTTGAGCCTATGACTGAAATTCGTAAAAAACAAAAAATTTCAGCTCGCAAAAAAATGCTTAAAAGACTTTATATGCTTAGACGCTACGAGTCAAGACTCTAATACCAAAAAAGCCGAATTTTCGGCTTTTCTTCGATTAAATTCTTATGTTTCTTTGGATTTTACTCATTCATTTTTTTGGACTTATTTTACCCGGGCCTGATTTTTTCTTAATAAGCTCTTATGCTTTAAGAGGGGGTATGAAAAGTGCTTTAAAGGCAAGTTTGGGTGTGAGTTTGGCTATGAGTGTTTGGATTATACTTTCTATACTTGGTTTAAGTGCAATTTTTTATCAATTTCCATTTTTGCAAATTATTTTATCAAGCTTTGGAGCTTGTTATCTTTTGTATTTAGCTTATGGGATTTATAAAAATGCAAAAATAGGTAATATAAAAGTTCAAAAAGCTCATATATCTGCATTTTTAAGTGGCGTTATAACAAATTTATCGAATCCAAAAGCTATTTTTTACTTTGCTAGTGTTTTTGCAAGTTTTGATTTTACAAAAATACAATGGATGTTGGTAATTTTAGTGTTTGTTTTGATTTTAGAAACTATAATTTATTTTGCTTTAATTTCTTTTTTATTTTCAAAATCTTTTATGGTAAAAATTTATCAAAAGAATTTAAAACTTATTGATTATTTAAGTTCTTTTGTATTTTTTGCTTTTGCTGTGTTTATTTTAAGTAGTAATTTAATGATTATGATAAATTAAAGCAATTAATTTTTATTAATACTTTTTTTGTTAAAATCTTATTAAGTTAAACTTATAAATTTAGGAAAGATTATGAAACATATTAAAACTATACTTAAGCTTGGCATGATAAGTGGTATTGCTGCTATAAGTGGCGGTGCTTTAAGTGCATGCAGTAATAATACAAATGATTCTAACAATAATGCATTAAGTCAAGCAGCAAATACTCAAGGTGCTTTTGTTATTATAGAAGAGACCGCTCCAAATCAATATAAAATCAAAGATCAATTTCCAAGCGATGAAACTAGAGTGGTTTTAAAACAGCTTGATGGCACAGAAAGAGTTTTAAGTAAAGAAGAAATGGATAAATTAATCCAAGAAGAAGCTGCTAAAATAGACAATGGAACTTCAAATTTAACAAATCCAAATAACAACAATGCTTCTATGAGTAGCGGTGGTCTTTCTTTGGGTGAGACATTGCTTGCTAGTGCGGCTGGAGCTATACTTGGTAGCTGGATAGGATCAAAACTTTTTAATAATCAAAATTTTACAAATCAACAAAGAGGGGCATTTTCAAATCAAAGTGCTTATCAAAGAAGTGTGAATAGTTTTAACAAAGCAGGCACAAATACTGCTTCAAGCTCAAATGCTAAAAAGTCAGGCTTTTTTGGTGGCGGTTCTAAGGCTACTTCAAGTTCTTCTAGCTCTTTTGGATCTTAAGGATAAAAAATGGAATTTTTAAAAGTAAATCCTTTAGAAAAATCATATTTAGATCAAATTGGTTTTTCATGGCATACAGATAATGATGGAAGTGATTATTTAGATTCTAATTTAGTATGTGTTAGTGAAAATGAAGCAAATGCTTATTATGAAGCAGTAAATGAACTTTATGATATGTTTGTAGCTGCTGCGCAAGAAGTTATAGATAATAATCGCTTTGATGAGCTTGGAATTCCTTTTAATTTAATAGATGCTATTAAAATGAGCTGGGAAAATGATGTGCATTGGCATTTATATGGAAGATTTGATTTAGCAGGTGGACTTGACGGTAAACCTATAAAATTGATAGAATTTAACGCTGATACTCCAACTTCTTTATTTGAAAGCGCTATTTTGCAATGGGCTATTTTAAAACAAAATAATTTTGATGAAAGCTCACAATTTAACAATATATACGAAGCTTTAAAAGACAATTTTAAAAGACTTATCACTTTAGAAGAAGATGTAAGTGAATTTGAAAAATATTATGAGGGTTGGAAGATATTATTTTCTTCAATTGCAGGTAGCGATGAGGATATGATTACAACCAAACTTTTAGCGCACATTGCTAGTGAAGCAGGTTTTGAGAGTGAGTTTTCTTTTATAGATGAAGTAGAGTTTTCGCCTGAAGGTGTTTTTAAAAATGATGTAAATTTTGAGTATTTTTTCAAACTCATTCCTTGGGAGAGTATAGCCATAGAAGAAGGCGAGCTTGCTATGCTTTTGACTCAAATTATGCAAAATCAAAAAGCAATCATTTTAAATCCTGCTTATACTTTACTTTTTCAAAGTAAGGGTATAATGAAAATTTTATGGGAGCTTTATCCAAATCATCCTTTATTGCTTGAAACAAGCAATGAGCCTTTAGTGGGCAAAAAATGCGTTAAAAAGCCTGTTTTTGGTAGAGAAGGGGCTAATGTTTCTATTATAGAATCTAATGGAGATGTGAGTTTTCAAACAAATGGGGATTACCAAAACAATCGTTTTGTATATCAAGAATTTGCAGAATTTAACAAAAATGAAAATGATTATTATCAAGCAGGAGTTTTCTTTGCTTATGAGGGCTGTGGTTTAGGTTTTAGAAAAGGCGGTTTGGTGCTTGATAATTATTCTAAATTTGTAGGGCATATAGTAAAAGATTAATGAAAATAGTATGTTTAGATGCTGCTACCTTAGGTGGAGCAGATTTAACGGCTTTTGAAAGTCTTGGTGAGTTTGTAAGCTATGATTTAACTTCTAAAGATGAGGTTATTGTAAGAATAGCTAATGCGCAAGTTGTGATGATAAATAAAATCATCATTGATAAAGAAGTAATTGATAACACTAATCTAAAGCTTATTTTACAACTTGGTACTGGGGTAAATAATATAGATGTAGCTTATGCAAATTCTAAAGGTATAGTGGTAAAAAATGCCGCTAGTTATTCTACAAAAAGTGTTTTAAGCCATACCTTTGCTTTGCTTTTTGCTTTTTTAAATCAAATTCCATATTATGATAAATGGAGCAAAGAAGGCAAATGGTGTGAGAGTAAAATGTTTTGTGATTTTAGCAAGACTTTGCATACTTTAACCGGTAAAAAACATGGTATTATAGGACTTGGAGCTATAGGTAAAGAAGTAGCTAAGGTTTCTCAAATGTTTGGTTCTAAAATTTGTTATTATTCTACTTCAGGGACTAATAATAATGATGAATATGAAAAAGTAAGCCTTGAAGAGCTTTTAAAAACTTGTGATGCAATTAGCATACATGCGCCTTTAAATGATAAGACAAAAAATTTATTAAGCAAGAAAGAATTAATGCTTTTAAAAGATGAGGCTATTTTGATTAATGTGGGACGCGGTGGAATCATCAATGAAGCAGATTTAGCTCAAGTTATGAATGAGAAAAATATCAAAGTAGGGCTTGATGTGCTTGAAATAGAACCTATGATTAAAAATCATCCTTTGCTTAGTATAAAAAATAAAGAAAATTTAATTATCACTCCACATGTTGCATGGGCAAGTGAAGAATCCATACAAAATTTAATCCAAATTGTATTTAATAATCTTAAGGAGTTTATAGAAAATGGCAAGTGAACATAGTTTTGATATTAGCGGGGAAATTGACAAACAAGAGTTAAAAAATGCCCTAGAGCAAGCCAAAAAAGAGCTTGATAGTAGATATGATTTAAAAGGCATTAAAAGCGAAATTGAACTAAATGAAAAAGAAAGTGTTTATAAACTTATTTGCTCTAGCGAAGCAAAGCTTGAAGTGTTAAAAGATATTGTTATTTCAAAGCTTATTAAAAGAGGGATAAATCCAGCGGGCATTAAGGAGTTAAATAGAGAAAGTGGAGCAAATTTTAGATTGAATTTAAAAGTTAATGATGCCATTGATACTGATAGTGCTAAAAAAATCAACAAAGCCATAAAAGATAGCAAGCTAAAGGTAACTTCAAGTATTAGAGGTAATGAAATTCGCGTAGTTGGTAAGCAAATTGATGATTTACAAAGCGTGATGAAAATAGTAAAAGAACTCAATTTAGAACTTAATCTTAGTTTTAAAAATCTTAAATGAAAAATTTACTTCAAATAGTTTTTTTGTGTTTTGTGTGCGTTTTTTTAAGCTCTTGTGCTTTAAAAAGCAAAACACAAGCACAAAGTGCTTATATTGTTTTAAAAACCTCTCAATTTAAATTTGCTGATTATGGTTTTTTATATGAGGGAAAAAATTTTACAAGTTTAGAGCTTTATAGCGCTTCTAAAGCCTTACTTGAATTAAAAATTAGCGATAAAATTTGCGTTAATGGCATATGCTATGCAAAAACTTTTTTTAATAAAAGATTTTTTAATAATGAATATTATGATGATTTTTTACAAGATCTAGTCTATAAAAGACCTATTTTTTATGGAAAAAATAAGCAAATCACCTCTTGTGGTTTTACTCAAAAGATTATAGGCAAAAATTATGATATTTTTTATGAGGTTTGTGATAAAAACATGAATTTTAGTGATAAAAAATCTAAAATCAAATTTAGTATAAAATCAATATAAAGGAAAATATGAAAGATTTAAAACTTTTTCTTAATGATACTTTTAAAAGCAATATTTATAAAAACTTACAATGTAATGAAGATGAAATTTTAATCTTAAAGCATTTATGTAAAAATTATTTGCAGGCAAATACAAGTATTAATGCTTATAATCTTCTTAGCGAAGTTTTTAAAAATGATGAGTATGAATATTTAGATCATTTAAAAGATCTTAAAAATCTTATAGAAAAAGGTTTTATTATTCAAATTTTTTCTGATTTTAAAGCAAGTAAAAACTCAAGCTTGCTTTTAAATTTATTACAATGTGAATTAAGTTTAAGTGAAGTTTTCTTACAAGTTTTAGAAAATAAAACTATACAAGATTATATGCAAGATCAAATTTATGAAGATCATATTGCGTATTTAAAAGATGAATTTTTTAAAATCGATCTTTATCAAAGATTACGCTTTTTTGCTAAAAGTTCTCAAAGTAAGAATATAAAAAAAGATATAACCACCTTTGAAGCATATATTAAAGAGCGTTTAAAAAAGAGTAAAATTTCCAATGTTTTAGCAGAGATTTTTAAAGAATATGCTTTAAATGATAAAGAGTGTTTGATATTTATTAGTTTGTTAAAAGAAGAGTATTTGCTAAATACTGAAAATTCTTATAGTAGAGATTGTAATTTTTTATTGCACTTAATCAGCGAAAATGATATGCAAAAAGAAGAAAATAAAGTTTTGCTAGAAGAAGATTCTAAGCTGCTTAGTTCTAATCTTTTAGAATACGATGAATTTGTAAATTCTTTAGGCGATGTAACTAAGATATTTTATTTAAGTGATGATATTTTACAAAGAATTATTAACTTTAAAGAGCCAAAGAAAAACAAAAAAATTAAATTGCAAAATTTAGTAAAAAGTCAGGATATATTTGAGCTGATTGAGCCAAATATCAATATAGATGATGTTATTATGCCTGAGAGCACTAAAGTTTTATTAGAAAGTATTTTAAAACAACAAGATAAAAAAGTTTTAGAAAGATTAAATAAATGGGGTATAAAAACAAATAAAAACATAGAGGCTAAGATAATTTTCTATGGTCCTGCTGGAACGGGTAAGACTATGAGTGCGCTAAGCATGGCAAAAGCTATGAAAAAATCCATTTTGAGTTTTGATTGTTCTAAAATTTTAAGCAAATATGTGGGCGAGAGTGAGCAAAATGTAAGAAAAATTTTTGATACTTATAAAGAGCTTTGTCAAACAAGTAAGCAAAGCCCTATTTTGCTTTTAAATGAAGCAGATCAATTTTTAAGTACAAGAGTAGAAAGTAGTGGTGGTGCTGATAAAATGCATAATCAAATGCAAAATATCTTTTTAGAGCAAATTGAGCGTTTTAGTGGAGTTATCATAGCTACAACCAATTTTTTAGAAAATTTAGATGTGGCTTTTTCAAGAAGGTTTGAATATAAAATCGAATTTAAAAAGCCAAATTACGAACAACGCTTAATGATATGGCAAAAAGCTTTACCTAAGAATGCTAAATTTGATGATAGTTTTGATTTAAAAAATTTAGCTTCGCATGAATTAAGTGGAGCTCAAATTGTAATGGTGGTTAAAAATACAGCTTTAAAAGCGGCTATTTCTAAAGAAGGTATCTTTAAAATGAGTGATTTTTTGCACACTATAGAAAAAGAAATAGAATCTTCATTTGATAAAAATAAAATAGTTGGTTTTAAAAATTAAATTCACATAAATTTCACAAGCAAATAATATCATTCTTTCAACTTTTATTTAAAGGAGAAAAAATGAAAATGAAACTAATGTTGGCTAGCTTGGTTTGTGCAAGTTCTATGTTTGCAGATGTGATTGTTAGTCCAAGTGCTTTACCTCAAAAGGCTCAAGAGTTTTTAAACACTCATTTTAAAGGTGTAAATGTAGGTTATGTCAAACAAGATGTGGATTCTTATGAGGTAAATTTGGTAGATGGAACCGAAATTGACTTTATTGTTAATGGAGATTGGAAAGAAGTTGATGGTAAATACAAAGGCATTCCGACAGGATTTATCCCAAAAGAAGTAATAACTAAAGTACAAGCAGCGCAACCAAATGCAGCTATTGTTGAAGTAGATAAAAGAATAAATGGATATAAATTTAGAACAAATAACATGATGGAAATTTATACAGATTTTAAAGGTAATATTCTAGGACAAAAATTTGACGATTAACCACCTAAACCCGTTAAGGGTTTGGTTGATTGTTAAAACCTCTTCTTCTTAGCATCCTCTAAGATATCATTGGCTATTTTATTTACATTTTCAGATATTGCAGCACTATCATTAGCTATTTTAAGATTTTCTTGTGTTACATGATCAATTTGAGCTACAGCATCATTGATTTGAGTAATACCTGTAGTTTGTTCTTTAATACTTTCACCCATTTCATTAATAGATTGAACTAAGATATTAGTATTAGCTTCTATCTCACCTAAAGACTTTTGAGTTCTCTCAGCTAAATTTCTAACTTCATCAGCAACAACAGCAAATCCTCTACCATGCTCTCCAGCTCTTGCAGCTTCTATAGCAGCATTTAATGCAAGTAGATTAATTTGATCAGCTATATCTCCTATTATAGAAGTAACATTTTTAATCTCTTCACTTTGAGCTATTACTTCACTTGTTTTATGAGATACATTTTGCATAGAAGAAGTAATCTCTTCTAAAGCAGCAGCTGTTTCTTCCAAAGAAGAAGCTTGGCTTGATGAAGAATCTGTTAATTCTCTAACAGCACTTTGTAATTTACCACTTTGTGTTGCAAGTAAATTAGCAAATTCAGAAGATTGTCTTAGCATAGCTACTATTTCTTGACCTAATACATTAGTAGTTATTTCAACCCCACCTTTAGCATTAGCAACTTCTGTTGTAAAGTCTAATGCTTTATAGCTATCAAATACACGGTTAATTTCATTCATATTAGAACCAACTTTTTCTTCTAATACACTAAGCATATCATTTAATACATTTTTTAATTCTATTAATTGAGGATTAGCAGGAATAGCTGTTATTCTTGCTGTTAAATTACCAGCTTCTATTTCTTTAGCTGTTTCAACTGATTGTTCTACTGCTTTAGCATCTTGTTCTAAAGCATTTTTAGTTTTAGTGATGTTTTCATTGATAGCTTTTGCCATAGCACCAAATTCATCATTTGTATTAACATTAATCATAGCTGAGTCTTTGGTTTTATGGTTGATAAAATCAAAGAATGAGTTAAGGCCTGTTTGGATTTTTTCTAGTGGAGAAAGATAGCGTGAAACGATAAAATACAACAATACAACACTTAAAATACTTGTGAAAATAACTATAATAGCTTGAATGTATGCAATTTTTTCACTTGAATTGTTTATTGTATCAACATAAGCAACATTACATACAGTGTAGTCATTTGAATTATTACACAAGGCAAGTCTTTCATTTCCTTCAGCGCTAGTATAGAAGAAAGGTTCGTTGTTTTTAGTTTTTGAAAATGCATCAGCGATTGTAGAAATATTTGGATGATTTCCTGTGTAATTTTTATGAGTAGATGCAAATGCGTAACGATTTTTATCATAAACGAAAGAATCACCTGGCATTTGTTTTAAATTTTCTATTAAATCTTTAACTAAAACATCAATCGCTAAAATACCTACAAATTTACCATCTTTATTTAAAGGCATAGCGTAAGTAAAGCAAGGTAAGCCAGTGGTTGCATCAATATATGAGGCAGTTATAAATAAGCCATTTTTTTTCCTCGCTTCTATATAAAATTCTCTTGTTCTTGCATCATAACCATCAGCTTTTCCATAAAAACCATAGTCAATATTTTTACTATCACTATCTGGATCACTTACAACTAATTCACCATCTGGTTGAGCAATATATACTGCTAAATAATTTCCTGCATCTCTAAAAGCTTTTAGTTGCACACCAACATTTTGCGCTAGTGCTTCTTGAGAATTAAGATTTGAATAAGGATTTCTGAGGATAGTCTCGGATAATTTTAATAAAGAATTAGAAGTGCTTTCTCTGAAGTTTTCGACAAGATTATTAGTAGAAATTAAACGATTTTTTTCTGAATTAACAATTTCATCAAAAAGAGATTGTTTTACAAAAATAAATGTAACAATGCCTAAAATTAAAAGACATATAACCGCCATGATATTTGCAATCATAGCAACTTTTAGTTTAATGCTTTTCATTAATTATTCTCCTAAAAATTTTTGTTATTATAAGGATATTATATGTAACTAAATATTAATTAAATTTAAACACTAGATACAATATTATTAACATTAACTCTTAAATAGAGTTAATGTTTTTGCTAATTTTTTAAAACCTCTTCTTCTTAGCATCCTCTAAAATATCATTGGCTATTTTATTTACATTTTCAGATATTGCAGCACTATCATTAGCTATTTTAAGATTTTCTTGTGTTACATGATCAATTTGAGCTACAGCATCATTGATTTGAGTAATACCTGTAGTTTGTTCTTTAATACTTTCACCCATTTCATTAATAGATTGAACTAAGATATTAGTATTAGCTTCTATCTCACCTAAAGACTTTTGAGTTCTCTCAGCTAAATTTCTAACTTCATCAGCAACAACAGCAAATCCTCTACCATGCTCTCCAGCTCTTGCAGCTTCTATAGCAGCATTTAATGCAAGTAGATTAATTTGATCAGCTATATCTCCTATTATAGAAGTAACATTTTTAATCTCTTCACTTTGAGCTATTACTTCACTTGTTTTATGAGATACATTTTGCATAGAAGAAGTAATCTCTTCTAAAGCAGCAGCTGTTTCTTCCAAAGAAGAAGCTTGGCTTGATGAAGAATCTGTTAATTCTCTAACAGCACTTTGTAATTTACCACTTTGTGTTGCAAGTAAATTAGCAAATTCAGAAGATTGTCTTAGCATAGCTACTATTTCTTGACCTAATACATTAGTAGTTATTTCAACCCCACCTTTAGCATTAGCAACTTCTGTTGTAAAGTCTAATGCTTTATAGCTATCAAATACACGGTTAATTTCATTCATATTAGAACCAACTTTTTCTTCTAATACACTAAGCATATCATTTAATACATTTTTTAATTCTATTAATTGAGGATTAGCAGGAATAGCTGTTATTCTTGCTGTTAAATTACCAGCTTCTATTTCTTTAGCTGTTTCAACTGATTGTTCTACTGCTTTAGCATCTTGTTCTAAAGCATTTTTAGTTTTAGTGATGTTTTCATTGATAGCTTTTGCCATAGCACCTAGTTCATCATTTGTATTAACATTAATCATAGCTGAGTCTTTGGTTTTATGATTGATAAAATCAAAGAATGAGTTAAGGCCGGCAGTAATTACCGTAATAGGTTTTAAATTTTTTATAATAGCAAATCTTACCAATATTAATGCTATGATTATGGCTATAAATGCAATAATAACTTGTTGGAATAAAACTTCATTAACTGCATCAGAATATACAGATTCATCGGTAATCGAACAAACCATATATTTAGGATTTAAAGCTTGGACACAAGTTACTACTTGGGTTTTGTTATTACCATCTTTTGCATAAAATAAAGAATCTTCTTTGCTTGGATCGATTAAATCAGGGTTGGCTTTGGCTGCATTAGCTATATTAATACTTAGATCATTTTTAGTAAGCATTAAATCTTTATTTTCGTGAAAAATAATTTGACCTTCTTTATCATAAACTGCCGCATATGAACTTTGAGAATGACCTAATATAAGCACATCTTTTGCAAAAGTATGAAGGTTGTAATCTCCACCAACTACAGCCAAAAGTTTACCATTTACATATATTGGTGCTGTGTAGGAAATTGTTATAGAACCATCTTCAATACTTTTATAAGGATCAGAAACTACAAGTGTTCCTGTTGTTTTTGCTTCTTGATACCATGGTCTTGTTCTTGCATCAAAACCAGTTTGCTCTGGACTTCTTATGATTTTATTAGATTGGTATAGTTTTCCATCTTCTTCAAAACCTATATAAGTTACATCATATCCAGCAGAGTATCTAATGGTTTCTAGAATATCAAACAACTCATTAATATCTGGATGCGGATTTTTCTCCATAAATTTTACTATCGAATCAATAGCAGTTCTTTTACTTGTCCCATAAATTTCATATGCTTTGTTAACATCAAACATTGTTTTCACTTGAATTTCTTCAAGATACTGACTTGTTGAATTTTTTGATTGGTAATAGCTAATAATATTAACTGTAATCAAAATAGCAATTATAAGCAATCCAACTATAAAAGTAAGTTTACTTGATAAGCTTCGAAAATTAAACATATTTCTATCCTTGTTTTTAAAATAATTTTTGTTAAATTATAGTATATCTATAATAAATAATTTTTTAATTTTTATTATGCCGTATAGTATAGTCCATATATGATAATTTTAATTATTATAAATTTATAAAAAATTAAGTTTTGTTAAGTATAATTTCAATTTTAAAATGCGGGAATAGCTCAGGGGTAGAGCACAACCTTGCCAAGGTTGGGGTCGCGAGTTCGAATCTCGTTTCCCGCTCCATTTATCACCCGCCCGGGTGGTGGAATTGGTAGACACAAGGGACTTAAAATCCCTCGGAATTTTTCTTCCGTGCCGGTTCAAGTCCGGCCTCGGGCACCACTTTTTGGTAACTCAAGGCGACATAGCCAAGCGGTAAGGCATGGGCCTGCAAAGCCTTGATCTCCGGTTCGAATCCGGATGTCGCCTCCAATGCGATGTTAACACTTGATATTTTTATTCTTTCGGGAGATGGCTGAGTGGTCGAAAGCGGCGGTCTTGAAAACCGTTGAGGGTCACACCTCCAGGGGTTCGAATCCCTTTCTCCCGGCCACTTTAACATAATTTTTCATATTTTGTTTTACATTTAAAAAGATATTTCTTAATTTCTTAAAGAAATTAAGAAAATTATTCTAAATCTAAAACTCCGCCTTTGCTAGCATTACTAACAAGCTTTTGATACATTTTAAGCCATCTTGAATTTATTTGCTTATAAGGCATTTTAAAATTTGCTTTGCGTTTAGCAATTTCATCTTGGGCTAAATTTGCATTGATGCTGTAATTATCCACATCAATTTCTATCTCATCTCCATCTTCTAAAAGTGCTATAAGTCCACCTTCTGCAGCTTCAGGGGAAATGTGACCTATACTAAGTCCTCTTGTAGCTCCACTAAAACGACCATCTGTTATAAGTGCAACTTTAGCACCAAGTCCCATGCCTGTGAGCAATGAAGTTGGACTAAGCATTTCTTGCATGCCAGGGCCGCCTTTTGGTCCTTCATAGCGTATCACGCATACATCACCTTCTTTAACTTTACCTTTTATAATGCCTTTAATGGCTTCTTCTTGAGAGTTAAAACAAACCGCTTTTCCTTTGAATTTACGCTCGCCCATAATACCTG
This sequence comes from Campylobacter lari subsp. lari, assembly GCF_013372185.1. Lineage (NCBI taxonomy): Bacteria > Pseudomonadati > Campylobacterota > Epsilonproteobacteria > Campylobacterales > Campylobacteraceae > Campylobacter > Campylobacter lari. Next base: position 1,484,858 of record NZ_CP053830.1, on the reverse strand, counting down.
CTGTTTTTATCACACAGCCTTGCTCAGCTAAATTTCCAAAAAGTATAGCAAGCCCACCTACATTTGAGTAGGCATTATTTATTTTTCTTATAATGTTTTCATCTTTAATATCAGCATTCTCAATGCGATCTTTTAAAGTTTTTCCGCTAATATCTAGAGTGTCAAGTTCTAAAATATGGCCTGGTTTTTTAGCTATTTCAGCCATTACTGCACTTACCCCACCTGCTTTGTGTATATCTTCCATATAAACTGTATTTAAAGATGGAGCGATTTTAGCTATATGAGCTACATTAGCACTGATGTGATTGAGTTCTTTTATATCCAAATTTACACCTGCTTCATAAGCAATAGCAAGCATATGCAAGATAGTATTTGAGCTTCCACCCATAGCCATATCAACAACCAAGGCATTATTAATGGATTTTTTAGTGATGATATTGCGAATTTTAAAACGCTCATCAAGAGCAATCTCGCAAATTCTACGCGCAGCTTTTCTTAAAAGCTCTTCTCTTTCTTTGCTAAGTGCTAAAATAGTTCCATTTCCTTCAAGTGCAATACCCATAGCCTCGCATAAAGTATTCATAGAATTTGCAGTAAACATACCCGAGCAAGATCCACCGCTAGGACAGGCTTTGCATTCTATATCTTTTAAATCATCTTCATTAATTTTTTTAGCCTCATAAGCTCCCACTGCTTCAAAAACAGAACTTAGGCTGATTTTTTCTCCATGTTTATTTACGCCTGCTCTCATAGGTCCACCGCTTACAAAAATGGTTGGTACATTTACTCTTAAAGCCCCCATAAGCATACCTGGAGTGATTTTATCACAATTTGGGATACAAATTAGCGCATCAAGTTGGTGTGCATTCATCACTGTTTCAATAGAGTTTGCAATGATTTCACGACTTGGCAGGGAATAAAGCATACCATCATGCCCCATAGCTATACCATCATCTACACCTATGGTGTTAAATTCAAAAGGAATACAGCCATTTTTACGAATTTCATCTTTAATGATTTTTGCATATTCGTTTAAGAAAAAATGCCCTGGGATGATATCTATGTAGCTATTTGCTACGCCTATAAAAGGCTTGTTAAAATCATCATCATTTAAGCCACATGCTCTAAGTAAAGAGCGATTTGGTGCTTTTAAATGTCCTTTTTTGATCGCATCACTTCTCATTTGTATCCTTTTTTAAAGTAAAAACTATCATTTTATGCTTTTATTTTGCAATTTTTGCTTAAATTTTTTAAACTTAAATGGTATTTTAAAGAAAATTATTTAAAATGTGCAATTATTTTGATTTAAGGAATGTAATGCTTTTAACTAATCCAGTATTTATAGGCGTTGTATTAATGACGCTTTTGTGTTTTTTTAGGTTTAATGTTTTGCTCAGTGTTTTGCTTTCTGGGCTTTTTGTGGGTGTTTGGTCTAAATTTATGAATGTAGAGCATTTGACTTTAGTGGAATTTTTTACTCAACTTCCACAAGCCATGATGGATTCTATGAAAGTTTTAATTGATGGTATGCAAGGAAATTTACAAACTGCATTAAGTTATATTTTACTTGGAGCAGTGGCTGCTGCTATATCAAAAACCAATCTAACAGCATATTTGATTAAAATAGTTTCGCATTATATTTCACATAAAAAATATTTACTTATACTTTCTTTGGCATTGATTGCTTGTTTTTCGCAAAATTTAATCCCTATCCATGTGGCTTTTGTGCCTTTATTGATTCCACCTTTGTTAAAACTTTTTAATCAATTAAAAATAGACCGTAGAGCTATAGCTTGTGCTTTAACTTTTGGGCTTACCACACCTTATATGGTAGTGCCTTTGGGTTTTGGGCTTATTTTTCAAACTCTGCTTGTGGATAATTTAAATTCAAATGGAGTGCAAATTAGTTTAGGAGAAGTTTCTCAAACTATGGCTTTTGCGGCTATTTGTATGTTGGTTGGTTTGTTTTTGGCTGTGTTTGTATTTTATGCTAAACCAAGAGAGTATCAAGAAGAACAAATTAGCAAAATGGATTTTGAAAATTTAAAAATGAGTAAAAAAGAATGGGGTGTTTTGGTGGGTCTTGGTTTGACTTTGATTTTGCAAATTTTAACGCACAATTTACCTTTATCAGGACTTTTGGGTTTTGTTTTGATGGTAGTTTTAGGTGGGGTAGAATATAACAAAGTTAATTTAGTTTTTGATGATGGACTTAAAATCATGGGTTATATAGCTTTTGTAATGCTTGTTGCTTCAGGATATGGAGAGGTTTTAAAGCAAAGTGGGGGTATAGCCGAGCTTGTAAAAACAAGTGTGCCTTTTATGGAGCAAAGTCACTTTTTGGCTATTTTTATTATGTTGGCGATCGGACTTTTAATCACCATAGGCATAGGAAGTTCGTTTGGGACTATTCCTATCATTGCTGCTTTATTTTGTCCAATTTGTCTTGAGCTTGGTTTTTCTCCGGCAGCGATTATTTTTATCATCGGTGTTGCTGGAGCTTTAGGTGATGCAGGATCGCCTGCTAGTGAAACGACTTTGGGGGTGAGTGTAGGGCTTAATGCAGATAAGCAAGGTGATCATATCAAAGATACTTGCATACCAACCTTTTTATGTTTTAATGGCTCTTTGCTTATTTTGGGTAGCATTATAGCTTTTTGCTTACTTTAACTAGCTAAAAGCCTTTTTTTAGGCTTTTAGCATATGTTTCCATTTTTTATATTCGTTAAAATAATTCAAGTTGACAAATTCTTCTTCGTTTTCAAAGTTGATAAATTCTGCCTTCATTTGTGAGCAAAAAAGGGCTAATTTATGGTTATTTTCTTGTAAAAATTGTAAAGTTTTTTCAAAATTTCTACTATGATAAAATCCACATAAATAATGTTTGTGTTCTTTTGTACTTGCAAGAAGTATGTCTTGTGACTTTAGTTGATGAAAAAGCGTATAGATACTTTTTTGGCTTATATTTGGAGTATCCACGCTAAGGATAAATACATAAGTATTTTGAAAATGTTTAAGTATGGAATTTAAGGCAATGAGCGGGGAGTAGTTGTTTAAATCCTCATCCAAAATAAGAGCTAAGTTTTTTTGATGGAATTTATCTTTTTTGGTGCTAATAAAAACTTGAGTGAAAATTTTTGACATTTTTTCATACTGATAAAGAGTTAAGTTTTTATCATCTACTTGTAATAAGCTTTTATCTTCTCCCATGCGTGAAGACTTCCCGCCGCATAAAATCACACAAGGATAAGGAATTTTTTCACTCATAAAAACCTCATAAATTCATCAAAATATTTTATAATACATTTATGAAATATACAGATTTAATACAAATAAAAGATTATTTTAAACAATTCCAAAGACTAAATTATCTCAAACGCCTTGATGATAATATCTTAGAACTTAGCTTAGATCATCAAGTTTTTATACTAGATTTAACGCGTGGAAAAAGTGGAATTTACCAAGATAAACTTCAAGCAAAAGTCTATAATGCACCTTTTGATTTTATGTTAAAAAAATACTTCTCTAATGCAAAGATTTTAAATTTAGAAGTATTAGAAAATAATAGAATTTTATCTTTTGAAGTTTTATCAGAAAAATCTTACAAAGCTTATGGGGCTAAGATTTATTTTGAATTTACAGGAAAAAATACCAATGTAATCATCACAGATACTGATGATATCATCATAGAAGCTTTGCGTCATATAGATAAAAGTTACCGCATTGTAAAAATAGGAGAAAAATTACAAGCTTTAAAAGCTTATGAGATCAAAGAAGAATTTGTAAAAATAGATGATTTTAATGTGTACTTTAAAGAAAGTGCTAAAAAATTGCAACAAGATCGCTTAAAGGATATTAAAGAAAATAAACTTTTAAATATAGATAAAAAAATTTTTACCCTTAAAGAGAGTATAGAAAATTTAGAGCAAGAAAGCGATTTATTAAAAAAAGCACAGGAATTAAGCCAAAAAGCAGATGTTTTATTTGCTAATTTAAATTTTTTAAAAGATTATCAAAGAGAATTTATTTTGCAAGATTTTAATGCAAATGAGCTTGCTTTTAAGCTCGAAGATAGCCCTAAAAATAGTGCGAATGAATTTTATAAAATGGCAAAAAAATTAAAACAAAAGGCTAAAAATATCAATATAGAAAGAGAAATTTTAAGTGAAAAACTTGATTTTTTAATCAATTTAAAAGATTTAATCACTAAAAGCACTTCTTTGCGAGAATTAGAAGTTTTGATGCCTAAAAAAAGTAAAAAAACGAAAAAAGAAGAGTTAAATGCAGGGGTTAGTAGCTTTTATTTTGATGAGTTTAAAATCAGCGTAGGACGCAATGAAAAAGCTAATGAGTATTTATTAAAAATAGCTAAAAAAGATGATATTTGGTTGCATGTGAAAGATTATCCTAGTGCGCATGTAATCATCACTTCAAATAAATTAAAAATAAGTCAATTAGTGCTAGAATTTGCCGCAAAGCTTTGTGTGGAATTTTCCAAGCTAAGTTCTGGAACTTATTTGGTCGATTATACGAGCAAGAATTTTGTTAAAGTTAGAGAGAAGGCTTTTGTAAATTATACAAATTATAAGACTATAAGCATTTTAAAGGAGTGAATATGCCTATAAGTCCCATAGGTGGTGTTAATTATGCTAATCAAAATGCACCAGTACATTCAGCACAAGCAAGCAATGAACTAGCAAAAGATTCTTTTGCAACTTTGGTAAATATGAGTGAGTTTCAAGCAAAAGAAAAGACGGTTGAAAAACTTGAAAAAGTTAATCAAGCCCATGAGGTAAGTGATGAAATAAAAGAAAGACAAGAGGAAGAAAAGAGGCATTCTAAGCATCATCAAGAACAAGAAGAAAAAGATGAACAAGAAGATGAAGAACAAGAAGTAGTTAAAAAAAGCTCTCATTTACTTGATTTGAGCATATAGAAAGGATAAAAATGTTTTCAAAGACAAGAATTCTTAGTGCTATTGTGATGATAGCTGTGATAGCTGTTGTTGCTTTGGTGGATAATTTTTTGATTAATTTTGCTATTTTTGCCATAATGTTATTTTTTGCATTTAATGAAGCAAAGGCTATGTTTAAAAGCAAACATGCAAGTGTTTTTGCGGCTTTATGTATTTTTGCAATAGGGGCATTTTTAGATAAACCTTTCTTTATAGGCCTTATGGCTTTGATTTTGATTTTAGGATATTTAGTTTATAAAAAAAGTGAAAATTTAAATGAGCTTATGCCTTATATATATCCTACCTTGCCTATTTTAATGCTTTATCAGGTGTTAAGCTATGAAGGTATGTTTGTATTGTTTTGGCTTATAGTGATTGTCGTTGCGTGTGATAGTGGGGCGTATTTTATAGGAAAATTAATTGGCGAGAGAGCTTTTTCTCCAACAAGCCCGAATAAAACTTTAGAAGGCGTTGTAGGCGGTATAGTTTGTGCAGGAATTTTAGGAACTATCATAGGTTCTTTTGAATTTAGCTTAATAAAAAGCATTTATATTTCTTTAATTGTAGCTATTTTTGCTGTGATAGGGGATTTGCTTGAGAGTTATTTTAAAAGACAAGCAGGTATTAAAGATAGCGGTAATTTAATCCCTGGACACGGAGGAGTTTTAGATAGAATTGATGCTGTTATCATTGCAGCATTTGCAATGGCAACTTTAGCATGATCGTTCTTGGAAGTACAGGAAGTATAGGGGTTAATACTCTTTTTATCGCTAAAGAAAAAAACATAAGCATAGAAGCTTTATCTTGTGGAAAAAATATAAAACTTTTAAATGAGCAAATAGCTCTTTTTAAGCCTAAATTTGTATGTATTCAAGATGAGAAAGATAAGCATTTAGTTGATCATAAAAATATTTTTTGCGCTCAAGATGGCTTAAAAAAAATGATTAGTGAATGCAAAAGCAAATTTGTAGTAAATGCTATAGTTGGTTTTGCAGGATTAAACTCAAGTCTTATAGCACAAAAACTTGGTAAAACTTTAGCCCTAGCAAATAAAGAAAGTCTAGTAGTAGCAGGGAAATTTTTTGATACTTCTAAGATTAAAGCCATAGATAGCGAACACGCAGCACTAAAGTGCTTGATAGATAAAAGAAAAGATATTAAAAAACTTTTCATAACAGCAAGTGGTGGTGCTTTTTATAAATATAAAATCAAAGATTTAAAAAATGTCAGCGTAAAAGAGGCTTTGAAGCATCCTAACTGGAGCATGGGTGCTAAGATCACTATAGATAGTGCTAGTATGTGCAATAAGCTTTTTGAAATCATCGAAGCTTATCATCTTTATGGTATTAAACAAATTGATGCTGTGATAGAAAAAAAATCTTTAGTGCATGCTTTGTGTGAATTTAAAGACGGTGGGATAAGTGCTTATTTTTCTCATGCAAATATGCGTTTATCTATAGCTCAAGCGATTTTAGATGAGCATGATCAAAGTTTTATAGAAAATTTGGATTTATTAGCTATGCCAAGTTTAAAATTTGAAAAAATTAGTTTAAAAAAATATCCTATATTTATGCTAAAAGATGAACTTTTGAAAAATCCTGATTTAGGGGTTGTAATAAATGCTGCAAATGAGTATTTAGTTTATAAATTTTTAAAAAATCAAATGGGGTTTTTAGATATTTCAAAAGGGATTTTTAAAGCATTAGATCATTTTGGAGTGCCAAAGATTAACCAAATTGAAGATGTTTTTGAGTATGATAAGCGAGTAAGGCTTTATTTAGATAAGGAAATGAAGTGAGATATTTTTTAAGTATTTTGATTTTTATAAATGTGGTTTTTGCTTTAGAATTTAGTGTGAAAGAAAATGGAAAAAGCTTAGATGATAATAATACGGTTTTAATTCTTGGAGGAATTCAAGGCGATGAGCCAGGTGGATTTCATGCAGCTAGCTTGCTTTTGAGTGATTATAATATCACCAAAGGTAAGATTATCGTTGCGCCCAATTTAGCTTTTGAAAGTATTATCGCTAGAAATAGGGGAAATTTTGGAGATTTAAATAGAAAATTTGCCCATATAGATGAAAACGATCCTGATTTTCACACTATAGAGCGCATAAAAAAGCTTATTTTGGAACCTGAGGTAAATATGGTTATAAATTTGCACGATGGAAGTGGATTTTACAGACCTCAATATGAAAGCAAGGATAAAAACCCAAATCGTTGGGGTAATACTAGTATTATCGATCAAAGCGAAGTAAATTCTACTAAATATGCAGATTTAGAAAATATAGCCAAAGAAGCAGTGGAAAATATCAATAAAGCATTAATTAAAGAAGAACATCAATATCATTTAAAAAATACCAAAACCCAAGAAAGTAACGATAAAGATATGCTAAAGGCTTTAACTTATTTTGTGGTGTCAAATCACAAAGCAGCCTTTGCTAATGAAGCAAGTAAAAATTTACCAACCCATTTAAGAGTATATTATCATCTTTTGGCGGTGGAGTATTATTTAAAAAAAGCAAATATAGAATTTAGTAGAAGCTTTGAACTAACTCCAAATGGAGTTTATAGAGCCATTGAAAAGCCTTTAGAGGTAAGACTTTTTAATGATAAAATTTTACTTTATCTTGACAAACCTACTAATGCTATAAATTTTTTGCCTTTCCCTGTTAATCAAGCTTTAAATTATGAAGCAAGTAATGAAATCACAGCAGTAATTTCAAACGCAAATTCATATTCTATTAATTATGGAAATCGTTTGCAAACTAGAATTTATCCTGAGTATTTTGAATTTTCTAATGCAGTTGAGAGTGTGGAATTACTAGTTGATGGAAAGCTTATAGAAACACCTTTTGCTCGTAAGATTTTAGTAAAAAATAATTTTGAAATTCCTGCGATTAATGGAGTAAGGGTTAATGTTATAGGCTTTGATAAGGGTAGTGATGAGAGTGAAATTTTAATCCATAAAAATCAAATGCAAAAAAGATATTCTATCGATAAAAAAAGACAAATTTATAGGGTGGAATTTTATGAGTTGAAAAATGCGAATTTAAACGAGCAAGTTTTGATGGAAAATAAACACTCAAAAATAATAAAAAATGCCAAAATTTCAACATCTGCTATAGAAAAAGCAGAGCAAAAGGATAAATTTATAGGTATGATTTTAGTGGAATTTCAATGAAAAGCTTAATCCTTGCTATAGAGAGCTCTTGTGATGATAGTTCTATTGCAATTATTGATAAAAATACATATGAATGTAAATTTCATAAAAAAATCTCTCAAGAACAAGAACATAGCCAATATGGCGGGGTTGTGCCAGAGCTTGCTGCAAGGTTACACACCCAAGCTTTGCCAAATATTTTAAGTCAATGTGAAAAATATTTTAATGATTTATGTGCCATAGCAGTTACAAACGAGCCTGGGCTTAGTGTGAGTTTGATAGGTGGGGTGGCTATGGCTAAGATACTTGCTATTAGTTTAAATTTACCATTAATTGCGATAAATCACTTAAAAGGACATATCTACTCTATGTTTTTAGGTAAAAAAGCTTGTTTTGATATGGGCGTGTTGCTTGTAAGTGGTGGGCATACCATGGTGCTTTTTATTGATAATCAAGGACAAATTACAGAAATAGCAAGAACAAATGATGATAGCTTTGGAGAAAGCTTTGATAAAGTAGCTAAGATGATGAATTTGGGCTATCCTGGTGGGGCTATCATAGAAAATTTAGCTAAAAATGCAAAAGAAAGTAATTTAGAATTTAGCATACCCTTGCTTCATTCTAAAGAATTAGCTTATAGTTTTTCAGGTCTTAAAAACCAAGTGCGCTTAGAAATTTTAAAAGAAGAATTAACTCAAGAAAGAAAAAATCAAATCGCCTTTGCCTTTCAAAAAACAGCTATAGCACATATTATGAATAAGCTAGAAAAAATTTTTAAAGAGTATAAATTTAAACGCTTTGGTATAGTAGGTGGAGCTAGTGCAAATTTAAGTTTAAGAAGCCAAATAGAGCATTTGTGTCAAAGCTATCAGTGTGAGCTTTTACTTGCCCCACTTGAGTATTGTTCAGATAATGCTTTGATGATAGCAAGAGCAGCATGTGAAGCTTATGAGCGTAAAGAATTTGTAAGTATTGAAGATGATCTTATAAGCCCGAAGGTCAAAAATTTACAAGGTGTATTATGAAAAAAGCTTTTACTATTATAGAGCTTGTGTTTGTAGTAATTATACTTGGAGTTTTAGCTGCGGTTGCTCTGCCAAAATTTAGCACTAGTAAAGATGAAGCAAGCACAGCTCAAGCTTTAGGAAATTTAAAAACTTTTATTAATGATATAAATTCTTATGTATTAAAAAATGAAAGTCTTTCAAGCATAGCTTTAATGAGTAATGTAGCAAATATAAAAAATGAAGATTTATCAAATTTGCAAAATACCACCAAAGAGTTGGATTTTAGCGTAGGAAATGATGAGCAGTGTTTTAAAGTACTTTTTGTAGACAAAGAAAGTGTTTTGCTTTTAGCGCTTATGGTAGATAGCACTCAAAAAAGCAAGGCTCAAAATATAGCAGATTTAAAAAATCAAGCTTTGAAAGATCCTAAAAATCAAAGCATAAAAACTCAACTAGATGAGGTTTTAAATGCTTTTGGTCAAAGTGAATTTACAAGTACTTCAAAGTCCAAAGCTTGCCAAAGCCTAATCCACTCTAAAGCTTTTAAAGACCTAGCTACTAGGGTGTATTTTTTAAGTAGTGGTTAAAAATAAATCCCACCACTTAAATATAATTTCATTCTGTGATCATCATCGTATTTATACTGATGAACTGCTCTTGCTCCATCTAGTTTAATATAGTATTCATTTGGTTTATTATAAAGTATTTGTAAACCTACTGCGTCTAAAAAATGTTCATCTGTTAATCTACCACCATCTTTTTCATACCATGCATAGCCTATATCATAAAAAGGAGTAAAGTAAAAATTAGTATTTGGTATGTTTATTCTTAAACCAAAGTTAGCTACTATGGTATTATCTCCATCACCCTCACCATTATCATACGCTCTTACTCCATAGGCTCCACCTAAAGATGAGCTTTCAGAAGAATCTAATTCAAAATTCCCTAATACCTTTTGATAGTTTATATTTAAAGTATGAGTAATGTATTCATTAATACTATAATAATTATTCACACTAGCATTGAGTTTTCTAAACCAGCCAAAGCCTTTGCCTCCACTTTTGGATGTATTTCCAAACATAGTAGCACCATCATCATTAACCTTACCTACACTTACCTTAGCACTATAACTTAAGGTGTTGTTTTCAAATCCTCTAAATAAACCTTCTAAACCCATACTGCCTACATTAGAATGTTTATCAATACTATAATTTTCAAATATATTTGAAAAAGGCTCATCTTTTAATATCTTATGATAAATACTAGAAGTAAAGTATAAAGATGAATTAGTGTTTATCCACACAGGGTAAGAAAAATCTATACCAAAATTTCTAGAAGTACCACTAAAACCAACTTCTTTATATTCTCCACCTAAAGAATATGTTCCTTGAGATATGCTTGGAGTAATTTTTAAATTTCCTAAAAAGAAAGTATAACTAGCTCCATAGTTGATTTGATTTTCATTGCTTGATTGTAAGTAAAAATTATAATAATCACCCATGTTAAATAATGAGTTAAAACCCATGCTAATACCAGCTCTAATATCCCCTGCACTTTCAATACCATAATTATCAGCATATAATAATATATCTGCCTTAGTATCAGGTTCTACTTCTATAACTATATCAGTTTCTCCTACATTCTCTCCTGCTTGTAAACCTGCTAGGGTTTGTACACCATACATTTCATTGACTTTATATACACTATCTTCTATTAATTTAGTAGAGATGATTTTACCTTTAATTCTTTCATTAAGTTTACTTTCTACAAAATAATCTTTTATAGTTGTTTTATTCTTTATTATATACTTACCTAATGTTCCTAAGGCTATATTTATTTGCACACTATCTTCAAATTCTTGTTGGGGCACATAAGCTGTTGCAGCAGGATAACCATTTACCTGAAAATAATAAGCTATGATATTAGATATATCTTGTAAATCTTGTAAGCTAAATTTTTTAGTGCTAAACTCACTAATAAGTAATTGTAAATCTTCTTCTTTGATACCTAGCTTTTTAAAGCTAGTATTTTCATTAGTGATGATGAATTTGTATTTGGTTATTACCTTTTTAGTGGTAGTGGTGTTATTGTTAGAATTAGTATTGGTTTGACTGTTAGTTTCCTCACTAGCTTTATTTTCTTGTAGTTTTTCTTTTAAGGCTTTCTTTTTTGCTTCAAAGTCTTTTTTAGCTTCTTGAGTTTTTATATAATCATCTTTAGTTTTTAGATTTTCTTTGATAGCTTTGTTTTGAGGGAGGTTTCTATCAGGAGATAGTTCTATAACCTTTTCTATATCATTTTTAGCTATGCTAATGCCTCCTTCATTAGCATAGATTAAAGAACTAAGTGCTATAGCACAAAGAGAGAGTTTTTTCATGGTTGTTTTTCCTTTTATGCTTGTGTGTTTATTAAAAGAACTACTAAGGATAAAATCTCGGTAGTTCTTTACATACCCACTACACAAGGATTCATAGTTTTGTAATTATCACTTACTATGCAAGTTTTATTTTTTTGTGCGAGTGAGGTTTCCTCTATTTCTTTTTTTCCTTCATTGTCTTCTATGGCATTATCGCCTATTAGATTAAGTGAAGCTGTTTGTTCAAACTCCATATCAGTTTCAGGTAATTCTGGTTTGTTTGGGTTATCTATATCTCCTCCCTTGCCTGTGATTTGATCTAACTTAGGATTAGTGTTTAATATTACATTAGCAAAAGCACCAACTACTTTGAAATTTTCTGTATTGTTATTATTTTGCCAATCAATTAGTTTTCCCTGATTTTCATTGATTGAATCTGCTAAAACTTGACTCTCTTTCATTAGAGTATTTATTTGGTCTTTTAAAATAATAAATTCTCTATCATCTGCGCTTGCAAAACCTTTATTGATTAAATCCACATAAGTATTGTAAGCTTTGATGGCATTATCAAGCTCATTTTGCTTAGTAATAAGATCTTTTAGATATTTATTAGAACTATTCACCAAAGGTTCTAACTCTTTTAGTTGATCGAATTTGCCTTTGATATTTTCGGTTGTATTATTTACTTGGCTTAATATTTCATTTTTAACACCAAAACCATTTCCTTCAAATTTATCTTCTGAAGCAGTGCTTAAACCATTGTTTTCATAAGCTAAAAGAAAATCTAAGCTTTGAACTACTTCTAAAGCTTTAGTTTTATCACCACTTAGAAAGTATTTGGCTATAAATTCAATCTTTTGATTTTCACTCATATTAGAATAATTTGTTTTATCTTCTAGCATTTTTAATAAATCACTTATATGTAATTTATATTTTCCATTGGTGATATCAGCAATGATTTCGTTCTTAATCATTTCTTTAAGTAAATCATTTTCATCTAAAACAGCTGTTTTATTGATAATATCTTCTGCGTTAGGGATATAATCTGTATTTTGTGATGGTTTGGATGGTGGTATTATAGGAAAGATAGGTTTAGAGATAGTATTAACATGATTTATAAAATTTTCATACGCTTGTTCCTTATTACTATCAGAATAAGCGTATGCATTAATTTTATTAACATTATTAGCATTTTTATTAAAGTCTTGTTTATTTAGATATTTATCATCAGCTGTTGCATTGGTTAAAGTATCTTTTTTATAATAAATGTGGATATTATCAAATGCTATTTCTTTAATATCTTCCATGCCACCATAAAATTTACCTGTAAAATTATTTTTATTATTATTATTATTAGCTGTGATTTTTGCATCCTCATCAAAATACATATAAATATTTTTTAAATTTATTTTATAACTATAACCATTTTCAGAACCATCATAATTAGGCTTTTTCATTTTTTCAATAAAAAATCCTGCAAATCCTCCCGCATAAGCATTTTCGGCCTTACTTGTAATATTTGATACCCCTTTTAAAGAAATATTATTTACATCAAAAATAAATTGTTTATTGTAGTATGTTGTATAATAAGATATATTGTTTCCAATAAATCCTCCCGCATAAGCACTTTTAGATTTTGATGTGCTATTTATATTAGCAATGTTTTCAAGGAAAATTCGTTCAAATTTTCCTTCCATAAGCCCTCCTCCTGCAAATCCACCAGAGTGCGAACAATCGTTAGAAATGCTTGAGATATTTTCTATTTTTTTAATTATGATATCTGAAAAATTATTTTTTTCATTAGCATAACCAACAAATCCACCAACATAAATAGTATTTGTTTCACTATTACCACTAATATTTCCTATTTTATTCAAAGATATATTTGAAAAAGTACTACCCATGCTTTCACCAACAAATCCACCAATGGAAGAAAAATCATGTTTAAAATTACTATTACCACTAATATTTCCTATTTCATTTAAGGATATATTTGAAAAAGTACTACCCATGCTTTCACCAACAAATCCACCAATGGAAGAAAAATCATGTTTAAAATTACTATTACCACTAATATTTCCTATTTCATTTAAGGATATATTTGAAAAAGTATTATTATAAGCCGAGCCAGCAAAACCACCAACAGGGCCAACAGAACCACCGCTGTTGATACTTCCTATTTTATTTAAAGATATATTTGAAAAAGTAGCATTATCAACCCTACCAGCAAATCCACCTATCCACGTTGGATAACCTTCATAATCATCATAACCATTAATACTTCCTATATTACTTAAAGATATATTTGAAAATGAAGGATGTGAAGGCGCAAAAGAGGTTCCTATAAATCCACCGACCCAACTAGTACCTTTTGCATTAATTCCACCACCCATATAATCTACATTTATATTTTTAAAAATTGCATCCTTCGCGCTTCCAAATATACCAACAGATCCCCAATTAGTAATATCTATATTGATATTTTTTAGTGTAAATCCTTGACCATCAAAGGTTTTGGTAAAAAATTCACCACTACCTACTATCATATTAGTATACTCATTAGCATCTTTTTTACCATCACCATTTAAATCTACCCAGTAATTTGCATAGTTTTGTCCACTACATACTCCATTTTTACAATTAGCTCCAAAATCTATATCATTAGTAAGTTTAAAGGTATTCCCCGCTACATTGTTTCTAAAATCCTTATTTTCATTCCACCCTTTAGCAAAATGCCACCAGTCTACATCAGAACCTATGCTAATATATTGATTGTATGTTTTTTTGATTTTGTTGTTTATATTTTTAAATTCATTGTATTTTCTTGTAGGATTATAATAATACCCAGTAGCACTTAAATAAGCAATTCCTTTATTTTTTGCTTCAGTAGTTAGATTTTTAGAATTTATAGTAGAAATATCTACATAAATTTCATTACCTTTTAAATCTATATTATCTGCTGTGATTTGATTGAATTTTATTTTATTATTTTTATCATCCCAACTAGTATCAGCACTTAACATTACTTTATTACCTTGTAAAGTAATGTTTTTAGCATTAATATTACCCATATTTACCACATTACCTGCTTTGTTTGGTTTAAATACAGGGGAAAAGCTTAAACCATCTTCAAAGCTTTTTAAGTTAGCAAATGCTTTCATATCCCCATCACTCATCGATGAAGTCGAAGCCACAAAGCGATTAGCATTGATAGTTCCTGTTTTAGTAATGATTACTCCATTAGGATTGATTAAAAATACATTATTACCACCTGCGTTTAATATACCAGCTATGGTAGATTTACTAGTACCGTGGGCAATATTTAGGTAGTTTTTGTCTTTACCTCCAAAATTTACCTTTTCTCCATTTGCTATATTAAATCCACCACCCCATTGGATAACTGAGTTTATTCCATTTCCACTAATATTCATATTATTACCATTAGTGGTTATAGTCCCACTTGTGCCATGAGTAAATTTACCTCCACTAGGTAAGGCCATTAGTGGAGAAAATAACATAGATACAGTTACACCTGAAAGTATTATATGATTTGCTAACTTTTTCATGTTGACTCCTTTTTGAGTATTATTTTTAATTTAAATTTACTACTATGCTTTTTGCATCATTACTTACACTTAGAGTGTATTTAACTTTTTGTGCTTTTGCTTTGATATTTTTGTGTAAGCTTTTATTGTTTTTTACTAAGAAATTTAATAAGCTTTGTAAATCTTCTTGATTTAAATGCTTATTATTTACATCTACAAAGCCTTTTTCACTTTGCATTAAAATAATGCTTTTATTTTTTACATTATTGTTTGTATATATATTAATAGAACTATCTTTAGAAAGATTAATCACTTCTTTAGTACTTAAATAAGCTTTAGCACTATCTTTTAAGATAAAACTAAAATGATCAAAGTTATTGATAGTATTTGCTTTTATGCTTGTATTTAATACTAAATGATTATTAGTACCATTTTTATGCATTAGTGCTTTGGATACAAAGTTATTATCTTCTTTAGTTTGTAAAAAGCTACCTGCTAATACTTCTATATCAGTATTATTAAAAATATTAGTATCACCACTTAGATATAAGGTATTATTATAGCTTTTATCATTTTTGCTATATACACCAGAAGCTGCTATGATGATAGTAGAATTGTTTTTATATTCATCTATATTTAAATTATTAATATGAGTATAATTATCATGAGTATTTTTGGCTATACCAGCACTAATTACTATTTCACCTTCTCTTTTATCAGAAGCTGTACCTAGAGCTAGATTATCAAAGATAAAAGTATTATTAGCACTTTCATTTTTAGCATTAATAACATAAACATTAGAGCTAGCTGCACTTGAATAATCTTTAATATTTAAAGTATTATTGTTAGCATTTTCATTCGCTCTTAAAATGATTTTAGAACCTTTATCTATATTAGAAGCATTAGATAAAGATTGCACCATATTGTAATTAATAGTATTTTTTACGACTTCATCAGCTTCTATAATAGCAGTGAGGTTTCTACCTGATTTTACATTGTCTAAAACTATACTATTAGCATAAGCACTACTTGCATAATAATCTTTATTATCTATACTGGCTTTACTCACTCCATATAAGTATAAAGGCATAGCTATGTTTGAGTTTTTAATATTAATACTATTATTATTTGCTTTAGAGCTTAGGGTTTGTGCTGCTATGATTTGAATTTTATCTTGATGGTTTTCAACAGTAATACCTTGGGTTAAATCCCCATTGATGTGTATACTATTTCTATTAGCTCCTTTAGTTGCTACCCCTCCATAAAGATTAAACTCGTTTTTACCTGTAAAATTAGAATTAATCTCAAATGGCTTTTTAAGATTAACACTAATACTATTATCATTAGCCACACCATTATTAGTTACACCTGCATAAAAGTCTAAGAGTGCTTTTACTTCTACATTGGTATTTAATGCTAATAAGGTTTGTAAGTCTTTTATGTCTATGGTGTTTTTATAGGCATTACCTTGTATGATTTTACCCCCAAAGATTTCCCCTACTAAGATAGCATTATAAGCTAATGGGGTATTTTTAGTATCTACTCTTAAATCTAGTTTTAAATCATTGATTAATACTTTATTTGAGCTTACTTCATAGCTTTGATTATTATTAACATCTACAAAGGCTCCTCCTAAGTGAGTAGCAGCTGAAGTTGAATATGCTCCACTTGGACCATGTACTAATAAAGAAGCTCCATCTATAACAACCTTATTATTTTTAGCATTGCCATTATAAGTAATTGCTCCAATTACATGGGTCATTCTCTCATCAAAGATATTATCTCCTAAAGCACTTTGCATATAAGGGGTGGTATGAAAGTCTATTTTTACTCCTTTATTTAATATAACAGTATTATTGTTAGCATTAGCGTCCACACCAAAAGCACCTAATACATAGGGAGCTCCATTTAAAGGTAGGGTATAGGTGTTTTCAACACCCATGTTTACATAAGCATCTTTTAAATAATTTAAAGTATTATTACTTGCTTCACCTTTTCTTGCTATAGCTGGAGTGATTAAAAAATTATATTTATTATTTAAACCAGTAGCTTTAGGATTAGCTACTTCTTTATCGGTAGGTTTTAAATAATATACTGAAGATAATTCTCCTGATTTTAATACTAAGGTGTTATTATTAGCTTTTGCATTAAAGGTATAAGCAGAAACTAAAAAAGGTATATAACTGATTTGATTTAGGGTAGTATTAGCTGAGTTAGAACTATGAAAGCCATTAACTACAAAAATATCTTCTTTGATACTTGGAGTAAGGATATCTTGTTAAAATATAAATCATTCATTTTAGAATGAGTTTTATCTTTAGGATTATCATAAATTAAAGTGATATTTGAAAGATTTTTATTGCTAGCCATTTGACCATAGAAATTTTTACCATTTAAGAGTTTATAGCTATTAAGATTATAATCATAAGCATCATTATTCTCATAATGATGTTTTTCAATAATATAAGCATTAGAAGTTTTATCATACTCTGCCTGGGTGGCAGCTTCTAAAGAACTTAATGAAAAGATAGCAAACAAATAAAGTTTTAAAAGATTGAAGTTTTTATAATTTTTTAAAGAGTTTAAGACGTTTAAGTTAAAACGAAAATTATCATTCCCCCCCCCCCACCATGAGGTGGTTTTTAGGTAGTCTTTTATTCATTGAAAAAGTCCTTTCAAAAATAGTTAATGTATTTGATTGTTTTATTGTATATTTGTAATGATTATTACTAATATTTTAATAACAAACAGTATATATTAATACTATATTTATAAATTTGAGCTTAATTATAAACAATAATAAAATATTAGTATAATAATAAGGAGTTATATAGGCTTGTATGTATCTATAAATAGGTTTTATAAAGATAAAATATATTATAAATAAGTAGCTATAATTTTACAATTTATTGTTAAAAAGGCATTATTGTGAGTTTTTTGTGGATTTTATTTCAAGAAAATAAATTTAAAATCATTCTTTTTCTACTTTTTAGTATTTTTACGAGTATATTGGGTGTATTGACTTTGGTTTTTATTAATGAATTTTTATTAAAAACTAATCTTGAAAATTCAAACATCATTGTGTATTTTGTGCTTTTATTGCTTGTGTTTTTTGCGAGTTCTTCTTTTGTAGAAATTGCTCTAAGCTCGTTTGGACAAAGTTTTATTTTTAAAATGCAAAGAAGAGTTGTAAAGCAAATTTTAGATACAAGTGTTTTGAGTATTTTAAACACTACTAAAGCAAAGATTTTAGCTTCTTTAAACAATGATGTGCGTAGTATTTCTTTTGGGCTTTTAAGACTTCCTGAATTTATACAATCAAGTGTTTTGATTGTTTGTGTAAGTGCTTATATAGCTTATCTTTCTTTGGAAATTTTCTTTTTGTGTCTAGCGTGGATAGTGTGTGTTTTTTTGGTGGATAATTTTTTGATGAGCAAGGTGTATTTTTATTTTAAAAATGCTAGAGAAAATGATGATGCTTTGCAAAAAAACTATCAAAATATTTTACAAGGGCATAAAGAATTAACCTTAAATCCTTTAAGAGCAAAGCATTATTATGAAAATGAGTTTGAAAAAAATGCTCTAAAAAAGAAAAAAAGCTCCACTATGGGAAATATTTTGCATATTTTATCTAACAATTGGAGCAATAGCGCTATGCTAGCTTTAGTAGGAGTGGAGTTTTATATAGCTTTAAATTATGAGCTTGCTAGTTTGCAAAGTGCTACGACTATAGCTTTGAGTGTGCTTTTTTTAAGAGCACCACTTGGAGCTATGATAGGAAGTTTTCCTACGCTTATGATGGCAAAAATCGCTTTAGATAAAATTTCAAATTTAAATTTAGAAAATTATTCTCATGAGTTTAAGATCGGTCAAAGTGGTAAGACTTGGCAAAAACTTTATTTTAAAGATGTGTCTTTTGCGTATAATGAAAAATTTGCCCTAAAGCCTGTAAATTTTGAGCTTGAAAAAGGCGAATGTGTATTTTTAATAGGTAAAAATGGTAGTGGTAAATCTACTTTTTCTATGATTTTAGCTGGACTTTTTACAGATTTTAAAGGAGATATTTTTTTAGATGATGAAAAAGTAACTTCGGAAAATATTTATGAGTATAGAAGTTTAATTAGTGCGATTTTTAGTGATTTTCATTTATTTGAGCATGTTTTAGAAGATGAGAAATTTAGTAAAGAAGACTTAGCATATTGGCTTAAAATTTTAGAATTAAATGAAAAAGTAGAGCTTGTGGAAAATACTTTTAGCACTATAAAGCTTTCAGCTGGGCAGAAAAAGCGCCTTGCTATGCTTGTTGCTTTACTTGAAAAAAGAGATATTTTGATTTTAGATGAATGGGCAGCTGATCAAGATCCTATGTTTAGAAAATTTTTTTATACCAAATTGTTGCCACTTTTAAAACAAAAAGGTATTACTATATTTGCTATAACGCATGATGATGCGTATTTTGATATGGCTGATAGGATTTTACTCGCACAAAATGGAGAAATTTGTGAATTAAAAGGCGATATAAAAGAACTAGCTAAAAATGCAGTAGAAAAATTTTAGGCTTTGAAAATCAAAGCCTATTTATTTATTTTTTGCATAAATTTCTTTTTCAATATCTATGTAAAATTTAGCGATAGCTTTGTAAGCTTCTTCCCAAGCTTTTAATGTAGTTTCATCTGCATTTAGCACTACTTTAATAGCCTTTAAAAGACAAGCACCTACTATAGGGTAATGTTCTTCTTTGACATTTAAATTTGTGTGAGTGATAGCTACTTTATCAACAAAACTTCTCATATTTTCTAAATTTTCTACATTTTTTGCCGCCATTAAAATAGCCATTGCCAAAGCTTTTGGTTGCTCACCTGAGGCTTGTTTTTCCATATTAAACATAGGTTTTACTTCAGGGTATTCTTCAAACATGATTTTATAAAATTCTTTAGTTAAAACTTCGCCATTTTTTTGTAAAATTGGCACGCAATCTTTGATGATTTGAATTTGCTCTTGAGTCATTTTATCTCCTTAAAATATGTATTTTTGATGATTATATAAAAATGAGAGAAAAAATATCTTGATTTATGTTAATTTTGTATTATTTTACTTTAAAATGATTATGTGTATCAATTTAAGTAAATATAAAGTGAATTATTAATATAATAATCCTTATCAATTTCAAAATTTAAAATTAAGGAAATTTATAAAATGAAAGCAAAAGTAGTTTTACTATCTTTATTAGCTGCTATGAGTTTAAGTGCTCAAGAGCTTACGATTTATTCTCATAGACATTATGATGCTGATAAAGGAATTTTTAAATTATTTCAAGAAAAAACAGGGATTAGTATTAATGTAGTGCAAGCTAAAGCTAATGAACTTGCTAAAAGATTAGAAGTTGAAGGTAAAAACTCAAAGGCAGATTTGTTTATGACTGCTGATGCGGGAAATTTGGAACAAGTTCGTACAAATAATCTTTTCGTATCGGTTAGCTCGCCTGAGCTAGAAAAACTTTCTCCAAAAGAATTAAGAGGCAAAAACAATGAATGGTATGCTTTTACAACAAGAGCAAGAATCATCATCGCTTCTAAAGATAGAATCAAAGATGGAGAAATCAAAACTTATGAAGATTTAGCAGATCCTAAATTTAAAGGTAAAGTTTTAGTAAGAAGTTCAAATAATGTTTATAATATCTCTTTATTAAGCGCTATGATAGATACTTTAGGCAAAGAAAAAGCAAAAGAATGGGCACAAGGCATAGCAAATAATCTTGCACGCACTCCAAAAGGTGGGGATCGTGATCAAATTCGTGCAATTTATGCAAAAGAAGGCGATGTAGCTATATCAAATAGTTATTATCTAGGACATTTAGCAAATTCAAAAAATCCTAAAGATGTTGAAGCTGCAAATTCGGTAAAAGTGATTTTTCCAAACCAAGATGATAGAGGAACACATATCAATGTAAGTGGCATAGGTGTTTTAAAAACTTCTAAAAATAAAGATGCTGCGGTTAAATTTATTGAGTTTATGCTTTCAAAAGAAGCACAAGAAATTTTAACAAACCAAAACTATGAGTATCCTGTTAATAAAGAAGTAAAACCTGCTAAAATTTTACAATCATGGGGTGAGTTTAAAGTAGAAAAACCAAATTTTGAAGCTTACTGGGGAAATGCTAAAGAAGCTTTGATGATTTTTGATGAAGTTCAATGGAAATAATTAAGGAAAAATAAAATTTGAAATTCTTAAGTCTAAGGTGGTCTTTTGCCACCTTTTTTTTCTGTAGCTTAATCATACTGCCTATACTTGCTATCATCTTACATCTTCCTTTTATAGATATTAACACCCTAAAACATTTGAGTAAAAATGTCTTACCAAGGTATATTTTTGGTAGTGCTTTTATATTGTTTGGGACTTTAGTATTGTGTTTGATTATAGGATTAATTAGTGCTTATTTGATAGCTTTTTATAAATTTTTTGGCTCGAAATTTTTTGAATGGTTTTTGATTTTACCCTTGGCTATACCTTCCTATGTAATGGGTTTTGTTTGGATTGATTTGTTTGAATTTCAAGGCTTAATACCTACTTTTTTAGGTGTTGATAGGCGTATAGATATCATGAATGCATATGGTGTGATTGTGATTTTATCTTTTGCACTTTATCCTTATGTGTATTTTTTTGCTAAAAATACTTTTGCTTATGGACTTGGAAATATCATTTTAAGTGCTAAAACACTTAAGGCCTCTAATTTGAAAACATTTTTTAAAGTGATTTTGCCATTTTGCCGTGTGGGTATAGTGGGCGCTTTGCTGTTGGTGGCTATGGAGGTTTTGAGTGATTATGGCTTGGTGGCATATTTTGGCGTAGATACTTTTAGTGCAGGAATTTTTAGAACATGGGGAAGTGGTGGTGATGAAGTTAGTGCTGTGGCTTTGAGCGTGGCTTTGCTTGTGTTTATCGCACTTTTGATGCTTTTAGAAAAAATTCAAAGAGGTAAAAAAGGCTTTAATCAAAATGTGTTTTTACCCACTCCAAAAGATGAGCTAAAAGGCACTAAGGCGTTTTTAGCCTTTTTATGGTGCTTTTTAGTGGCATTTTTAGCCTTTGTAGTGCCTATTATGTGGCTTGTTTATTGGGTTGGGTTTGATTTTATGCAAAATTTAAACAATGTCTTAACCCCTGCATTTTATAGCATTAGTGTGGCTTTGGTGAGTTCTTTTGCTATTGTGGGAGTGGCATTTTATTTGTGTTTTGTGGTGCGTTTAAATGACACAAAAGCATCTAAAATCATCCTTTGGCTTACGACTTTGGGGTATTCTTTACCTGGAGCTGTAGTAGCTGTGGGAATTTTAGTGATTTTGGGTGTGTTAAATTATATTTTTGATCTTTTGTCCTTTGAGTATGCCATAGGTGGTGGATTTTTAGTGTTGTTTTTTGGGTATTTTGTGAGATTTTTAGCTTCTGGAATTTTTGCAACTCAATCAGGCTATGAGAGAATTTCAAAAAATATCGACTATGCTAATTTAACTTTAAAATCAAAACCATTTAAAATTTTCACTCAAGTTCACTTTCCTTTGATGAAGCATTATTTAGCTTTGGCTGTGGTGATTATTTGTGTAGATATTTTAAAAGAATTGCCTATTTCAACTATACTTTCACCTTCAGGTTTTCAAACGCTTTCATCGCTTGTATTTGCTTATAGTGAAAATGAATTAATTTACAATGTTTCTTTGCCATCTTTGATTATAGTGTTATTTGGGATTATCCCTACATTTTTAATGCATTATTTGCAAAATAAAAACAACCAAAAAGGATAATAATGGAAATCTTAAAAATTGACAATCTTTATAAATCTTTTGGAAAAACAGAAGTTTTAAAAGGAATTTCTTTGAGTTTAAGAGAAGGTGAGATTGTCAGTATTTTGGGAGAAAGTGGTTGTGGCAAGAGTTCTTTGCTTGGTTGTATAGCAGGTTTTTTTGAAATCAATGATGGCAGTATTTATATAGGGGATAAACTAGTTGCTTCTAAGAATGTGTATTTAGCCCCACAAGAGCGTGATGTTGGAGTTTTGTTTCAAGATTATGCTTTGTTTCCGCATTTGAATGTAGAAGAAAATATATGTTTTGGTATAAGTTTTTTAAGCAAAAATGAGCAAAAACAAAGGCTTGATGAGGTTTTGGAAATTTTAAATTTAAATACACTTTTAAAACGCTATCCAAATGAACTAAGTGGTGGACAAGCCCAAAGGGTAGCATTAGCAAGAACTATAGTTGCAAGACCAAAAATCATACTTTTTGATGAGCCTTTTTCAAATTTAAACCACACTTTAAGCGTTAAAATGCGCAAAGAAATCAAAAATATCTTAAAAGAGCATAAGCTTAGTGCTATTTTTGTCACACATGATAAAGACGATGCTTTTTATTTATCAGATAATATCGCTTTGATTAAGGATGGGAAAATTTTAGACTATGGAAGTGCTAAAGAGCTTTTTTATAAACCTAAAAATATAGATAGCGCTTGCTTTTTAGGAGAAGCATTTTTTATAGATCCAAATACCATTTTAGATGAGAATTTCAAAGCATATTTGCAAAGCAAAAACGGCATTTTACGCCCTAATGATATACAAATTTCAACTTCACAAACCACTTTAAAAGCCAGTGTTTTAGAATGCGTGTTTTATGGGGATTTTTATGAGTTAAGTGTGAGTTTGGAAGGACATATTTTTAGTATTTATCACCATAAAGAACTTGGTAAAAATGATGAAATTTATCTTAAGTTAAGCGAGGCAAAAGAGTTTTAAATCATAAATTTAATAAAGTTTATATTAAATATCTTATAAAATATAAACTTTAAAGGTTTAAAATGATACTTACAAATAAACTTGGTATAAAAAATCAACTAGAATTAGCCAAAGAAGAAGAAAGAATAAGCAAGCTAAAGGCAAAAGCTTTATTTGAAAGTGGTTTTTTAGATACATTAAAAGCAGGAAGTTTTGAAAGCTTAAGGATAATTCATCAAAAATTATTTGAAGATATTTATGATTTTGCAGGAAAAATAAGAGAAGTAAATACTTCAAAAGGAAATTTTAGATTCGCTCCTGCTGTTTATTTACATGAGGCAATTAAAAAAATAGAACTCATGGAGCAATCTTGCTTTGAACAAATTGTAGAAAAATATGTAGAAATGAATGTAGCTCATCCTTTTAGAGAAGGAAATGGCAGAAGCATGAGAATTTGGCTTGATTTAATACTTAAAAAAGAGTTGAAAAAGGTGGTTGATTGGAGTTTGATAGATAAAGAAGATTATATAATGGCAATGCAAAGAAGCCCTATTAAAGATGTAGAGATAAAAATTTTACTTCAAAATGCTTTGAGTGATGATATTCATAGTTTTAATATTTTTGCAAGAGGGATTGATGCAAGCTATTATTATGAAGGGTATACACTCTATAAAACAAAAGAACTTTTTTGATGGTTTAAAGCTAGTTTTGTAATTTTTATTGATACAAGCTTGTTAGTCTCAAATTCATCTTAATTGCAAAAGATTATTTAATAATAAAACATTAGATCGTAAAATAAAAACAAAATTTGCTAAAGATTATAAAATAAAGTAAAATCACAGTAAAAAAGGAAAATAATGATTAGTGTAGAATTAATAGAGCATATTTTTAAAGCTGCTTCCATATCAAGATGGAATGATTATCCAAGAATGACAAATTTGGTCGAGCTTGATAAGCAAGCACATAAATTTATCATTGCTTATTTCATTGCTAAAATGGAAAAAGATGTCAATATGCGCTTTATCATAGAAGCTGGAATTTTTGAGTTTTTAAGTAGGGTTGTAGTAACTGATATACGCCCTGATGTATACCATGAAATTTTAAGAACTAAAAATGATCAAATGAGTGCTTGGGTGTTAAGTAAAATTGCTCCAATGATACAAGATATAGAAAATGGCGAGTTTTTAAAACGCTATGAAGCGTTTTTACAAGGCAAAGATTATGCAAAAGAAAGGCTTATTTTAAAAGCTGCTTCGTATTTTGCTACAAGATGGGAATTTAATATAGTTTATCAAACTAGCTCATTTTTAAGCGATATTGATGAGATTAAAAGCAAGGTAGAAGAAGAATTAGAAGATTATTATGAGTTAATTGGCGCAAGAAAGATAGCGCTAAATCAAAAAATAGCTAAAATCATAGACTTAAGCGGAAGACTCCGTTTTCAAAAGCGTTGGGCTCAAACTCCTAGAATTCCAGAAACTGCAGTTTTAGGGCATATGCTTGTGGTGGCGATTTTATCTTATTTTTATTCTTTAGAAGTAAATGCATGCGATAAAAGACTTGAGAATAATTTTTATTGTGCTTTGTTTCATGATTTACCAGAAAGCTTAACAAGAGATATTATCTCGCCGGTAAAATATGGCATAGATGGTTTAAATGAGATTATCAATGAATATGAGATGAAACTTATCAATGAAAAAATTCTTCCCTTTGTACCTCATTCTTTAAAAGATGAATTTAGTTATATTTTAGGCATTAGAAAAAAATCTGATCTTGAAAATGTTTTTATAAAAAATGAATTTGAAAATAGAACTTATAAAAATGCAAATATATCAGTATGTAGTGGTAGTTTAAACTCTTTTAATGATGATGAATATGGCGCTATAGATGGAAAAGCTTTAAAATGTTGTGACAAACTTGCAGCATTTATAGAAGCAGCTTTGTCTATTAGCTATGGTGTAAAATCAAAAGAATTAGAAAGTGGTTTTAAAGGAATGTTTGAAAATTTTAAGGAAAATCCTACTATAAATGGGGTAAATTTCTTTAAAATTTGTGAGGATATTAAAGAGTATTTTAAACTTTAAACCCTCTCCCAGATGACTGCGGCACACACTAAGTCTAAGTGCTCTGCTGTGTTCCCACCCTGAAGCGGTGCTTAAAAATAGCATTGCACAGGTCTAAGAGAAGGCAGTTGAAATAATATCTTAAAATATCTTAAAAAACATTGAGGTGAAGTATGTTGAGTATATTTACAAACTTTTTATCTAAATTTAGAGAATTTTTTGTTCCTAGTCATTTGTCTTTAGAATTTAGAGCAAAATCTTTTGCGGCTATTATTGTGGCAAATAAAACTATAAAAGCAGAAATTTGGCAAGTTTTGGCTGATATTGCGAGTGAAGTTTATCCAGATGATAAAAGCAGGCAAGCAATTTTAGTGCAAACTTCTAAAGAATATGTAGATAGGGTTTTAAAAAATGAGCTTAGTTTAGATGCTTTACTTAAAAATATTGCTTCACTTTTAAAGAAAAATCCAAGATATGCAAAAAAGATTAATTTTCATAGACTTGAGCGTTTGATAGATAAAAATGAAGAAGAAGCTTTGGTGCAACTTAGGGTTTATGAGTTTTTTGAGCAAGAAATAAAATATATTTTAGAAAAAAATTCAAAAGAACCATCATGAAAGGCTAAAATTAGCGTTTCATGTTGATTGCTTTTTGTATCATTTGATCAGCAGTTGTTATACTTTTACTACTTGAATCATAAGCTTTTTGTAAGGTGATTAAATTTGTAAAAGCTACGGATAAATCCACATTTGATTGTTCTAAATAAGAGCCTTTAAAGGTTGCTGTGCTGAAATTTCCATTTGCATCAAGTAAAAAGGTAGGATTTCCACTATTGCCAGTTTGCCCATAGAGATTTTCCCCTAGTTTTTCCAAACCTTGTTCATTGGTAAAATTAAACAAAGCAAGCTTGGCCATAGGAATTTGCTCTCCGTTTGTAAATGTTGCTATGATAGTTCCATCGGTATTTATAGCATAATTATTTAAAAATCCTTCGCCTTTGCCATCTGTTTGTGTGTGAACTGAAGGCTTTTTATTTTGCAAAGCATGAAGTCCATCATAACCTGAATTTGGCTTATTTGGGTCATAAAATGAACCAAGATTGATATTAACTTTAGTTCCATTGTTATCTACTGAAGTTAGGGTATTGCCTATTAAGGCCCCTGATTCATTAAAAGTAATTAAACCCTCGGTAGTTCCACCTATTTTATTGCCATCATTATCATACACTTGTGCAACGGCTTTGTATTCTAAATTTGTGCCATTTTGTGGTAAAACTCTATCTAATTTTACTTTTACCCAACTAGTAGAACCATCAGGATTGATTAATTTTGCTGAAAGTTCAGAGCTATCAGCCACTTCTTTTTCTACACTCAAATGAGAAGATTCTAATTTTGCATTTTCTAGGTCTATTTTATCTATTTTTTTATTTTCTATATTAAAAGCTAAATTTTCATCTAAAGTTGCTTGAAGTGTTTCGCTAGCGCCTTTTTCATCTTTTATTGTGAAGTATATAGTATCACCTGGCTTTAAACCAAAAACTTGTTCATCTTTTACACTTCCTGAGATGTTAACCGTTCCATCTTCATTTTTTGTAAAATTAAATTTAGAAGCATCTACATCTACTTTTACAGCTTCTGTTTTTGTGCTTGTGTCTAAATTTCCACTCCAAGTTATATTTTGGGTTGGCTGAGGTGGTAGGTATAAATTTTTAGGCACAGAAATAGGTCCTTGAGTATTTACTCCACCTATTTGGAAATTTTCATTAGGCTTTCCTGTGATAGCTGTGGTAACTTTTTGACCAAGTTGTTGCCCAAAAATATTTGAAACCCTATCGCTTAATTGAATTTCTTGTAATGATGGATTCATAGTTCCAAGGACATAATTTCCATTTGCATCTACTAAATTTCCATTTGCATCAGGTCTAAAAGCACCATTTCTAGTATAATAAACCCCATTGCCATTAGAAACTCCAAAAAATCCTTTTCCAGCAATTGCCACATCAAATTCATGATCGGTAGCTACTAAAGGGCCTTGCTCAAAAACATCATTTGTGGCTCCTGCTACACTACCATAACCAGTTTGACCTTTGTTGTATGATTGAGTTGTAACAGTGCTGTAAAATACATCTTTAAATGCTACATCAGAGTATTTAAAACCTACGGTATTAACATTGCTTATATTATGAGCAGTATTGTCTATACCATAACTTTGAGATTTAACTCCATTAACTCCATTATAAAATGCTGTAAACATAGTTTTATCCTGTGATTTCTTTCAAATCTTCCCATTTAACCCAGCTTCCGCCCATACCAACTAAGGCTTCGCCATTTTCAAATCTAACCCCAGTTATAGGATAAGCACCATAAGTTGAGTTGACTGTGTTTCCATCTTCACCTATGTAACTTGCTCTTACATAGTATTTGCCAGATGGTACAGGATTACCACTATCATCGGTTCTATCCCACACAATTTGCTTCATACCCGCAGTCATATCTTTAACTTTCATTGTTCTTACAGGATCACCAGCTTCGTTATAAATAGTAAATGTTACAGGTTCGCTATCTGATTTATAAGATGAATCGATTTTAGCTGTTTTTATGTCAACACTTGGTTTATGTCCTATTATTTTAAAGGTTTGATCTTCGCTAACAACTGCTTTAACCGTCTCTTCTTGACCCTTATCATCAACTAATTTTACATAAATAGTTTCTCCAGGTTTAGCAATTTCTTTATCTACTTTACCTGTGATATCTAATTTATCTTCACCATTTTTCTTAAGTTCAAAACCTTCAGTATCAATATCAGTTTTCTTGCCTTTTTGAGGTTCTTTTGGTAAATACATATTAATTTGAAATTGTATATCATCATCTGCTACTACAAGATAATCATCTTTAACTGTTGCGAGTTTACCCACTGCAGCTAATGCGCTCATACCAGTACTTGCTGCAATAGAATTTTGTAGTTTTGTCATAGCGTCAACTAGTTGGGTCATGGTTTTATTGGTATTATCTTGCATTTCAAGTGCTGAAAGTTGTGCTGTTTGAGTAAGCATTTTTTCTGTATCCATAGGATCGGTTGGATCTTGGTGTTGAAGCTCGATTAAAAGTAGCTTTAAAAATGCATCTTTATCAAGCTCTGCACCAGGGTTGTAGACTAAACCGCTATCACCACTACTTTCACCTGCTTTATTGTTTGGGTTCATTGGCATATCTTTGGTATTTAATGCCGCTAAAGGACCTTGTAAGTTTTGTGTATTTATATTTGACATAAAAATCCTTTTTTATATATTTTTAAAGCTTAAAGCAAAAAATATTCCACTTAAAAATATTTTGCTAAAACCATTTCTAAACTCGGTTTTTCTTGAATTTCTCTTTCAAAATTCACCTTATCTTCCTTGCTGTTGTTGTTTTGTTTGTGTTTTTGTTGTTGATTTTGTTCTTTTCTTCCTTGATCACTAAAATTCATTTCTAAGTTAGTAAAGCCCATATTTACCAAAGCATTTTTAAACTCAGCTTGATGTTGCATGAAAAGATTTAAAGTATTTTGATTAGAATTAAAGCTAATGTTTAGATTAGATCCTCTTTGAACTAGTGTTACTTCCACTTCTCCTAAATTATGAGGATTTAAAGTGATACTAAATCTTGTAATAGGTGCTTTATAACTTTCTAGTTTGTCTTTAAATTCTTGGGCAAAATCATTGAAAGTTTCTTTCATAGGAATATTTTGATTTTTCACAAAATTATTAGAAACTCTATTCATTTCTTTCACGTAAGAATTTAAATTTTCTTCATTATGATCACTATCATCTTTTGTAAGTTCTTTGGTGTTTTTGAAAATGTCACTAAAAATATCTGTGTTTTGAGTATTTTTTTCTGTTTTTAATTGTTTTTCTTGAGGATTTAATAAATTTTCTAAACTAATTTTTAAATCTTGATTTTGATTTTGTAAATTTTGAGTATTTTTTGTATTTGTTAACTCAACTTTTAAGTCTTTTGAATTTTCCAAAACAGAGCTTATTTTTTTACTAAAACTATCTTCACTAGTGGTTAATTTTTCATTTTTTAATACTTCTTTAAAATCTATTTTTTCTTTATCTTTAATTTCTTTTTTTAAGTTTAAATTTTGAGTTAGATTGATGAGTTCAATATCATTTAATTTATCATTTTTACTAATATTTTTTATATTTTTTGTGTCTTTTATTTCTTTGTTATCTTGAATTTTTTCTATAAATTTTTCTTTAAAATCTACATTTTGAATATTTTCTTTTGCTTTTATATCTTTTTTTGGAAGTTCTATATTTTTTAAAGCAGAAGAAAGTAAAGAAACACCTTCGTTTTCTTTGCTTTTTATATTTTTACTTGAATTTGGCTCTTCTTTTAAAAGTTTGGTGATTTTTTGATTGATTAAATCTTGAAAAACATTAGTATTGTTTTGTTTTTGTGGTTCAATTAAATCTTTATTATTTAAATTTGGTGCCTTAAAAAACCCTTTTTTATCAAGATTTGGAAAAGCTTCTTTTAAATCTTTGATTTGTTCAAATTTTATATTTTTTATATTTAATCCAAGCTCTTTTGCTATATTAAAAAGTTCATTGATATTTTTTATATTTTTTAATTTGTGTAGGTTTTTTTCAAGAGCTAAAATAGCAGTATTGTCTTGGACAAGTTTGTTTAATTTTATATCCTTGCTGTCACTTTGTAAAACTTCTAGCAAAGAAAGAATTTGCATGAAATTTGCACCCTCAAAAAGCTTTAAGGCGTCCTTTTCGTCTAGTTGAGCTTTATCATTAATGGTTTCTTTTAAGCTTTCATTTTTATTTTCTTTTTGTGGTGCTTTAAAGTCTTTTGATAAACTTCCATCTTTTTCGTCTATAGCTTGCAATAAAGAATTTAAAAATTCTTCCCCATCGCCATTTGAATTATTACTTTCTTTGCTAGGATTTTCATTTTGTGGAGCGATGCTTAGTAAGTTTAAAGCATCGCTAGCTTGGATATTTGACATTAATTAACCTACTAAAAAATTATTTTTTGCTAAATTTGGAAATAAATTTTGCAATTGTGCTGCACAATCAAATTTTAAATTTTCATGAGAAAGATTAAAGTTTTTAAATATTACTAATAATTCTTCTATATTTTTAGCATTTAAAACTGCATTTTCATTATGAGCATCATCTAAAATTTCACTTACTTTACTTGAAAGTTTTGCATAGTTTAGTTCTTTTTCTTCTTTTGAATTTACAACTTCTAAATAATTTAAAAGTTCCATAAAATGCTTACTATTTAAAACTGAAGTTCCTTGTTTTTCTAAGTTAGCGTTAAAGATTTGAGTTCCTAAGTTTGACATATTTTTCTCCTTAAAAATAATTCTTACCCAAACAAAAGCAACAAGTGTTCCAATTTTGCAATCTTAATTTTTAAGCAATTTTTTTATATAATATTAGATTTTAAATTTAAGACTTTGGAGAAAAAACTTGGATAATATCAGAAATATAGCCGTTATAGCTCACGTTGATCATGGTAAAACAACTATGGTAGATGAGCTTTTAAAACAATCAGGAACTTTTAGCGAGCGTGAGCAAATAGCAGAACGCGTTATGGATAGCAATGATATAGAAAAAGAAAGAGGTATTACTATACTTTCTAAAAATACTGCTATTAATTATAAAGGCACTAAAATAAATATCATAGACACTCCAGGCCACGCTGATTTTGGCGGTGAGGTTGAGCGTGTTTTAAAAATGGTAGATGGGGTTTTGCTTTTAGTTGATGCTCAAGAAGGGGTAATGCCACAAACTAAATTCGTTGTAAAAAAAGCTTTATCTTTGGGGCTTAAACCTATAGTTGTGATTAATAAAATAGATAAACCAGCTGCTGATCCAGAGCGTGTGATAAATGAAATTTTTGATCTTTTTGTGGCTTTAGAAGCAAACGATGAGCAACTTGATTTTGCTGTAGTTTATGCGGCTGCTAAAAATGGCTATGCAAAATTAAATTTAGAAGATGATAGTTCTAATATGGAGCCTTTATTTAAAACCATATTAGAGCGCGTTCCAGCTCCAAGTGGTAGCGATGAAAATCCTTTGCAACTTCAAGTTTTTACCTTAGGTTATGATAATTTCGTTGGTAAAATAGGAATTGCAAGAATTTTCAATGGTAAAGTGAAAAAAAATCAAAATGTGATGCTTGCTAAGGCAGATGGTTCTAAAATCAATGGAAGAATTTCAAAACTTATTGGTTTTATGGGTTTGGAAAAAATGGATATAGAAGAAGCTGGGACAGGCGATATAGTAGCAATTGCAGGTTTTGAAGCTTTAGATGTAGGAGATAGCGTTGTTGATCCAAATAATCCTATGCCACTTGATCCTTTACATATAGAAGAGCCAACTTTAAGTATAGTATTTTCAGTAAATGATGGTCCTTTAGCTGGTACTGAAGGTAAGCATGTGACTTCAAATAAAATAGCAGAACGCTTAGAAGCTGAGATGAAAACAAATATTGCTATGAAATATGAAAGCACAGGCGAGGGTAAATTTAAAGTTAGCGGAAGAGGCGAGCTTCAAATAACTATCTTAGCTGAAAATATGCGTAGAGAAGGTTTTGAATTTTGTATGGGAAGACCAGAAGTTATCGTTAAGGTAGAAGATGGGATAAAAACCGAACCATTTGAACACTTAGTGATTGATGTGCCTGATGATTTTACTGGTGTGGTTATTGAAAAACTAGGCAAAAGAAAAGCAGAAATGAAAACTATGACACCAACTGGAGATGGTCAAACAAGATTAGAATTTGAAATTCCAGCACGCGGACTTATAGGCTTTAGAAGTCAATTTTTAACAGATACTAAAGGCGAAGGAGTTATGAATCATAGCTTTTTAGAATTTCGTCCATTTAGCGGGGCAGTTGAAAAAAGAAATAATGGTGCGTTAATTTCTATGGAAAATGGCGTGGCTTTGGGGTATTCTTTATTTAATCTTCAAGATAGAGGAGTTTTATTTATAGAACCTCAAACTAAAGTTTATACAGGTATGATTATAGGTGAGCACTCTCGTCCAAATGATTTAGATGTAAATCCTATAAAAGGTAAAAATTTAACCAATGTTAGAGCAAGTGGAAGTGATGATGCTATAAAATTAGTTCCACCTAGAAAATTAAGCCTTGAAAGAGCATTAGAGTGGATAGAAGAAGATGAGCTTGTAGAAGTTACTCCACAAAATATTAGAGTTAGAAAAAGATATCTTGATCCTACTCAAAGAAAAAGAATGGAAAAGGCTAAATCTTAATGGATTTTGAAGCCATAAGAGTAGGCTTAAACAAAAGATATAAGGCTTTGCAAATTTTAGCATTTGTTGAAGCTTTAATCGTATTTTTTTTGATATTTCAATTTAGTAAAGATTTAATCATAGCTTTGTTTGGTGCAAGCTTGGCAGGGGTTTTGTTTTTTAGAATTTTAGGAAAAAAACTCTTATGGGGTCGCAATGAGTTTGTATTTAAAATGTGTGAGGAGTTTTTAAAACAAAATCATGCATTTTTTAACAAGCAAGGCTTTAGTGAAGATGATTTTAAAAAAATAGGTTTTGATTTTATCATTAAAGAATATAACTCGCAAAATACTTTTAAATTTAGTGATTTTTTCATTTGTGATGTTAAATTTAAAGATGATTTTGGAAATTTTTTTTGTGGTATTTTGCTTTATAGTAAAAATTTAAAAAAAGATATTAATTCTTGTGAAAATATTTTTGAAAAGGTAAAAGAAAAAGAATTTTCTACACAAAGAGTTTTAAAAAAAGATGATTATTTGCTCATAGCAAGTTTGAAAAATCCTTTTTTTGCTGATTTAAAAATTTCAAGCGAGTTAAATTTTAAACTTTTTAGAGCTAATTTAGAAAAAATTCAAGCTTTTATACATGATTAAGTTTAGCTTACTTAATCATTTTGTTCTAAATTATTAATTTCTTGTATTTTTAAATTCTCATTTTTTTCCATTAAATTTTGTATGGTTTGGATTTGCTCTTTAGAGGCATAGCTTATATCTTTTAAAACTATCCAAGTGATTTTTTGATTACAAGGCTTGTTGAGTTTATTTTTAAAGATATAAAAAGATTGAAGATTGTTTGGTAATAACTCATTAGCACTTAAACCTTGAACATAAAGTTTATCGCCTTCTTTTTTAGGAAAAGCACGAATGATTTTTTTAATAAAAGGATTTTCCGCACCTTCTTGTAAAAATAATGCAACTACTACTATATCGCCTTTTTGACTTACATGACTAAAATGAATTTCTAAAGGATAAGATTTTTTATCAATAGAAATTTTTGATGGACTATGGAAGTGAAAATGAGATAAATTATAAGCTGTATTATCTAGCATGATATGGCTTCCATTGCTTGCAAAATGCATTTTTATGGTATAACCATCATTTATTAAGCCAAAAGAATCATTTGAGTAGTTAAATTCTAAAGAATGATTTTTGTTTGTAGCCTTTTTACTGTTTATATTGATAAAATCTTGATTTAAACCACTTTCACAATAAATCCAGTTTTTATCTAAATTTTTCCATTTGTCTTTGTCTATGAAATTTCCATGTGAGGCATTTTGAGGCATTTGCTCATAGGCAAAAAGCATGCTAGTGGTAAATAAACCAAAAAGTATTTTTTTAAAACTCATAATATTCCTTTTTTAGCATAATTATAAAAAAACATCCCCTATAAAAAGCTTATGTTTAAAAATAATTATACTAAAATTAAATATTTATCTTAAAAATTAGCAAGATTATTCTTTACCATCTTTAATAGGCACAAAAAGGCATTCATCTAAAACTTCTTTGCTAATCTCGCCATCTTTTTTGGTAAATTTAGTGATGAATTGTTGATTTCCTATGAGTAAAGGAGCTACTAAAATTCCATCATTTTCAAGCTGATCAAATAAAATATTTGGAATGTGTTCTATATAAGCTGAGAGTAAAATTCTATCATAAGGTGCATAATTTTTCCAACCATATTGCCCATCATCAAATTTTACATGAATATTAGCATAGTTTAGTTTTTTAAATTTTTCTATAGCGCTAATCGCAAGTTTTTCAATGCGCTCTATGGTAAAAACTCTTCTAATAAGCTTACTTAAAATCGCAGCTTGATACCCGCTGCCACAACCTATTTCTAAAACACTATCAGCATCTTTAAAATCAAGCGCCATAGT
This sequence comes from Campylobacter lari subsp. lari, assembly GCF_013372185.1. NCBI lineage: Bacteria > Pseudomonadati > Campylobacterota > Epsilonproteobacteria > Campylobacterales > Campylobacteraceae > Campylobacter > Campylobacter lari. Next base: position 1,449,816 of record NZ_CP053830.1, on the reverse strand, counting down.
CATTTTAGCCACGGTTAAAGGCGAGCTTATCCATTGATTGCCCATTAAAGGAAGCGCATCAAGTCTATAAGCATGCATTTTTAAAGGTGAAAAAATTTCTCTTGGAGTAGAACAAAAAGCTTCAAATAATTCTTCATTGATGAAAGTATTTTTACGAATTTCTTCTGCCATAGTTTGGCATTGTTTTTGTTCAAATAAATGAATCAATAAGCACCCCTTGATAAAAAGTGTTATTTTATCTTAAATTTTATTTATCTAGCTTTAAAATCCTTAAGGCGTAAAAACGCCTTAAGATTAATCAAGTGTATAAAGAATGTTTGATCCATCTTGATAAGATAAGATGTGCATTTTGCCATCTTTAAAGAATAAGCTTCTTGCATTAGTTATATTTTCTGGATAAGAGATGGTTTTTACAACTTCTTCTTTATCTAGATCAATTACAGCAATAACATTGTGCTTTTTACTTAATGCGTAAATTTTACCATCTTTAAATGCCATGGAAGTTACATAAAGATCGCCTAAAGTTTTTCCTTCTTTTAACTCAGCTTTAGGAGTAAATTCAGCTGAAAGAACTCTATCTGCTAAAGAAATTTTAGAAATTACAAAAGTTTTTGCATCTTTATTGTTTGGAACAGTTGCTGTGTACATATATTTTCCATCAGTAGTTGTGCTTAAGATGTGATGGAATTTAGCTCTAACTGTGTCAATTCTACCGCGACCAAGATCTTTACCTTGACCTTCGAAATTATTTGCCCCTTTCATAAAATCAGCATATTGTAAAGCCTCATCTGCATTAGGGTTTTGAGCAAATCTTAAGAAAGTTTTATTAGAACCCATTAAGATATATTTATTATCTAAATAAGGGATAATTCCTACGATAGGGTTGATTGTAGCTGAAAAATATGGATCTAAAACAAAATCAACTTTAGTGCTAAAATTATTATCTAGGAAAAATACTTCCCATTTTGAACTTGCAACATACTCTCCATTGATATAATCAAGTGTATTGATAGCTTTAGGAAAATCAATTTTTGTTTCGTTTGTTATTTTTAGATTCTCATCAATACTTGCAAACGGAGCATTGCTAATATTATTATCAAATTGAATACCTAGTTTTTCACTAGCAGGTGCAAAAGCAAAATCAGGTTCTTTAACATCGCGTTTTCCCAAGAAAGAAAGGCTTTTCCAGCTTTTGCTCCAACCTGAATCATCCCAAATGATGTATTTTGGATTTAAACTAAAACGAACTGGATCGCCTTGTCCGCTATATGGAATTGGCCCTGTGCTTACGAAAGCTTGAAATACATTTGAAGCTACGATAAAAGCAACAATAACCATAGCAGCTAAATTAAATTTGCTTAATTTTCTAAAGCTAGTTCCTTCCATTTCTTTTTCAAAAGAGCCAAATTTTGGAGCAAAAGCAAAAATTACACCAAGCAGTAAAACTACAGCCCAAAATACCACTTCAGCCCAAAAATAAGTATGTAAACCAAAAATAGGCAAACCAAAACCTTGATCAAGATCACGGTGCGCATGGCCACTTATATGATTAAATGATTGCCATAAACCAAAAGCTGTTGCGATTAAAAGGAAAGCTAAAAATTTACCTTTCATACCATAGCGTACAACAAATAAAGCTGCTACACCGATGAAAATCATTGATTCTCTTTGACCCCAGCAAGAAGTACAAGGGCTATCGCCTAGCATATAGCCAAAGATTAAATTTGCAATTCCAACAGGCAATAAAATAACCAAAAAACCTGCTAAGCACATTAAAAAGTAAAAGAATTTAGTTTTGTTAATATCACACATATTTGCCACCTTATAGATTCATTAGGCCTAAGATTGCGCCTGATTTACGACCTAAATAGTCAAATACCATAATAGCCCATGAAATTACAAGTATAGAAAAAGCTAATTTTTCTTTTTCTGGCTTAACTATCATGAGGACTATGGCGATAAAGATTAACAAAAGTTCTAAAAACTCCATCATTTCCCCCTTGAAATAAAATAAAAACCGCCGATTTTACTATATCAGAATAAATAAAAGTAAAATATTAAACTAAAAAATATATTTTATTTAAAAAGTATAAAAAATGAGTAGTTTTGAGACTTAGAAGTCATCAAAACTTAAACTTCCTTTGGAGTAATTAGTAACTTTACTTTCAAAGAAATTACTCTTTTGATCATTAAATTTAGAAAAATCATCCACCCATTTAATAGGATGTTTAGCGTTATAAATTTTATCAAGATTAATAGCTATTAGTCTTTGGTCAACTAGATAATGAATGTATTCTTCTATAATATCATCTGTAAAGCCCATGATTTGATTTTGAGTGATGTATTTACCCCATTTAATTTCAAGTTCACCTGCTTTTTTAAACATATCATAGATTTTACTTACATTGGCATCATTAAACAAATCAGCTCTTTCTTTGCGCACAGAATTAATCATATTTTGAAATAATAATAAGTGAGTGATCTCATCTCTTTGTATAAAGCGTATCATTTGTGCCGATCCTAGCATTTTTCCTGCACGCGCTAGTGCATAAATAGCTGTAAAACCACTATAAAAATACACTCCTTCTAAGATTTGATTTGCCACCATTGCAAGCAAGAGTTTATTATCATCTACTTCACCTGCTAATTCTTCATAAATACTTGAAATGAAATCATTTTTTTCTCTTAAAGTTTCATCGTGTTTTTCCATTTCATAGATTAAATCAGTATTTTCACAGATTGCTTCAACCATTACTGCATAAGATTTTGAGTGATTTGCCTCTTCATAAGCTTGTCGTGCTAAAACAGCATTGATTTCAGGTGCTGTGATGTAAGGATTGATATTATCAGCTAAATTATTTGTTTGAAAACTATCCATAGAAATTAGCTGAGACCATACAAGATCATACATTCTTTTTTCTGCTACGGTTAGATTGCAACGATAATCAAGCGCATCTTTAGTAGTATCAACTTCTTTTGGAAACCAAGTATTTGCCTCCATTAAATCCCAAAGCTTCAAAGCCCAAGTGTATTTTGCCTTGGTGAAATTTAAAATCCCATGAGGATTACCATTAAATACTTTTCTATCATTTAAAGTTTCATTTGATTTTGGATTGTAAATTCTTTTTCTATTCATTTTTCTACCTTTGTTACAATAACGCTTTGGCTTAAAATATCATGCAAAGCCAAAGTATCTTTTCTTAAAAAACTTACCAAAAACCCAATCAACAAACCAAAACTTACGATAAAAATCATATAACGAAAGAGTATTCTAAAAAAATTAAGTTTTTGGCCATTTTTAAGATCAATTAAATATAAATCATAAGCTTTAAGCCCAGGACTTTGAGCTTTTTTTACTAAAAATAAGGCTTGTAAAATTCCAAAAATTAAAGGACATAAAAATATGATAAATTGATTATTTAAAAAGGCTTCTTTGGAACCAAGCATGAAGTAAAATAAATATAAAATAGGCACATAAAGCAAAAATAAATCAATCAAAAAAGCTTTAAATCTTAAAAAGCGAGATGCTATTTTTGCTTTAGTTTTCATTAGTTTCCACGACTACCAGGTTTGATAGCTTTGGTGCCTTTTTCACAAAGTGGACAAGTATTTGCTTCATAAATTTCAAATTCGAAATTTCCCAAAGCAAAAAGTGGTAAATTTTCAGGCAGTTTTGCATTTTCTTTTCTTGGATTGTTTAAATTTTTTACTGCACAAAAACCACGATTTGCCAAAGCTGCAAAGCCTACTACTTCTCCACCTAAGCTTTCGATGATTTTTGCACTCTCAAGCGCAGAACCACCTGTTGTGATGATATCTTCACATACGATAAATTTTTCACCCTTTTTAACTTCAAAACCGCGTCTAAGGTTCATCACCCCTTCTACGCGTTCAGTGAAAATAAAGCGTTTATTACAAGCTCTAGCAAGTTCATATCCAGCTAAAATTCCACCCAAAGCAGGAGAGCAAATGCTATCAAATTTAATATCATAAGAAGCGATAATCTTTGCAAGTTCATCACATAATTTTCCTGCAAGTTTTGGATCTTCTAAAACCTTAGCACTTTGAAGATAAAACTCTGAGTGCTTTCCTGAGCTAAGTAAAAAATGTCCTTGTAAATAAGCCCCGCAATCTTTATAAATTTGTTCTAAATTCATAATCAAACCTTTAAAAGTTCTGCTTCTTTGTTTTTTACTAACTCATCTATTTTTGTCGTGTAATTATCAGTTTGTTTTTGCACTTCATCATAAGCTTTTTTTGCTTCATCTTCTGAAATTGCTTTATCTTTTTCTAATTTTTTAACAGCATCATTTGCATCTTTTCTGATATTTCTAATAGCAACTTTGGCTTTTTCTCCCATAGCCTTAGCGCTTTTTGCATTTTCTTCTCTTTGTTCTCTTGTCATAGGGGGAAAAAATAATTTTACGCTTTCACCATCATTGTTTGGATTTACTCCGATGTTTGCTGCAGCTATAGCGCTTTCTATGGTTTTTAGCATAGGTTTTTCCCATGGAGTAATGCTAATGGTTGAAGCATCTGTTGCTAAAACGGTTGCTACTTGATTTAGTGGAGTTTGGCTTCCATAATAATCTACATGCACATGATCAAGTATGTTGATATTTACCTTGCCAGTTCTAATGGTAGTAAAATCTTTTTTTAAACTATCTAAACTTTTATCTGATTGTTGTTTTTGTTTGGTATAAATTTCATTTAGCATGGTTTATCCTTTATTTGCTAGTATTATTTTCACTAATTGGGGCACTTGGTGCAACTGGAATGTTAGTTGTGTTTGTCTCAAGTGCTTTTGGTAAAATTTGTTCTGCTTTTTCAGCAAGTGAGTTAGAATTAGCATTATTATACATATAGCTAAGAGCAATTGTATTAGCAATAAGTAAAACACCCATTACAAAAGTAAATTTAGCTAAAAACCCCGCAGGACCCTTTGCTCCAAACAAACTTTCATTACTTCCGCTATAAGCTCCAAGCCCTATACTAGAACTTTTTTGTAATAAAACTGCAATACAAATAATCACAACAATTGCAAATTGCAAAATAATTAAAAGAGTAGTCATGAATTTTCCTTATTGAAAATAAAATAAGTATTTTAACTAATAATTCTTGATATAAAGTTGAAGAGTATAAAGAAATTTGCGAGAATATTCTCGCAAATTTTATCTGCTATTAAAGCTTCTTAAAATATTAAGAAGAGAGATGAAAAGGTTAATAAAATCAAGATAAAGTGCAACCGCACCTTCGATTGGTGTTTCATAATTTCCTCTAATGATGTTTTGAGTATCATAAAGGATGTAAAATGAAAATAATATCGCTCCAATTCCTGATATAGCTAAATTTAAAAGTGAGCTTTGGAAAAATAAATTAATCAAAGAAGCTACTACGATAACAATTAAAGCTACAAATAACATTTTACCCATCATAGTAAAATCTTTTTTTGTATTCATAGCAAATATGCTTAGTGCCCCAAATGCAACTGTTGTTAAGGCAAAAGCTTGAGCTATAATACTAGCTCCAGCAGGAAGTGCTAAAACTGAATATAAAAGTGGTGTTAAAGTAAGCCCAGAACAAAAAGTAAAGCCAAAAAGCAATATAAGATTTAAAGGAGCTTCTCTTTTTTTCCATTGCAATGCAAACAATAAACCAATTTCAACAATAAATAAAATCCAAAAAGTTGCCTGTGATTGTGCAAAAAGATGTGCTAAGGCAAAAATTCCTATGTAAGCACCCGCTGTTGCAGCTAATAATGAAGCAGCAAAAAGCTGATAAGTTTGTTTTATAAAAATGCTTAAATCACTTCTAGCATAACCTTCAAATTCTTGAGTTTTAGAGTTAGAATAATCTCTATCATAAAGACTCATTAAAATCCTCCAATAATTTTTAAAACCAAAATTTACAAAAAAAAAGATAAATAAAAGATTAAAATTGTATCAAAATATAACAAAAAATAAATTTATAGATTTATTTTAAGTAAAAATAATTTAGTATAATGCTTTATTAAAATGCAAAAAAGGACTTTTTTTGAAAGACTTGATTGAGGGTGCCTTGAAATTTATGCAAGAAGATTTTAAAGAGCATGCAGAACTTTTTGAAAGTTTAAAAAACAAGCAAAATCCTCATACACTTTTTATAGGCTGTGCTGATTCAAGAGTGATACCCAATTTAATCACTAATACAGGCCCAGGGGAACTTTTTGTCGTAAGAAATATAGGCAATATCGTCCCGCCATATAGAGTAGGGGATGATTTTTTAGCAACTACTTCAGCTATTGAATATGCTTTTAATTCTTTGCATATAAAAAATATCATAGTATGTGGTCATAGTAATTGCGGAGGCTGCGCAGCTTTGTATGCAAATGAAAATGATTTAAAAAATATGCCCAATGTAAAAACATGGCTTACTTTGCTTGAGCCTATAAAAAACAAGGTTTTAAAAATTGCGGGTAGTGATTTAGCTATGCGTGCTTGGATGACTGAAAAAATGAATTTGGTAAATTCTTTACAAAATTTATTAACTTATCCAGGTGTAGAAGAAGCTTTAAATAAAAAAGAAATCGAACTTCATGCTTGGTATTACATCATAGAAACGGGTGAAATTTACGAGTATGATTTTAATTTTGAAAATTTTGTATTAATCCAGGAAAGGCGTTCATGAAAAAAATTATTGTATTTTTATTATTTTTCCTTTTTGTAAATTTTTCAAATGCTAATGAAGATAATGCTACAAATATAGATAAAAATAGTATTTTCGCTTTGGTTCAAAATTATGTGGAATTAAATTTTGTTTTAGAAAGCTATAGTAGTTCAGATTTAAATTCAAGTGAATATCAAGACAATATTAGAGAAATAGAAAAACAAAAACAAGATATTTTGACAAAAATTCCTTTAAGAATGATTTCTCAAAAAATAGATGATAAGGAAGTGAAGGCATTTTTGGATACAAAATATGCTCTAGAGAGAAAAGTCGAGCATGCTCAAACTAAAAGAAGATATTATGAGTATGCAGATAGCAAAATGGATTTACTAAAATTAGTTGCTTCAGAGCATTTTTATTTTTGTGTATTTGAGCTTGAAAAAATTTTTATACAAGGTGCGCAAAGCTCTAAAATAAAAAAAGTTGTTGATGATGCAATTGATCTTTTAAAAGCTGATTCTAGGTTTAATTTTTCGTTAGAAAAAGAAAAAATTTCTAATGTAGAGCAAATAAAAGCCTTAGACACCAAGGAAGACAATTTAAAAACTACTATAAAATCATATAATGAAATTTTACTTTATCTAAGAAATAATGCAAAGTTGTTAGAAACTAATTTTTTATTTAATGAATTAGGTTTACAAAATGCCATTAATTTTATTAACGAGCAAGCTTCGTTTGAAAATATAAATCTTGGAAAAATTGTTATATCGATTTTAGTGATAGTATTTTTTTACTCGTTAAAATTTTATCTTGCAAAAATTTTATCTTTTATTTTGATGAAATTGTTCAGACAAAACTCATCTAATTTAGATCTTAAAACTCATTTTCTTTCAAAATTACAAAATCCCATAGGTTGGTTTTTATTTGTTTATGCTTTAGGAATTTGTTTTACTATTATTTATTATCCTGTTCCAGTGGATATAAGAATAGGAAATGTATTATATATAGTATATGCTATTTTAACTGCATGGATTATTATTAGTATTTTTGATAGTTATGGTATGGTGATTGTTTCGAAGCTTGCTGAAAAAAGTGGTAAAAGAGAAGTTGTAAATTTAGTTATTAAAATTTTATATTTTATTATTATTGTTATTGCTGCTTTATTTATTTTAGCTCATCTTGGTTTTAATATTTCTGCATTAATCGCATCTTTAGGAATCGGTGGTTTGGCTGTGGCATTGGCAGCTAAGGATATTATTGCAAATTTCTTTGCTTCTGTGCTTTTGCTTTTTGATAATAGTTTTAATCAAGGTGATTGGGTGGAAATTTCTGGGGTAGAAGGAACTATAGTAGAAATTGGACTTAGAAAAACGACCATTAGAACTTTTGATAATTCTTTAGTATTTTTACCAAACTCAACCATCATGGGGACCAATATCAAAAATTGGAGTAAAAGAAAAATAGGACGCCATGTAAAATTATATGTAGGTGTAACTTATGATGCAAAACCACATCAACTAGAGCAGGTTGTAGAAGATATTAGATACTTACTTGCTACTAGTCCATTAATAGCTCAAGTAGATGATAGTGCGTTAAAACTTGGCGGATCAAGAGCAAGATATAGACAAAATTTAGTTTCAGTTAATGATTTAGAAGGTTATAAAAATAATACCTATGTAGCAGTAAGTGGTTTTGGTGCTAGTTCTATCGATATAGAGGTGTATTTCTATACCAAAGCAGTTGATGCAGCAGGTTTTAGAGAAGCTAGACAAAGCATTTTACTTGAAATTATGAAAATTGTAGACAAAAATAAACTAAGCTTTGCTTTCCCGTCGCAAAGTCTTTATATAGAAAAAATTAACACTCAAACGAAAGAAGAGTTATTAACCTAAAAGGCTCTTCTTTTATCATCGCATTCAACTATAATTTTTTCAGCGATGATAATATTTCCATTTTTACTGCCTTTAATTTTAACAAGACTTCCTTTTTTTAAATCTTGTACATTAGCTTGTTTTTTATTACTTCCAAAAATTCCACAACTATAAACTTCAATATGTGTTTGGGGTAAAATCGTGATAATTAGATTGTTATCAAAGCTTGTTTGAATACTTATTGTATGTGTGGTAGTGTTTTTTAGGATGCCTTGAACCTTATAAGCAAATGCAAAAGTGCTAAGGTAAATTAGTATAAGAAATAAACGCACTAAAATAACTCCTTTTTAGGAGTTATTTTGCTTAATAAGCTCTTTTTTTGCATTCGATTTTGATTTCTTTAGCAGTGATATTTTGAACTTGCTCTGGTGCTTGTGGGTTTGGCGTTGTTTGAGCATAGCCATGGAAAACTTCAGCTTCTATAAAAGTACCTACTTTTAAATCTCTAAAAGTACCGTATTTATCCATACCAAAAATACCACAATCATCCATATCAATTTCAGTATTTGGTAGAATTTTTATATTCATTTTTTGACCATAAGTAGTGTCAATCAAAATGGTTTTTGCACCATCGTTTACATCTACTATTACTCCATATACTCCATCTGCATAAGCAAGACTTGAAAGACCTAAGACTGTTAATAATGTAGCGATTTTCTTTTTCATTTTTTCTCCTTTATTTTTTATGCAAGAATTATATAATTTTTTGAGTGAAGCAAGAGTGAATTTAGATATAATTTAAAAAATTTACCAAAATGAGGCGTTTATGAAAGGGTTTTTACATTGTTTTTTTGCATTTTTACTTGCAAGTTTATTGTTTGCTTGCTCTAAAAATGAAGATAAAAGTTCTGTTATAAGAGCTTATGGTTTTAATGAAAACACACAAAGTATTTTTATAGAGTTTAATACTAATATTATTAATCAAGAAATAGGCGTCATAAAAGAAAGAGAAATTATTGTTAATAATCAAAAGACAAAAGTAAAATATGAGCTTGAAGCGCCTACAAGATTAAATATTTTTACAGCTTTAAAAGCAAATCAAACATATGATATTTTTATAGATTTAAATGATATTTTAGCCAATGAAAAAGTGCAATTAAAAGTTCAAACTCCTTTTGAAAAACTAGATATTAAAGGATATTTTCAAAATATTTCTAATGATGAGAGTGTATTGCTTTTAAATATTCAAAGTTTTTATACTCTTAATAAAGATGAATTATTAAAAGCCATTAAAATTACTACACAAGAAAAAGAAATTCAAATAGATAAAATCATCATCCAAGGTGATATAGCAAGTATATATTCTAAAGCACTGAGTATCAAAAATACTAATACTAATGTGAAAGTAGTTTTTGATAAAAATGTTTTAGGCTTAGAAAACAATATAGATTTAGAGTATATTTTGCTTGCAAAGAGTGAATTTGTTTTTCAAAATGCAAATATAGTTAATAAAAACATAGAATTACTTTTTTCTCAAAATATTTCACAAGATCAGAATTTAAAAGAATTGATTTTTATTACTCCAGAAGTTGATTTTAAGGCATTAGCTTTTGGAAATAAAATCAAGCTTACAGGTAATTTTTCCCCAAATAAAACCTATGAAATTCAACTTACTCAAGGGATTAAAAGCGCTGATGGAATTAGTACAAAAGAAAATTACAAAACTCAAGTAAGTTTAAAAGACTATGAGCCTGCTATAAGTTTTACAAATCAAGGAGTGTTTTTATCTAGCAAAGCAAATAAAAAAATAGCTTTTAAGAGTATGAATGTTAAAAAAGTTCATTTGGAGGTTTATCAAGTATTTTCAAATAACTTAAGTGAATATTTAAGATATAAAAATCTTCAAGGTGCTAAAAATTTAAGCGATTATGATAGTGATATTTTTTCAGAGAGTGATTATACTAGTGAAGTAGTGTTAAAAAAAGATTTTGATATAAAAAATATTAAAAATCAATGGCAAGAAAATGAGATAGTGCTAGATGGTTTAAAAGATCTAAGTGGTGTGTTTATAGTCAAGCTTTATTTTAAAGAAGAAGATGTTGATTATGTTTTTGATGAGGGAATGGAGAGTTGGAAAAAATATAGATTTTTTAACCAAAAAGCAAAAGTAAGTAAGAACTTAATTTTTTCAGATATAGCTTTAATTGCTCAAAATTTAAATAAAAAGCTTTTTGTAGATGTGAGAGATTTTACCACACAAAAGACTTTAGGTGGGGTTAAGGTTGATGTGATTAGCAAAAGCAATCAAATTTTAGCTTCTAAAATGAGTGATGATAATGGTTTGGCTGTTTTTGATGATATTGATGAGTCAAAAGCTTTATTTATCATTGCTTCAAAAGATAAACAAGCTTCTATTTTACGCTTAAGTTCACCTTTATTATATGATGGTTTTGATGTTGATGGTTTTGATTTAACTTCTCAAAATAAAGTATTTATTTACACAGAAAGAGGGGTTTATAGACCAGGTGATGATATCCATTTAACTATGGTTGCAAGAAATGATAAGGGAGTCGTTAATCATCCTATATTTTTAAGTTTTTTTGATTCACGCAATAAAAAGCTTTTGGATAAAATCAAGCTTGATCCTTTAAGTAATGGAACTTTTTATAAAAAAATTTCACTTGATCAACAAGCTTTAAGTGGAGTGTATTTAGCTAGAGTAGAATTTGCAAATGTGGTTTTTGATAAAGAAATTTTAGTGCAAAATATAGTGCCAAATCGTATAAAAATATCCATGCAAGCTCCAAAAAGTATAAAAGAAAATGAAAAATTAGATTTTAATATTAGCTCAAAATATCTTTTTGGAACACCAGCAAGTAATTTACAATATCAAGCTGATTTATTTGTGAATAAAAAAGAATATAAAAATTCAAAATATCCAGAATATATTTTTTCAAATCCTAGTGTTTTAGTACAAAAATATCAAGATAATTTAAAAGGTATGCTAGATGAAAATGGCTTTGCAAAACAAGAATTTACTTTAAATGACTTTTTAAAAAATACCCCCTATAATCTTGAAGCTAGTATAAGGGTTAGGGTTTTTGAAAAAGGTTCAAGATCGGTTGAAGCACTCGTAAATTCACAAGTGATATTGCATGAATATTTTGTGGGTATTAAGCGTTTAAAAAATCACTATTTAAGCTCGGGTTCTATTATCAATTTTGAAGCTATTGTGAGTGATTTAGATGAGAATTTGGTGGCAAATAGGGAGATTAAATATACTATTTATGCAAATGATTATTCTTGGTGGTGGGATTATGATAATTATGATGATTTTTTAAAATCACTCAAAAAAGATAAAAACACACAAATCATTACTCAAGGAAGTATTTTAAGTAAGGACAAACCGGTTAAAATAGAATTTGATCCAAAAGAATATCATGGTGAAATGTTTATAGAGCTTGAAGATGTACAAAGTAAAACAAGCACAGGAGAGTTTTTTTATGTTAGTAGTTTTGGTGCGCCAAGTAATGCTGATATAGTGAGTTCTTTAAAGATCAAAAGCAATAAAAAAGAATACAAACCAAATGAAACAGCTTTTGTAGAGTTTGAAAGTGTTAAGGGTGCAAAAGCCATTGTTACTTTAAATGATAATGCAAAGGTTTTAAAACGCTTTGTAATGGATACGCATGAAGATATTACAAAGGTTGAAATTCCTATTCTTAAAGAATATATGCCAAATGTTTATGTGAGTGTGATTTTACTTCAAGATTATAATCAATACACTAACGATAGAGCCTTAAGACTTTTTGGTGTGGTGCCTTTGAATGTAGTAGATGAGCAAAGTAAAATTGAACTTGATTTAAAAGTGCCAGATAAAATCATGCCAAAACAAGATTTTGAAGTAGAAATTCAAAGCAAAAACAGGCAAAGTTATACTTATACCGTCGCTATTGTAGATGAGGGCTTGCTTGATGTGAATGCTTTTAAAACCCCAGATATTTGGGGGTATTTTTACCAAAAAACACGCTTTAACATGAGTATATATGATACCTATGATAAAATCATTGCTAAAAATATTTCTAATGCTTCTAAGGTATTGACTACGGGTGGTGATGTTTTCTTAGAAAGTAGGGCAAATAAAAGCAAAAATGATGAAAAAGCAAGACGCTTTAAGCCTGTTGTATTGTTTCAAGAGCCAGCACAAAGTGATGAAAATGGTTATGCAAAATTAAAATTTAATATGCCATCATACTTAGGTTCGGTTAGGGTTATGGTAGTGGCAAACAACTTAGCAGGTTTTGGTAGCACTTTTAAAGATATCCAAGTTAGCGCGCCTGCTGTAATGCTTGAAACTTTGCCAAGGGCTTTAAGACTTGATGATGAGTTTAAGCTTTTGGTGCAAGTATTTAAAGTAGATGATGATGTAAAAAATGCAAAACTTAAACTAAAAACAAAAAATTCACTCATAAATTTTGAAAACGATGAAATTTTAATTGATTTTGGTAATGAAAAAAGCAAAGATATTTATGTTAATGCAAGAGTAAATTCAAATAAGCTTGGAGTAGAAGAAATAGAGCTAAGTTTAAATGCAAAAGACTACAGTTATACTCAAAATACGCAAATTGATATAAAAGCGCTAAATACCATTACTTATGAGGGAAAATCTTTTAAAATTCCTGCAAATACTTCTATGGAATTTAAAATCACACAAGATTATATTAACCCAGTGGCGTTTTTAAGTGTGAGTTCTAAGCCTATTTTAAATATAAATCATAGATTAAAATACTTGCAAAATTATCCTTATGGATGTATAGAGCAAAGCACTTCAGCAGTTTTACCGCAACTTTTTTTACAAAAACTTGATCAAGGGGCAAATGAGCAAAAAAATATTAACAATATCAATGCATTGTTAAGTAAATACGCAAATTTTCAAACTGCTAATGGTGGTTTTGCTTATTGGCAAGGACTTAAAGATTCTGATGCTTGGGGAAGTAATTATGCGGGTATGTTTATGATTTTAGCTAAAGAAAGAGGCTATTATGTGAGTGAGGGAATGTTTAAAGCATGGCTTGATTATCAAAAACGCTATGTTTTAAAAGCTCAAACAAATAAAGAAATTAGAATAAATTCTTTATATCTTTTAGCTCTAGCCAAAGAACCCAATTTAAGCATAATGAATGCCATTTATGAAGATAGTACTTATTTGCAAAGCCTAAATAATGTAAGTCTTTGGCAACTTAGTGCAGCTTATAAATTAGCAGGTTTTGATGAGGTAGCTTTAAATATGGCTAAAAATTTAAGCACAAAGCCTGATGAAAAAGCTAATTATACTCATACTTATGGATCTTTTCTAAGAGATGAAGCTATTATTGCAAATGCGTATAAAATAATTTATGGCAAAGATAATGATGAATTATTAGATGATATTAAAAAAACTTTAGAAAGCCAAGCTTGGCTTAGCACTCAAAGCACAGGTTATGCTTTATATGCTTTGGCAAATAGTTTTAGCGATGAAAGCTCTAAAACTATCAATGCAAGTGTAAAAATTAATGGTGAGGATAAAAAGCTCAATACGAGTTTTTCTAAATTTGAGTTTAATCAAGGCAGCGCTTTGATAGAAGCCAAAGAAGATACTTTTGTGCATTTTGGAGTAGAGGGTATTAAAAAAGGTATTGCTAAACCTTTTGCGCAGCGTATGTATATAGAAAGAAGTTTTTATGATGAAAATGGAAATGAAATAGATGAAAGCACTATAAAAAGTTCTCAAATTTTTTATATGAAATTAAAAATATCAAATAAAAATTATCCAGGCACTTCTAATATAGCTTTAACTCAAATTTTACCAAGTGGATGGGAGATAGTACATGATCTTTTAGATGATGAAACTCCTGATTTTGTAAAAAATTCTTATTATGATTTTGTCGATATAAGAGATGATAAAATCATGTATTTCTTTCCTTTATATTCTGATGAATCAAGAGAATTTTTTGTGAAATTAAGTGCTGTTACTCCGGGTGTTTATACTTTGAGCGGAGCTTATGCTGAAGCAATGTATGATAATGCTTATAAAGCTTTAAGTGAGAGTAAAAGAGTCAAAGTAGTGCAGTGAAAATCAAAATAAGCCTTGCAGTATGCTTTTTAAGCCTATGTTTTTACATAGGCTTAGTTTATTTTAGTTTTGATAGCAAGGATTTGTTTAAAGGCACTTATAGCAAGGTTTTACTGGATAAAAACAAAGAAATTCTTAGTGTATTTTTAGATTCTAACGAACAATGGCATTTAGAGAGTGAGTTTATACCGCAAAAATTAAAAAGTGCAGTTATTTTGTATGAAGATAAAAATTTTTATTCTCATTATGGAGTAGATTTTTTAGCGCTTATAAGAGCTTTTAAAAATAATCTTTTTTCAAGCAAAAGAAGTGGTGCAAGTACAATTTCTATGCAAACAATTAAACTTTTAGAGCAAAATAAACGCACATATTTTAATAAATTTAACGAAATCATCAAAGCTTTTGCTTTAGAAAGTGCTTGTGAAAAAGATGAAATTCTAAAGCTTTATTTAAACAATGCTCCCTATGGAGGAAATTTAGTGGGTGTTGCAAGTGCGGGTTTGTTTTATTTTGAAAAAGATTTAAAAGATCTTACTTGGAGTGAAGCAGCCTTGCTTGCTGTGCTTCCTAATAATCCAGGTTTAATTAATCTTGAAAAAAACAAAGATAGACTTTTAAAAAAACGCAATGCTTTGCTTGATAGGCTTTTTGAAAAGGGATATTTTTCTAAAGATATTTTAACTCTTGCAAAGGCTGAAAAACTTCCTAGTTTTAAAGCAAGAAAAAACTTAGCTCCACATTTAGCGCGTAAGCTTTTAGCAGATAAAGAACAAATCGTTTCTAGTATAGATAAAAAAATTCAAATTAAATTTGAAGAAAAGGCTAAAGAATATTCTTATAAACTACAACAAAAAGGCATAAAAAATCTAGCTATATTATTAGTAGATACCAAAACAAATAAAGTTTTAGCTTATGTAGGCTCTAATGATTTTTATGATTTTGCAAGTTTTGGTCAAGTTGATGGGGTGATAGCAAAGCGTAGTGTGGGCTCAACCTTAAAACCTTTGCTTTTTGCTTTTGCCATAGATGAGGGACTTATAGTGCCTGAATCTTTAATGCTTGATGTACCTACATTTTTTTCTAACTTTGCTCCACAAAATGCAAGTAAAAAATACCATGGTTTTATTAGCGCAAAAGAATCTTTGCAAAAATCACTTAATGTTCCTTTTGTAAGCTTACTTGCAGAATATGGGTATGAGAAGTTTTTTTATGAACTCAAAGATATTTTAGATTTTGAAGATGAAAATTTTAAAAAATACGGACTTTCTTTGATTTTGGGCACAAAAGAATTTAGTTTAGAAGATATGGTAAAAATCTATCTAGGACTTGGAAATTATGGAAATTTTAAAGAGCTTTTATATGAAGAAAATGCATTTATTAAAAAAGATAAGAAACTTATTAGTGATGGAGCAAGCTTTTTAACCTTACAAACCTTAAAGGATTTAGATAGAACAGGTTTAAGGCAATATGATTTTAATACTATCATTTCTTGGAAAACAGGCACAAGTTATGGTAGAAAAGATGCTTGGGCTATAGGAACTTCTCCAAAATACACTTTAGGAGTATGGGTTGGAAATTTTAATGGCGAGGCAAATGCAAATTTATATGGTGTGAGTATAGCAGGAGAGTTGTTTTTTGAGCTTTTATCTTTACTTGATGGGTTGAATTTAGAATTTGAAAAACCTAATGATTTAGTTTCTATCAAAATTGAAAATCAAACAGGATATAGATATGATTATAAATTTGACTTTAAAGAGGTACTTTATCCACAAAGCGCAAATGTTTTAAGAACTTCACCATTTTTAAAAGAAGTTTTTATGTATAAAAACAAAGAAATTAATTCTTTAGATGAAAATTTCATCCATGCAAAGAAAAAGATTATATTAAATTTACCTTCTCATGCGCAAGCATTTTTTGCAAAAGAAAAACACAATTTACCAAGTTTTAATCAAAAATTAAAAATCATATATCCATTAAATAACCTTAATATCATCTTGCCAAAAGACTTAAAATCAAAACAAAAATTGCTTGTTAAAATTTCAAACCCAAAAAAAGAAAAACTTTTTTGGTATTTAAATCAAGAACTAATTTTTGAAGGCAAGGAAGAATCTTTAGCCTTAAATTTAAAAAAAGGTAAATATACTATTAATATTATTAGTGAAAATGGATATAATGATTTTTCTATTTTTAATATATTTTAAATATAAAATATGCATATTTATTTACAAAATATCTTTGATATATTAATTTATAGATATTTAAGTAAAAAAATAAATATTTAATATATTCTATATTTTAAATAAATTTTTTATTTTTTTTTAATAATAAATTTTTATAATTATAAAAAGTATTTCATTATATTCAAGGAGTGTTATAATGTGGAAGCAATTAAAACTTGGTACAAAAGTTATTGCTATAACTGTGGTGACTGTTGTCATTATATTAGGCGGGTTGTCTTTGCTCATTATTCAAAAATCAACCGAAACTCTAACTGGGCAAATTAATAAAACCCTTATAACATCAGTGTTTAGATACACAAACACTGCTGAATCTACTATAAAATCTTTTTTTGTTTCAGCTACTGGTACACAAAAGATTTTTAATACCTTATTAGAAGAAGGTCCAATATCTGAAAAAAGAATAGAAAATATTCTTGGTGAAACTGTTGATGCAAATCCAACCATTGCTTATGGTTATTATTATTTAAAAGATGGCTCAACTTACAAAAATATGGGTTTAGATAGTAAATATTTTACAAATAAAAATGAATTTATGGTTTTAATGAGGGATTTGGATGTGAAAAATCCTGGAGGCATGACTGTATTGGAAGCAAGTTCAGATATCACACGCTTAAGAGGAATTTCTCATATTTTAAAAGGTGATAAATTATATTTTGGAGAGCCTCGATGGTTTAATATCAATGGAGAAAAAATATTTGGCTCGAATATAGCTGCGCCACTGATGGATAAAAGAGGTAAGGTGTTAGGTGTTCTTGGTATGATATTTGACTTAAAATTGCTAGCAGATGACTTTAATCACCATACAAGATCAGTTTATGAAGGTGATAGAAGAATATTGCTTTCAAATGGTGGATTTGTGGCAACTCATACAAATGTTGACTTTCTTGCAAAAAATATCGTAGATGTTAATCCAAATGCAAAAAATGTTTTAGAATTAACTAAGGGTGTTACTGTGCAAAATCTTGATTATATAGCAGATAATGGTGATAAATATCATGGAGCTATTAGGGTATTTGAAGTTTATCCAAATACTGGAATTTATTGGTCTATGCTAGCGGTTGCTCCTGCTAAAACTTTGTTTAAACCAATAACAGATTTAAGAGATATAATATTGTTTAGCGGGGCTGTAGGGATTATTTTCATTATATTGGTTTTAGGTTTTGTAATTAAAAATATTGTAACTTCAAGGGTTGCTAGATTACAAGAGCATATGATGAAATTTTTTAGATATTTAAATCATGAAATTCCAAATGTGGAGGTAGTTGTTCCTAGATTTAATGATGAGATAGGAAAAATGGCTGGTGCGATCAATGAAAATGTTCAACATATTAGATCATGCTTGGAAAAAGATGATGCAACTGTTCAAGATATACTAGAAGTTTCTAATGAAATAGAAAAAGGCCATTTTGATCAAAGAATACAGGCAAATCCTGTAAATCCTAAACTTGTGGAATTAAAAGAAGTATTAAATAAAATGCTAGATGATATGCAAGAAAAAATCGGTAAAGATTTAAATGATATTCAAAGAGTTTTTGCAAGCTTTAAAAATCTTGATTTTTCAGATAATCTTGAAAATGCGCAAGGCGAAATAGAACTTGCTTTGAATTCTGTAGGTCAAGAGATTAAAAAAATGCTTCAAGCTTCATTAAAACAAGGTGAAATGCTTCAAACTAAAGCCGACGCTTTAAAAGAAAGTGTTTTAAAACTTAATGATGGCGCTCAAAAACAGGCTGATTCTTTGCAAGAAAGTGCAGCTGCGGTTGAAGAAATGAGTGCTTCTATGAATGCCGTAGCAGCAAGAACTGAAGAGGTTATAAAACAAAGTGGCGATATTAAAGAAGTTACAGATGTTATTAGAGATATAGCTGATCAAATTAACCTACTTGCATTAAATGCTGCTATTGAAGCTGCAAGAGCTGGAGAGCATGGTAGAGGCTTTGCTGTTGTTGCTGATGAAGTTAGAAATTTAGCTGAAAGAACTCAAAAGTCTTTAGGTGAAATAGAAGCTAATACTAATATCTTAGTTCAATCTATTAATGAAATGGGTGAGAGTATTAAAGAACAGGCTTTAGGAATTTCGCAAATTAATCAAGCGGTATCTGTGATAGATGGTTTAACTAAAGAAAACTCACAAATTGCTCATGCGACTAATTCTGTAGCTAATGAAGTTGATTCTATGTCAGCTGATATTGTAGCAGAGGTTAGAAGAAAGAAATTCTAAAAAACTACCCTTTAAAGGGTAGTTTAATTTATAAAATACTCTTGAATTTTATTTTTATCTTCAAAAGCCATACTTTGGAAAATTTTATCTTTAAAGCCTATTTTATATTTTGTATTATTTTGGGTTTTAGCATAAGTTAGTGCTATGCTTAGAGCAAGTTCAAGATCTTGCGGATTGATACTTTCATCTACCAAAGAATAAGCACCGATTAAATCAAAAAGTTTTAATTCTTCATATTTTTGAGTTTTTAATTCTTTTAAAAATTGATTTTCTAATTCATTTCTACCTACTATCATTTTAGATCCATTTGGAAGTCTTAAGTGGCGTCCGTATTTTAAAAGCTGGGCATCATTTACTTGCATATTTTTATCAAATTTAATGAAATCTTTGATTTTGTTTGAAAAACTCTCAAGTGTAAGCAAGCATCCACCACCTGGGCTTTCAAAATCTTCAAAGCCAAATTTTGCAGCAAGTTCTAATTGTCTTTTTCTGCTTCTTCCGCTTATGTTTTCTAACTTTTCTCTATCAACCCAACCCTCGCGTTCTGGTTTAGTTAAAGGTAAATTTTTAGCACACATTGGACGCAAGATTAAATCCTCTTCATCAAGAGCTAGTTTTTTAACCTTTGCCATAGCATCATTTCTTTGGCTCATTGGGCGTTGACCAACTACTTCTCCTGTGATGATAAAACTTGCATTTTCATCTTTTAACATCGAAAGAGCTGTTTTAAACATAAAAGCATGACAATCAATACAAGGATTAAAATGCTTTCCATATCCATATTGAGGACTAAATAAAACTTCTTGTAAATAAGCATTTCTTACATCTATCATTTCAAAACTAGCTCCTGCTATAGCAGCACGCTTTGCCATAATTTCGCTTTTATCGCTAGTACCACCAAAGCCTATATTGATATTTAAAGCTTTAACTTCTATACCTTGAGAAGTAATTAGTTTTATAGCAAGCATAGAATCAAGCCCACCACTAAAAAGTGCTAACGCTTTCATTTTTTCCTTTCTAAATTTTTGGCATATTGTAATGAATATTTTTTAATTTTTGTACAAGTTTTTATTTAAAAAACTTCTTCTTCAATATTATAATGAATTGCTTTTTTGTCTTTGATGTTTTTTTGTAGTCTATTTAAAAATAATTCCAAACTCTCCTCATCATCTAAAAAATGCACACTTTTTAAAACTTCTAGCAAATGGTTTAAAAAAACTTCATCATTTTGATAGCTTTTTTTGATTTTCTCTAAATTTTGATTGAGTAAATTATAAATTTGTTTTTTAAAAGCTTGTTTTAAATTTAAACTTTTTAATTTATTAAAATATGCAAGGTTGATCTTGCAAATAGCATATAAAAATTCTTCTAAATTGCTTAAGTTTTTGATATTTTCAAATTCATAAAGCTCTCTTATGTTAGGATCTTCAAAGTTCTTTTGCTCTAAAATAGCCTTAGTAATATCTTGGTGTAAAAAATATTCTTTTGTGCTTAAAAGCTTAAAAAGCTCTATGGTTTCATTATTTTCATATAAAAATTTCAAAAGCTCTAACTCGCTTATATTGTTGATTTTGCTTTGTTTTATAGGATTAATGAAGTTTGTATTTTTTCTTGTATTTTTAGAAAGCTTGATATCTTGTATATTTACGCCTAAAAGATTTGCTACTAAATTTGTGTAAGAATTTGCTATTAAAGGTTCAAGGTTAAAAGTGTATTTTTGCACTTCTTCTAAGGCTTGTTGTTTATTTAATGCTGAGTTTAAATCAAAATGAGTGATTAAATTTCTTATATAAAATTCGCCTAGTTCTATACCTTTTTCTAATATAGAAAATAAAAGTTTTTCTTGATGACTTGCTACAAGTTCAGCAGGATCTTTCCCACCTTCTATCAAAACTGCTTTTCCATCAATTTTTGCTAAGCTTAGTAAATGTGCTGAACGCACAGCAGCATTAAGGCCTGCATTATCATTATCAAAACACAAAATTACTCTAGCTTGTAATCTTTTTATCAAAGGTATGTGATTTTCCCCTAAAGCTGTTCCCAAAATCGCTACAGCATTTTTAAAACCAGCTTTATGAAAGGCTATAGCATCCATATAACCCTCACAAATTATCATTTCCTTTTTTTTATAAATTTCATCTTTTGCTAAATGAAGTGCGTAAAAAATTCTTGATTTATCAAATAATTTGCTTTGAGGAGAATTGACATATTTTGCCATATTAGCTTCATCTAGCGTTCTACCACCAAAGCCTATGAGTAAATTTTTATGATCATAAATGCTAAAAGTAATGCGGTTGATAAAACTTGCATAAATCCCATTCTCGTTTTGTTTTATAGCGCCAGCTTCTAAGGCTTCATCTTCGCTAATATTTTCATTTTTTAATAATCTTAAAGTTTCATTAGAACTTGGTGCAAAGCCTAGTTCAAAGGTTCTAATATCTTCATCATTTAAACCCCTTTTATAAAGATAAGCAAGAGCGTCTTTGTTTTTGCTTAGATTTTGCTTATAAAAAGCATTTAAAATAGGCAGTATATGAGTGATTGATTTTTTATTTTCTTGTTTTTGCGAGGTATAAGTCAGTGAAAAATTACTCCATGAAGCAACCTTTTCAACCGCTTCAACAAAGTTTAATTTTTCATAATCCATTACAAATTTAAAAACATTTCCACCAGCCTTGCAAGCAAAACAATGGTAAAAGCCCTTTATAGAATTTATATGCATACTAGGATTTTTATCATCATGAAAAGGACATACGCACACATAGCTTGAGCCTTGTTTTTTTACTTCCACATAATGAGCTATGATATCAACAATGTCTGTTTTTTGTAAAAGCTGTTCTATACTAGTTTGTTCTATCATTTTAAAACCTTAAAGAAAATTATATAAGCATTTAGCTATAATTGTTATAAATTTGAAAGTTAAGTTGCAAGATTATGGATTTTTTCTTTGTAGAATACCGCGATCCTTTATTTGGTCTTATTGTTTTGACTGCTTTGGTTTTTGTCATTGCAAGTTCGCACTATATATGGCGGTTTTTTGCAAGTAAAGATCAAAAAAGCAAGCTTGATCGTTTTGTTAAAAAATTTGAAATCAACTCAACCCATCAACAACTCTTAAAAAACGCGAATTTAAGCATAGAAAATTTAAATTTTTTAGCCCAAATTTTCACTAAAAGTGGAGAATTTGAAAAAGCTGTAGGAATTTATCTTATAGCTTTGCAAAAATCAAATGAGGCTAGCCAAAAAGAATTTATCTTTTTTTCTTTAGCGCAAGTTTATTTAAAAGCAGGATTTTTGGAGCGTAGTGTAGAGGCTTTATTAAATGCATTAAAAATCAAAGCACGCAACAAAGAAAGCCTAAAACTTTTAAAAATAGTTTATTTAAAATTAAAACAATATGATAGGGTTTTAGAGGTTTTAGAGTGTTTGTTTGAACTTGGGGAAAATATCTATATAGAAAAAGCTTTGATAAAAGCTTTGAAAATTCAAGCAAATTCCAAAGAACAAGAACAAAAAATAAAAGAAATTTTAGCCCTTTCAAAAGATAATGAGTGTATTTTAAGACTTTGTTTTTTACATTATAAAGAAAAACTTACTCAAATGCCTAAATTTGAAAATATTATTGATTTGCTTGATGAATGCAAAGAAGCGATAAATTTAGCTGATGAAAAATATCATGAGTTTTTTTATGCTAAAAATTTAACTAATACAGCTATTGTGATTAAAAATAAGCAATTAAAAATTTTAAAAATTTTAAATGACCATGAGTTGAATGCCAAATTAACTTTTAATTATATTTGCGATAATTGTAAAAATCAAAATCCTTTGTTTTTTTATCATTGTCCATTTTGTTATGAGTTTAATACTTGCAAGATTTATTATGAGGTAAAAACTTGAAAAATATTGAAATTTACACCGATGGTTCTTGTTTAAATAACCCAGGTTTTGGTGGCTGGGCTTATATTTTAACTTATAAAAATCACACAAAAGAACAATGCGGGGCATGTGAGGATACAACAAACAATCGTATGGAATTAATGGCTATCATAAAGGCTTTAAAAGCCTTAAAAGAACCATGTGTGGTAAAATTATATACAGATTCAAATTTAATGGTACAAAGCATTAATGAATGGCTTGAGGGCTGGATAAAAAAAGATTTTAAAGGTAAGAAAAATATTGACCTTTGGAAAGAGTATTTAGAAGTGGCTAAAGATCATAAAATAACTGCTTTTTGGGTTAAAGCACACAATGGTCATGAGTTAAATGAGCGTTGTGATGAATTGGCAAGAAATGCAGCTTTAAAACTTCAAGAAGAGAGGCTAAATAATGCTTAAAAAACTTCAAGAAAGATTAAATTATCACTTTAAAAATGAACAATTACTCATAGAGGCATTAACGCATAAAAGTTACAAAAAGCCTTATAATAACGAAAGATTAGAATTTTTAGGCGATGCAGTGATGGATTTAGTGGTAGGAGAGTTTTTGTTTTTTAAATTTCAAAAAGAATCAGAAGGAAATCTTTCCAAACTCAGAGCAGCTTTAGTCAATGAAAAATCTTTTGCAAATTTAGCACAAAAGCTTGATCTTGGAGAGTGTATATTTATGTCTATTGCAGAAGAAAATAACGATGGACGCAATAAGCCTTCTATACTTTCAGATGCTTTTGAAGCACTAATGGGAGCTATGTATTTAGAAATAGGTTTTGAAAAAACTAAAAATATAGCATTAAATTTACTTAATGAAGTTTATCCACATATTGACACACAAAGTTTGTTTAAAGATTATAAAACAAAATTGCAAGAAATCACACAAGCAAATATGGCAGGAACACCTGAGTATATAGTAGTTAATGCTTTTGGGCCTGATCATAAAAAACAATTTGAAATTGCTATAAAAATTCAAGGAAAAGAATTTGCAAGAGCAATAGCAGGCAGCAAAAAAGAAGCCCAGCAACAATGTGCTAAAATCGCACTTGAGAAATTAGGAAAACTATGAATAGCTTTGGAATAAGATTTAAATTTACAAGTTTTGGCGAATCTCATGGTCAAGCCATAGGTTGTGTAATAGATGGTATGCCAGCAGGGGTGAAATTTGATTTTGATTTTTTGCAAGAAATGCTAGATAAAAGAAAACCAGGTCAAAATAAATTTAGCACTCCTAGAAAAGAAGAAGATAAAGTTCAAGTTTTAAGTGGGGTTTTTGAGGGTTATACAACAGGAACCCCTATAAGTGTTTTGGTATATAATGAAAATACACGCTCAAAAGATTATGAAAAAGATGTATTTCGTCCTGCACATGCTGATTTTACTTATTATCACAAATATGGCATTAGAGATTATAGAGGTGGTGGAAGGGCTAGTGCTAGAGAAAGTATAGCAAGAGTAGCAGCAGGAGCTTTGGCGCAAATGCTTTTAAAGGAATTTGACATAGAGATAATGAGCGGAGTTTTTGGAGTAGGAAGTATTGATAGCAAACTTAGTAATGATGAGTTTGATTTTAACTGTGCTAAAAATAGTGAAGTTTATGCTTTAGATAAGAATTTAGAGCAAAGTTTTAAAGATGAAATTTTAAAAGCTAAAAAGGCAAAAAACAGCATAGGTGCTAGAGTTTTTACTAGAGTGAAAAATCCTATCAAAGGTTTAGGTGAGCCTTTGTATGATAAGCTTGATTCTAAACTTGCTCATGCGATTATGGGGGTAAATGCGGTTAAAGCTATAGAAATAGGAAGTGGTATTCAAAGTAGTTATATGTATGGAAGTCAAAATAATGATGAGTTAAAAGATGGAGTGTTTTTAAGCAATCATAGTGGTGGGATCTTAGGCGGAATTTCTAATGGGGATTTTATTGACATAAAAACATATTTTAAGCCAACTCCTTCTATATTTTTACCCCAACAAACGCAAAATATCCAAGGAGAAAATATTATACACGAGTTAAAAGGCAGACATGATCCTTGTGTGGGTATAAGAGGTAGTATTGTGATAAATGCTATGGTAGCAATTTGTATGGCTGATGCTTTGCTTTTAAATGCAAGCTCAAATTTGCAAAATTTACAACGAGTTTATGGAAAAAACAAATAAAAATTTAATACTTATTTAGATATGATGATAAAATATCTTTAAAAAGGGAGAAATATGAAAAAAAATATTGTGTTTTTTGAAGTTAGAGGTGGTAGTGACAAAGGTGAAGATGGTCATAGAAAAGATACTATGCCTATGGTAAATGCCTTAAAAGAACAAGGCTGGAATGCTGAGGTAATCTTTTTTGAAGTAGATAAAAAAGATGAAATTTATGAATATGTAAAAAATAACGCTGATGCTTATGTTTCTAGAATTAACCCTGGAAATTTAAAAGAAGAAAATGAATATTTTGACATGCTAAGAAAACTTTGTGCAAATGGTGTTATAGGCATGCCTCATCCTGATGCTATGATAGGGTATGGCGCTAAAGATGCGTTAACTAAGCTAAATAAAACGGCTTTGGTACCTGAAGATACTTACGCATATTATGATATTAAAACTTTTAAAGAAAGTTTTCCAAAAACTTTAGCAAAAGGCGAGAGAGTTTTAAAACAAAATCGTGGTTCAACAGGTGAGGGAATATGGCGTGTGAGATTGATGGATGAGCTACCAGCAGGAGCTACAAGTGTGCCATTAAATGCAAAAATCAAATGCACAGAAGCTAAAGATAATCATACAGAAGAAAGAGAACTTGGTGAGTTTATGGACTTTTGCGAGCAATACATCGTTGGCGATAATGGAATGCTTGTAGATATGACTTTCTTGCCTCGTATTAAAGAAGGTGAAATTAGAATTTTAATGCTTTATCACACTCCAATTTATGTAGTGCATAAAAAGCCAGCCGAAGGTGCTGATGCATTCTCTGCGACACTTTTTTCGGGTGCAAAATATAGATATGATGAGCCAAAAGATTGGCAAGGATTGGTTGATTGGTTTTTGGCTACTTTACCAGAAATTCGCTCAAAACTTGGAAATTATGATATACCTTTGATTTGGACTGCTGATTTTATCTTAGATACGGATGAGAATGGTAAAGATAAATATGTTTTAGGTGAGATTAATTGCTCTTGCGTAGGATTTACCTCTCCTGCTGAATTTGTTGAGCCTATTGCTAAAAAAGTAGCTCAAAATATCATTGATATTGTAAGTAAAAATTAACCCTTGTTTTAACAAGGGTTTTTTTAAACTCATTATGCTTTTAACTATACTTTATATTATCGGAATTACTGTTGATGCGATGACAGGAGCTATTGCTGCAGGAAGGCATAAAATGGATCTTTTTGGAGTGATATTTATAGCTTTAGTAACTGCAATTGGCGGAGGTTCTATTAGAGATATTTTACTTGATCATCATCCGTTAACTTGGATTAAAACTCCTGAATATGTGATTTTAATTTGTGTTGCAGCTATGATTACAACAAAAATTGCTAAATATGTTATAAGACTTGAAAAACTTTTTTTGATTTTAGATGCTATAGGTTTGGTTGTTTTTAGCGTCTTAGGCGCACAAATTGCAATACAAATGGGACATGGTTTTATTATAGCTGTGAGTGCAGCTGTGATTACTGGAGTTTTTGGTGGAATTTTAAGAGATATTTTATGCGCTAGA
Organism: Campylobacter lari subsp. lari; assembly: GCF_013372185.1. Classification (NCBI taxonomy): domain Bacteria; kingdom Pseudomonadati; phylum Campylobacterota; class Epsilonproteobacteria; order Campylobacterales; family Campylobacteraceae; genus Campylobacter; species Campylobacter lari. Next base: position 1,423,098 of record NZ_CP053830.1, on the reverse strand, counting down.
ATCCCTCTTGTATTTCAAAAAGAAATTTATGCAGGTGTTGCTATATTAACAGGGGCTTTGTATTATATATTGTATATTTTGGGTGTAGATGAGTTGTGGGTAATTCTTGCTTCATTGATTGTGGGAACCATAGCAAGACTTTTGGCGATATATTATGGTTTAAGTTTGCCTATATTTTCTTTTAAAGATGGAGAAAATAAAGAAAGTTAAAATTCTATCTTATAAACTCTTAAAAGATGAGTTTTGTTATCCATAATATTTTCAATAAAATTCCGCCATATTTTTTATAAAATCTTACAAGCTTGTTAGTAGGTAAATTTATTTATATTTTTTACTTCTAGAATATTTATTTGATGTATTGGTTGTAAATTAAGTTTAGTTATGGAAAATTATTATTTTTGATATTTTTGTAATTAGAAGTTAGAAGTGGTGACCCATACGAGACTCGAACTCGTGTTACCGCCGTGAAAGGGCGATGTCCTAACCGCTAGACGAATGGGCCTTTTAAAATTAATTAAGAAATGAAATTATATCTTATTTAATTTAAAAAAAACTTAATTATTTTATAAAACGCAGGTAAAAATAACCAAATACACCTGAAGCTAGGGAAGCTAGCAAAATAGCAAAATTATCCACAAAATTAAATATATCACTTACCTCATAAGCAAGAGCATCTATAAAAAAGCTCATAGTAAAACCTATACCTGTGAGTATACAAACTCCGTAGAGTTGTTTAAAATTAGCATCTTTTGGCAGCTTTGCAAGTTTAAGTTTAATTGCCATATAAGCAAAGCCAAATACACCTAGTTGTTTTCCAATAAACAAGCCTAAGAAAATCCCTACGCTCACACCACTAAATAGCATATGTGCTTCAATTTTTGAAAGGTCAACCCCTGCGTTTGCAAAAGCAAAAAGTGGTAGTATTATAAAAGCTATCCAAAATTTTAAACCATGCTCGATTTCTTCTAATAAAGCGTGATTGTTTTTTGTATATACAGGTATAAATAAAGCTGTGATGATACCTGCTAAAGTTGCATGTACTCCACTTTTTAGCACACTAAGCCAAAGTAATGCTCCAAGTATATAATAAAATGATTTTCTTTCATTGCTCAAGCGATTAAGTAAAAACAAACCCACAATGCAGCAAAAGGCAACAAAAAAGGCTAAAGTTGAAAGTTCCCCTGTGTAAAAAATAGCAATGATTAAAATAGCTCCTACATCATCAAAAATCGCTAAAGATACTAAAAATATTTTCAAAGAACTTGGTATGCGTTGTTTTAGCATTGCAAGTATAACTAGGGCAAATGCAGTATCAGTTGCCGTTGGTATAGCCCAACCTTTTAAAACATAAGCATCATTAAAATTGATAGCACAAAATATCAAAGCAGGTACAACTATACCGCCTATAGCAGCCATTAAGGGTAGGGTAATATTACTAAGAGTTTTAAACTCTCCTTGAACAAATTCTTTTTTTAATTCAAGTCCTATGGCAAAGAAAAAGATTGCAATAAGACCATCATTAATCCATAATAAAGAAGGCTTAAAAAGTTCCCAAGCACCCACTTTTACACCCATTTCCACACTTAAAAAATCCATATAGTGTTGTCCATAAGGACTATTTTTAAGTAGCAAGGCAAAGATTGTTGCTAATAAAAGCAACAATCCTCCTAAAATTTCAAGTGATAAAAAGTTTTGGAAATTTCTTAATTTCATTTTTTAAAACTATAAATAAGTTTTAAGTAGGCATATCCAACTATAGCGCTTAATAATGAAGCTATTAAAATTGCAAGTTTGTCTGAATATGCAAAAATATCACTATTTTGATAAGCTAGGCCATCTATAAAAAAGCTCATAGTAAAACCTATACCTGTGAGTATACAAACCCCATAAAGTTGTTTGAAATTAACATTTTGTGGAAGTTTTGCTAGGCCCAGTTTTATACTAATATATGAAAATAAAAATACTCCAATTTGTTTTCCTAAAAATAATCCTAAGATAATACCTAAGCTAACTGAAGAAAACATAAAGCTTGGATCCATGTCTTTTAAATCAACTCCCGCATTTGCAAAAGCAAAAATAGGCAAGATGAAATAACTCACCCAAGGCGCTAAGTCATGTTCTATTTCTTTTAAAAAAGACTCACCACTTTTTGTTTGAAGTGGTATAAATAAAGCAGTAATCACACCTGCTAAAGTTGCATGCACCCCGCTTTTTAGCATACTTATCCAAAATACTATAGCTATGATGATATAAAAAGATTTTTTGGTAACATGGAAATGATTTAACAAATAAAGCGCTAGAATACACACTAAAGCAGCAATCATAGCAAAAACTGAAAGTTCGCTTGTATAAAATAAAGCAATCACAATAATCGCGCCCAAATCATCAAAAATTGCTAAAGAGAGTAAAAATAATTTTAAAGAAGTAGGTACTCTTTTGCCTAAAAGCATTAAAATGCCAACCGCAAAAGCCACATCAGTAGCCGTTGGTATAGCCCAACCTTGCAAAGCAAAAGGGTCTTTATAGTTAAAAAATGCAAAAATCAAAGCAGGTACTACCATACCACCAAGTGCAGCAAATACAGGTAATGACATAGCTTTTATGCTATTGAGTTGTCCTCTTGTTACTTCATATTTTAATTCAAGTCCTATGGCAAAGAAAAAGATTGCAATAAGGCCATCATTAATCCATAAAAGCAATGGTTTGAAAATTTCTAAACTTCCTGCTTGAAAGCCAAAAGGAATATTTAAAAAATTGGTATATTGATCCGTTAAAGAACTATTCTGTAAAATTAGTGCAAGTACGGTAAAAAATATTAGCAAAACACCAGGGAAAGTTTCACTTTTAACAAAGGTTTGAAGTTTTTGCATAAATAACCTTTTTAATTTTTTATTAATATGTTATTTTAACATAAAAAGGCTTGAATTTAAAGTTTAAGCAGAAAAACTGCTTAAACAGGTATAACGCGTATATTTGGACTAAGTTCTTCTTGTAAGATATTTTCTATAGCATATAAGGTTGCACCACTCCCACTTGAACAACCACTGCATGCTCCAAGATAGCGTATGTATATATCTATATTTTTATTTTCACTTTTTTGTATATCAATTACTTCTAAATCTCCACCATCACCATGTAGCATAGGACGCACATCGCTATCTAAAACAGCTTCTACTGCTTTTAGCTGCTTAACCATAGTCATATCATCAAAAGCAATATCTGTTTTACTTTGATCTTTTAGTTTTTCTCTTTCCATTTCAGCCCTAGTTTCAGCTAAAATATCTACAAGATAATAATCTTTTTTCTCATGCCCTCCAGGCTTAACACAAGATTTACAAAAAGCACCTGCTTTGGTAAATTGCGTTATTTCTTCTACTGTATGTAAATCATTTAGTTTGATTACTTCTTTGATGGTTCCAAGGCTTACTCTAGCGCACTCACAAACTATAATTTGATCTTCAAAATCCTCAGGATCAACACCTTTATAATGTGCTGCGGCTTGTTTGATAACATCATAAGCCATAACTGAACAGTGCATTTTTTGAGGTGGAACTGCAGGAGTTTCGGGGTTATCTCTCATTGCAAATTCAACATCTAAATTGGTAATTTTTACAGCTTCATCTACAGTTTTACCTATACAAAGATCAACCATAGTGTCACTACTTGCTATTGCTGTACCACAGCCAAAGCTTTTAAATTTAGCATCTATAATTTTATCAGTTTTTTCATCTACTAACCAATAAAGCCTAACCGCATCACCACAGCTTTCAGCTCCAAAATCTGCAACAATAAGCTTTGCGTTTGCTTTTTGTGCATCTTCTTGTGTAAATTCACCCATATGTTGAGGATTATTCATTCTATCTTGTACTTTTTGGGAATACTCATCCCAAATTGATCCACCAATTAAATTATTCTTTGCCATTTTCTATCCTTTAAATATTATCAGGCTTGTATGCATAAGTACTTGAGATTGCTCTAAGTCTTTGCGTTGCTTTTTTTATTTGCTCTGCTGCATAATCAATTTCATCTTCTGTGTTAAACCTTGATAAAGAAAGTCTTAAAGCAGTATGAGCTAAATCATTTTCAGCACCAATTGCTTCCATGATAGGATTGCTCTCAAGTGCTTCGCTAGCACAGGCTGAACCAGTACTTGCTGCTATACCATTTTTATTTAAATCCCAAAGCATAGCCTCACCTTCTACGCCTTTAATGCTTGCTAAGATGGTATTAGGAACCCTTCTTGATCTATCTCCAACTACACTTGTATCAGGCATAGCTAAAATTAAATCTTCTAATTTATCTCTTAATCTTCTAATGTGTGAGTTTTCAAAATCAAGCATAGTATTTGCTATTCTTAAAGCTTCTGCCATTGCTATAATATATGGCACATTCAAGGTTCCACTTCTTCTGCCTCCCATATGTTCACCACCGTGTAAAAGCGGGGTTAATTCTATATCCTTTTTGATATAAAGCCCACCTACGCCTTTTGGACCATGAAATTTATGTGCAGAGAATGAAGCAAAATCAACCCCAGCTTTTGCAAAATTAACCTTGATTTTTCCAACAGCTTGAGTTGCATCAGTGTGAAATAATGCTCCGTATTCATGAGTAATTTGAGCCATTTCTTCTATAGGAAAGATCATTCCTGTTTCATTATTTGCCCACATAATACTTACTAGGGCAGTTTTATCTGAAATAGCTTCTTTTAGATCTTTTACACTAGAAACACCCTCATGATCAACACCAAGTTCTATGACTTTTACTCCTAAAGATTTTAAAAACATAGCACTAGCTGCTACTGCAGGATGTTCCACACTGGAAATAATTACTTCATTTCTATCGCTATTTAAAATTCTATCAAAATACACACCTTTTAATACCCAGTTGATACTCTCTGTAGCACAGGAAGTGATAATGATATCATCTAAATCACTTGCCCCAAGTCCTGCATAAAGTTTATCCATAGCTTCTTTTAAAGCAGGGTGAGTTGCGCTACCCCATTGGTGAAGACTATTTGGGTTGCCATAATTTTCTTCAAAAAAAGGTTTCATAAGCTCATAAGCTTCTGGTGCTAACTTAGTTGTTGCATTATTATCTAAATATACTTTCAAAATTACACTCCTTTAATTAGGATAATTTTTATCTTTTTTGTTAATATACACTAAAATTTTAAATTTAACATTAAACCAAATGGGTTTAACTTGTGTAAAATTTTTTATTATTTTAGCACAAGTTAAGCCATTGCATTTAAATATGAGTGTAAAATTTTATTAATGCTTGCTTGTCTTTTGCGATTTTCTAAAAATTGAGTATCTAAAAGTTCTTTTTGGGTATTAATTTTTTCAAGATCGATATTAGAATCATTTTGATTAAATTCTTTTTTTAAAGCTTCAAAATCTTTGCTAATTTGCTCGCTATAAAGACTATAAATAGAACTTGAATTAGCAAATTCTTGCATGTTGATACTGTGTTGGTAGTTGATGTATTGTTGAAAGAAAACTGAAAGTTTATCTTCTGTAGTATTGTTTTTATCTACTCCATTGATATATAAATATAAATCAAAACTCATTTTTTCTTTATTGCTTTCACTTAGATAATCTTGCATGCTCATTTGACCTCTCATGAGTTTTTGAAAATTTACATTAGAAGACATATCTAACTCAATAGGAGATAAAAAGAAACTAGTCTTTTGATTATTTTGTTCTTTTAAATCATGATAAATATAATTAAGCAATAATCCACTTTTAGAAACTTCGCCTTGTTGATTTAGATAAGGTCTTATGATAGGATTACTAGCTGTGTTTTCAATGCTCGCATTGAATGCAAAGTCTCCTATTTTGTTATCAAGCATTAAGGTATTTAGATTTTTATTTGTTTCTTTTGCATTTTGTAAACTTTTGGCATTTTCGTAAACTTTTAAAATTTTTCCTTCATAAGTATAACTATAGCCTTGATTTAATTCTGAAATTTGTGCTTTATTTAAAAAATTATTATCACTTTTTTGAAATTCATGATTGATGGTTTTAAGTGTATTATGATATGTGTTTAAAAGTCTTGGTAAGTCTATTTTGTTATAGTTTAAATTTTCATCAAGCTTTATAAGTTGCTTTGAAATTTCTCTTATGCTTTTTATATTAATATCATAATCAAGAGGCAAAGCAGCCGTTTTATTAAGATCTTTTTCAAAAAAACCTTGCTCATTGATTCTAAAACCAAACTCGCTTGCATAGCTTGCTTCATAGTCTAAATTAGAACCCTTTATATCAAGTAAATCACTTTTAATATTGGTATTTTCTTTTTTTTCTTCCGCATGTCCAGTCTTTGCAAAAGGATAATTTGCAAAATTCTGATACGGATTGACATTAGAATTTACAAACATAACTCTTCTCTTTAAAAATATTGCTTATTTTTAACAAAGCAAAAGCTATGCCAATATTTTTAAATCGAAGAGTAAAAATTAAGCGTAAATATCTAATGCTCTTGAACTACTAGCAGGAGCAGTAGTCGCAGCAGTGTTTGCATTTGCACCTTCTAGTACTTTTAAAACTGCACTTTCATTTGCTTCTATGGTTTTTTTCATCATAGTTGTAGCAATATTAAGCATTAAACTTGCTTGATTATTAGTAACTTCGCCCATAATTTGCTCCTTTTAATTTGGACTCAAAGATATTATCGGCAAAGTTTGGTAAATATTAAGCTATATTATAAATTTTTGATAAGTAATGATTGTGAGTGTTTTCTTTTGCTTCAAGTATATCGATATAGTTTTTAAACTCATCCATATCTTTAAAAAGATTTTTCATTGTAGTACTAATTTCGCTAGAAAAATTTTGAAGATTATTTTGTGTTTTCAAATATCTTTCTATTTGATAAACCCTAGCGATTTCTCTTTCATACTCATCTTGAGTTATTCTTTTTGCACTAAATTCTGCATTTAGTATTTTTTTATCATTAATAATAAATGATTTTTTTTGATTGTTGATTTTAAATTCAACGATAAATTCTTCTTTTGAATTAATAATTTTTAAGTATTTTAATTTAGCTTTATTTTCTAATAAAAGATAGCTTATACACTCTAAAAACATATGTGTAAAAATTTCTCTTTCAAAAATATTTTGACAAATATCGGTATATTTTAAACCTAAGCTTTGTTGATGATCTAAAAAAGCTATATTTGACATGATTCATCCTTTTTTCATGACTTTTTATCATAAAAAAAGCAAAAATCATTCCAATTATAGTGTATCAATCATCTTAAGCATATTAATCGTGTCTTCAAATTCAAAACTTTCTTCAGGATTTTGACTTAGAAATTGTTGCATAAAGTCTTTTTTAGCGATAGCCTGATCAAGTTCTTTATCAGTGCCTTTTTGATAAGCACCGATTCTAAGCAAAACTTCGTTTTCTTTAAGCAAAGAATTTAAACGCTTAAATTTTCTAGCAGCTAGCTTATGTTCATCACTAATAATATCACCCATAACCCTTGAGGCTGAATTTTGTATATTTATAGGAGGATAAATTCCAAAATCAGTAAGTTCTCTGCTTAAAACTATGTGCCCATCAAGTATAGATCTGCTTTGATCAGCTATTGGATCGCTCATATCATCACCATCTACAAGCACGGTAAAAAATGCAGTTATGGTTCCTTTGCCTTCTTCTTTTCCAGTTCGCTCCATTAATTGGGGTAATAAACTTAAAACACTTGGTGGATATCCTTTGGTAGTTGGAGGTTCTCCAAGGGCTAGACCTATTTCTCTTTGAGCCATAGCAAAACGTGTAACACTATCCATGATAAAAAGCACATCTTTGCCTTGTTCTTTAAAGTATTCAGCCACACTCATAGCGCAAAATGCACCATATTTTCTCATCAAAGCACTATCATCGCTTGTTGCAACTATGATAACAGTATCATCAAGCTTTCCACCTAAATTCTTTTGTATAAATTCAGGAATTTCCCTACCGCGTTCACCTATTAAAGCTATAACTTTTATAGGGGCTTTAGAATTTTTTACTATCATGCCCATGAGAGTTGATTTCCCCACGCCACTTCCTGCAAAAATCCCAAGCTTTTGTCCTACCCCGCAAGTTAAAAGTGCATCTATTGTTTTAACACCTACTGGAAAAACTTCCTCTATCAAACCTCGCTTCATAGCATCTATTGGAGCACGCATAATAGGCATAAATTTACTTGCCTCAATCGGCCCTTTACCATCTTTTGGACGCATAAAAGGATCAACTACTCTTCCTAAAAGTTCATCACTAACACCTATTTGCATACCCGCATCGTTAATAAAAGCACGATCGCCTATTTTAAAACCTTCCACAAAACCAAAAGGGCTTAAATAGCTTAAATTCTCATCAACTTCAACCACCATAGCCATAGCCTCTTTACTCTCATCCTCGCTAGAGACTATTTTAATGATATCTCCTATGCTAGTTTTTAAACCATTTATTTCTATGCTAGTGCTTGAAATTTTAGTAATTTGTCCAAAAACACTGGTAAGATTTTGTGAAGCAATTTTACTACGAAGTTTTTCTAAACCCATTAAAATCTAACCTGTTTTGCTGAGTTAATTAAGGTAAAAAATTCTTTTCTTGTTTTTTCACTTTTTAAAAAGCTACCCCTTAGTGCTGAAGTGCTAGTAGTAGAATTTGCCTTTTGCACCCCACGCATTTCAACACACATATGTCTTGCTTCAATAACCACCCCAACACCTTTTGCACCTACATGTTCCATTAATGCTTCTGCGATTTGTTCTGTGAGTTGTTCTTGAATTTGTAAGCGTCTTGCAAAAACTTCTACAAGACGTGGGATTTTACTAAGTCCTACGACTTTTTTATCTGGTATATACGCAACATGCACGCGCCCAAAAAAAGGTAAAAGATGATGCTCACAAAGACTATAAAATTCTATATCTCTTACTAAAACCATTTCATTGTTTGAACTTTCAAATAAGGCATCATTTAGTATTTGTTTTGGATCTTGTTTATAACCACTATTTAAAAATTCAAAAGCCTTAAAAACTCTAGTAGGAGTTTTTAAAAGCCCTTCTCTTTGTGGATTTTCCCCGATAATCTCTAACATATTTTTTACTGATTGTTCAAATTTTTCTTGCATTTTTTCTCCATCAAAAATTAAAATTTTAACATATTTTTATTTTTATATAAAGTGATAAGGAAAATTTTGGTATATTATCAAAAAATTTTATTTAAAAAGGGAAAATATTATGGAAGTTACAGCAAAACTAATTGATTTTGCAAATGCAAATGCTACTGTGAAAATTGCTCAAGGAGCTATTAAAGCAGAAGTTGAAAAATTAGCTAAAAAAGCGTCTAAAACTATGAAAATGGATGGTTTTAGAGCAGGAAAAGTTCCTGTTGCTGCTATACTTAAAAGATATGAAAAAGAGCTTACAAGAGATGCGGAGCAAGATCTTTTAAGAAATGCTGTAGATGGTGCTTTAAAAGAAGTTAAGAAAGACGCAAAAGATTTAGTAGGTGAGCCATATTTTGAAAAATTTGATAGAAAAGATGGTGCTATTGAGGCTCAAATGGTATTATCTTTTAGACCAGAAGTAAAATTAGATGGATATGAAGAGCTAGTTCCAACTTATAATACACCAAAAGTAACTCAAAAAGAAATTGATGCAAAAAAAGAAGAATTATTAAAAAGATTTGCTACTCCTGAAGCTATCAAAGAAGATAGAGCCTTAAAAGAAGGTGATTTTGCAAAATTTGATTTTGAAGGCTTTGTTGATGGTAAAGCTTTTGATGGTGGAAAAGCTCAAAATTATGTTTTAGAAATTGGCTCAAAACAATTTATACCTGGATTTGAAGAAGGTATGATTGGTTTAAAAATAGGTGAGGAAAAAGATATTAATGTAACTTTTCCAAAAGAATATGGTGCAACACACTTAGCAGGTAAAGATGCGGTATTTAAAGTAAAATTACATGAAATTCAAGAACTTAAACTACCTGAATTAAATGAAGAGCTTTTAAAAAGCTTGTTGCCTGAAGAAAAAGAGCCAAGTGTTGAAAAATTAGAAGCAAAATTAAAAGAGCAATTAAAAAATGAAAAAATCTTTAAACTTATCAACGATGAGCTTAAAAATCAATTTGCAGAAGCTTTGGTAGCTAAATTTGACTTTGTTTTACCAAAAAATATAGTAGAACAAGAAACGGATATGCAATTTAGAAGTTCTTTAAGAAATTTAAGCGAAGAAGAATTAAAAGAATTTAAAGATGAAGCTAAATATAAAGAAAAAAGAGAAAGTTTTAAAGAAGATGCGCAAAAAAGCGTAAAATTAACTTTCATTATAGATGAGCTAGCAAAACTTAGAAATGTTACAGTAAGTGATCAAGAATTAATCCAAGCGATTTATTTTGAAGCTTATAGATATGGTTTTAATCCACAAGAACATCTAGATAATTACAAAAAACAAGGTGCATTACCTGCTATTAAAATGTCTTTAATCGAAGAAAAACTTTTTGCTGATATTTTCAAAAAAAATGACAAGAAAAAAACTGAAAAAGAAAGTGAAAAATAATGAGCTCATACATACCTTATGTGGTTGAAAAAACAAGCAGAGGCGAAAGAAGTTATGATATTTATTCAAGACTTTTAAAAGATAGAATTATCATGCTAAGTGGCGAGATTAATGATGATCTTGCTGCTTCTATTGTAGCTCAGCTTTTGTTTTTAGAGGCTGAGGATCCTCAAAAAGATATTTATCTTTATATTAACTCACCAGGTGGGGTTGTAACCAGTGGATTTAGTATTTATGATACGATGAATTATATTAAAGCCGATGTAAGTACTATTTGTATAGGTCAAGCTGCATCAATGGGTGCATTTTTACTTAGTTGTGGTGCTCCAGGGAAAAGATTTGCTTTACCAAATTCAAGAATTATGATTCATCAACCACTAGGTGGAGCAAGAGGACAAGCAACTGATATAGAAATTCAAGCAAAAGAAATTCTAAGATTAAAAGCGATTTTAAATGATATTTTGGCTAAAAACACAAAGCAAAAACTTTCTAAAATCGAAAAAGATACTGATAGAGACTTTTTTATGAGTGCTATAGAGGCTAAGGAATATGGCTTAATCGATAAGGTTTTGGAAAAAAGTTTTAAATAAGGAAAAACATAGCAATGTTAGATGATGATTTATTTGCTGATTTAAATTTAAATAGTGATCCAACTCCAGCCAAAGAAGCTCCAAAAATTCAAAAAATAAGTGGAGGCGAATTTGAAAAATTTGCAAAGTCTATTTTGACTGAGCTTGTAAAAGATAATGTGCCTCCAACACCAACTAATTATGGAGTTTATTTTCAAAAAATGCTTGAAGAGCGTCCAGGAGCTTTTAAGAAAAAAGTTAGTGAGATTATGGAATTTGAGCAAAATGATGATGGTATTAAGCGTGCAAATATAGAACAAGAAATCAAAAAAAGTTTTAGTTCTACTTCAGCATTATTGCAATACATTGCTATGATTTATAGACATCTTGAAACAGTTAAAGATATGCTAAGAAGACGTAATTCAGAGCTTGCTATTAGCACAGGAAATTTGGCTGTTTCTAATGTAATTCATGCACTTGAAGCAGATCTTTCAAGGTTTTCTAATATTTTAGATAAATATTCAGATGAGATTAAAGAAAGTTTTGATGAGGTTAGACAAACTTATAAACATATAGAAGAGCAAAGTGATTTTGACTCTAAATTTGGAGTTTATAACAAAAAATACTTTTTAGAAAATTTGGAAAAAAGCATTGAAAGTAATGCAAAATATAATTATCACACTTCCTTAATATTTTTTAGAGTAAAAGAAGAAATTCTTGAGCAAACTTATACTCAAAAAGAAAAAAATGCTTTTTTAAAAGGTGTGTGTAGAATTTTTAGTAAAAATGTCTCCTCAAGTGATATAGTAGCTCATTGTGGAAACAATATTTTTGCCATGATGATTTCTCATACAAATTTAGAAAAAGCACAAGAAATATGCAATAAAATTTTAGAATCTTTAGAAAATTCAAATTTTTTCCTAGCAGATAAAGAAATAGATGTAGATGTTGAAGTGGCTATAAGTGCTGTTAACCAAGATAGCAAGGGTGAAGAATTAATAGAAAAATGCATTGAAGCTTTAAAAGATTCAGGAAAAAATTTAGAACCCTTTGTAATAGTGGAAAAAGAAAAATGATAAGAAAGATAATTACCTATCCTAATCCAAGATTGTTTTTAGAGTCAGAAAAAGTAGAAAATTTTGATAAAGATTTACATGTGCTTTTAGATGATATGTATGAAACGATGATAGAAAATAAAGGCGTAGGTTTGGCTGCTATTCAAGTTGATGTACCAATTAGAGCTTTGCTTGTAGATATTGGTGATGAAGAGGGCGAACAAAAAGATAAACAAACACTTTTAGAAATTATTAACCCTATTATAACACCTTTAGATGATGAAAAAATTTCTTGCAATGAGGGTTGTTTAAGCATACCAGGTTTTTATGAAGATGTTATGCGTTATAAAAATATACAACTTGATTATCAAGATAGGTTTGGTAAGCCACAAAGCTTACAAGCACATGATTTTTTAGCAGTGGCTATTCAACATGAAGTTGATCATCTTGATGGGCATTTGTTTATAGAAAAACTTTCTTTTTTAAAACGCCAAAAATTTGATAAAGACTTTAAGAAAAAATCCAAAAAGAACAAATGAAAAAACTAAAATGTGCAAGTTTTTCTACAGAGCTTGATATTATCGATGTAGAATCAACTTTCACAAGAGGCTTGCCAGGCTTTAGCATAGTGGGTCTTGCAAACTCTACTATCAAAGAAAGCACAGAAAGAGTTAAGGCAACTTTATTAAGTCAAAATTTCAATTTCCCAGCACAAAAAATCACTATTAATCTTAGCCCATCAGATATCCCTAAAAATGGCTCTCATTTTGATTTGGCTATTGCGATTTTGATTTTATTTCAAAAAGAAAATTTAGATGACTTTTTTGTTTTTGGAGAACTTGGATTAGATGGAAATATTAAAAGTACTGCTAGTTTATTTTCTATCTTACTTTTTTTAAGCGCAAAAGTACAAAATGCCAAAGTAGTGGTACCAAAAGCTATAGCACAAAAAGCTTCGATGATACCTAACTTAACAATCTATGCTTTGGAAAATTTAGCTCAAGCTATGGATTTTTTTAAAGAAAAAAATTATGAGAATTATCATATAAAAAATGCCCATCCTTTGTTTGAAAATGCCATAGAAATTAATAATCAAAAATATATAAAAAATTCTATTTATCCTTATGATTTTAAAGAAGTTAAGGGTCAAGAAAATGCTAAATTTGCTTGCATAATAGCAGCTTTGGGTATGCATAATATTTTATTTGAAGGTAGTCCAGGTAGTGGTAAAAGTATGTGCGCTAAAAGACTTCCTTTCATTATGCCGCCACAAAGTTTGAAAGAAATTTTAGCTCAAAATGCTTATAAGTCATTAAATTCTTTAGATGATGATTTTAGTGCTAGTAGGGTTTTTAGAAGTCCTCATCATACAAGTACTAGAGCTAGTATTTTTGGTGGAGGAACTAAAAATGCCAAGATAGGAGAAATAGCACTTGCAAATGGAGGAGTTTTGTTTTTTGATGAGTTTCCCCATTTTTCAAAACAAATCATAGAAAGTTTAAGAGAGCCGCTAGAAGATTTTAAAATTCTTATTTCAAGAGTTAATACCAAAGTGATTTATGAGACTAAATTTTTATTTGCTTGTGCGCAAAATCCTTGTCCTTGTGGAAATTTATTTTCTAAAAGTCTTGCATGTCGTTGCCAAGAGATAGAAATTAAAAAATATAAAAATAAAATTTCATCTCCTATTTTAGACAGAATTGATCTTTATGTAGCTATGGATGAGATTTCGCATGAAGATAAAACAAGTTTAAGCTCTGAACAGATGAGTGAAATGGTTTTTAAAGGATTTTTATTTCAAAAACAAAGAAAGCAAGAAGAATTTAATGCTAAATTAAATGATGAACAGCTGAAACAATTTTGTATTTTAGATTCTACTGCAAACGAAATTTTACAAAAGGCTATAAATTCATATAATCTTTCTCAAAGAGGGGTGAATAAAACCATAAAAGTAGCAAGAACCATTGCAGATTTAGAGCAAAGTGAGTTGATCTTAAAAACTCATATTTTAAAAGCATTAAGTTTTAGAATGAGAACTACATAGGAGAAAAAATGTATAATAAAAGTGTGGCGATCTTTATTGATGCAGAAAATATTCCTTCAAAATATGCAAAATCTATTTTTGATATCGCTTCTGATTATGGAGAAATCGTTATAAAACGAATTTATGGGGATTGGACACAAAAAAATATACAAAATTGGAAAGAACAAATCGCACAATATTCTATCATCGCTATGCAACAATTTAATTTTATAGCTAATAAAAACTCAAGTGATATGTACTTAATCACTGAGATTATGAGTTTTTTTTATGAAAAAGATATTGATATTTTTGTTATTGTTTCAAGTGATAGTGATTATACTAGTTTAATCCAAAGGCTTAAAGAGGGTAAAAAGCAAGTTATAGGCATGGGTTTAAAACAAGCCGTAAAATCTTATGTGAATTCATTTAGTGAATTTTTTTATTTAGATCAAGATGAATCTAAAGAAAAAATATTAAGTACTAAAGAATATATCAAAGATTTAATCAATATCACAGAAGCCTTAATAGAAGAAAAAGGCCGTGCTGAATATGCTCAAATTCGCACCAATATGAATAGAAAACACGCAAATTTTATCCCTCAAAATTTTGGTTTTAAAAATTTTAGGGCTTTAGTAAAAGAGTTTTTACCACAAATGAAACAATTTAAAGAAGGTAATGAGAAAAATATTTATTTTCTTATTGAAAAAACAAAGGCTTAAAAATGGAAAATATCTTGATAGCCTTTTTAGTTGTTGTAATTGTAGCTTTTATATGGTATGTGTTTAAAAGCCAAAAAGAAAAAGCAAAAATGGAATTTTTAAACCAAAACAATATAGTCTTACAAAACCAACTTGCTAATTTAGAACTTGAAAAAACTACACTCATGGAAAAAAATTCCAAACTTTTAGATGAAAAAATATTATATTTATCTAAAAATGAGGCCTTAAAAGCAAAATTAGCTCAAAAAGAACAAACCCAACAAGAGCTTTTAAATATACATTTAAAAGAGCGTGCAAATTTAAAAGAAGAATACACTCAAACCTTAATAAAACTAGAAGAAAAATACAAGCAAAGCTTAGCAGAATTAAAACAAGAATTAGAGCAAAATTTACAAAAACAAAATGCTAGCATTTTAAATCAAAACAAACTTATGTTTAATGAAGATACAAAAAAAATCTTAGAAGAAATTTTTTTGCCTGTGAAAAAAAGTGTTAAAGAATACAATGAAAGACTAAATTCAAATGAAATTAGTCTTAAAACTCATATTGATAATATGTTTAAATTTAGTCAAAATATGACAGAAAATGCAGATAAGCTAGCTAAAATTTTAAAGGGCGATAAAAAAATTCGTGGTAATTTTGCAGAATTGCAACTAAAATCAGTTTTAGAAAATAGTGGCTTAGTAGAGGGCGTGCAGTATAAATTGCAAGAGAGATTTCAAGATGAGGGTAAAACCTATATTCCTGATGCGGTTGTGTTTTTAGATAAACAAAAAAGTATAATCATAGATGCAAAGTTTTCTCTACCAAGTGATTTTAATTTTGAAGATATTAGTCAAAATACCTGCCTTGATTTAGCTTATAATCTAAAATCAAGAATTGATGAATTAGCTAAAAAGCCTTATGCTCAATATGATAAAAATACTTACGAATTTGTTTTGCTTTTCATACCTTATCAAAATATCTTAGATTTGATTTTAAATGTAGATCTTGAAATTTATCAATACGCTTATAAAAAAAAGGTTTATTTAACTACTCCAAATACTCTTTTTATGGCACTAAATACGATAAATATTTCATGGAAAAATATACAAAGTAATGAAAATATCCTAAAAGCTTTTGATGAGCTTGGCAAATTTCATGATAAATTTGCAGGTGTTTTAGATGATTTTGAAAAAATCAAAGAAAACATCAAAAGATTAAACACAAATGTAGATAATATGCAAACGAAGCTGACTCATGGAAGCGGGAATATCGCTTCAAGAGTGATAAAGCTTAAAGAGCTAGGTGCAAAAACCCAAAAGCTTATAAAATGTGAGATGAGTGATGAAAGCAGTATTTAAAGATAATATTTCTTATGAAAAAGAGTTGATTGAAAAAGGTTTGGATGAATTTTTAATGATGGAAAATGCAGGCATAGAGCTTGCAAATTTGATTAAGAAAAAAAGTAAAAAGCTAAAAAATCCCAAAATTTTATTTTTACTTGGTACTGGTGGAAATGGAGCCGATGGGCTTGTGGCTATAAGGCATTTAAAAAAAGCTTTTGCCTATGTTATGCCATATAAAAAAAGTACAATGTTTATCAAGCAAGAGCAAATTTTAAAAAATATAGGTTTTAATTTCTTAAAAAAAGAACCTAAATTTAAAGATTTTGACATTATAGTTGATTGTGTTTTTGGAAGTGGTTTAAATAAACCTTTAGATGAAAATTTACAAAGAATTTTTAAAAAAATTACTAAAAGCAAAACTTTAAAAATAGCTTGTGATATTCCTAGTGGTCTTGGACAAGAGCTATGTTTTAAGACTGATTACACTCTTTGTATGGGAGTGATTAAAGAAATTTTACTAGAAGATTTTGCAAAAGAATTTGTAGGTAAAATTAAAATTGCGAATTTGGGTTTAAAATCCTATATACAAAATACTTCAAGTTTTTTACTAGAAAAAAAAGATTTAAAGCTCATTGCAAAAAAAGCTAATTCAAATAAAGGTGATTTTGGCCATGTTTATATTTTTGCCAATAAAAGTGCAGGTACTCTAGCTGGACTTGGTGCTTTAGAGTTTGGAGCAGGGCTTGTATCTTTAGTAGCTAAAGAAAGTTTTTCGCCTTTGATTATGCTAAAAGATAATATTGAAAGCAAAATAAATGCAGCTGCTATAGGTATGGGACTTGATGATTTAAGTATTTTAAAAGATGAAAGATTAAAAAACATTCCTTTAGTCTTAGATGCAAATTGCTTTCAAAGTGAAAATTTACTTTCTTATCTTAATAGAGAAGATGTTGTTTTAACCCCTCATCCTAAAGAGTTTTCTATGCTTTTAAAACTTTGTTTTAATGAGGATGTAAATGTAGAAGAAATTCAAAATAATCGCTTTTTTTATGCAAGAAAATTTAGCTCTAAATTTCAATGTGTTTTGGTATTAAAAGGGGCTAATCCCATCATCACTCAAAAAGAAAAACTTTTTGTAGTAAATTGTGGCAATGAAGCTTTGGCAAAAGGTGGAAGCGGGGATGTGCTAAGTGGCATGATAGCAGCTTTGCTTGGAGCTAAATTTAATGCTTTAGAAGCTGCAAAAAATGCAGTATTAGCTCATGCTTTGGTGGCTAAAAATTATAAGAAAAATAAAATTAGTTTTGATGCTTTAAAATTAATAAAGGGGTTAAAATGCTTATAAAATTAGCGGTTTTATTTAGTGGTAATGGAAGTAATTTGGAAAATATTTTAGAAAAATTACATAAAAAAACTTTTGGCAAAAACACCTTTGAAGTGGTTTTATGCGTATGTAATAAAAAAGAAGCTTATGGTATACAAAGAGCTTTAAAATATGGTCTTGATACCAAGATCATAGAACATGAAAAATTTACTTCAAGAGAAGAATTTGATGCAGAATTAGTAAAAATTATAAAAGAAAGTCAAGTAGATTTAACTATCCTAGCAGGATTTATGCGAATTTTAAGTCCTGTTTTCACTCAAAATATAAAAGCTATTAATCTTCATCCTTCTTTACTTCCTTTATTCAAAGGTGCTCATGCTATCAAAGAAAGCTATGAAAGTGATATGAAAGTAGCAGGCATTAGCGTGCATTGGGTTAATGAAGAGCTTGATGGTGGTAAAATCATTGCACAAAAGGCGTTTGAAAAAGCTAAGCTAAGCTTTGAAGAGTTTGAAGATAAAATCCACCAGCTCGAACATACACTTTTACCTGAAACCATTGTAAAAATTTTTGAAAACGATTAATTTTTCATCATTATAATTACGCTTTTATTTAAGGAAAGTAAATGTTTGAATGGATTTTTAGTGTAGATGCTTGGGTGGTATTGCTTACGCTTACAGCTTTGGAGATTGTGCTAGGGATTGATAATATCATTTTTCTAGCGATTTTAGTTTCTAAATTACCACCAGAACACAGAGATAAGGGTAGAATTTTAGGTCTTGCTTTTGCGATGATTACTAGAATTTTATTGTTATTGTCTTTGTTTTGGGTGATGAAACTTGTCACGCCTTTATTTAGTGTATTAGGCAATGAAATTTCAGGTAGGGATTTAGTGCTTTTACTTGGAGGGTTATTTTTAATAGTTAAGTCTATTAAGGAAATTAAAGAAAGTATAATGCACCAAGAGGAAAGTCAAAGCAATATAAAAATTAGCAATAAACTTTGGGTTGTAGTAGCTGAAATAGCTGTGATAGACATAGTATTTTCTCTTGATAGTGTTATTACTGCTGTGGGTATTGCTCAAGATATAGAGATTATGATTATTGCTGTTATTGTTGCAGTTTTGGTTATGCTTTTTGCTTCTAAACCAATTGCAGATTTTGTGGAAAAATATCCAAGTATTAAAATCTTAGCTTTGGCATTTTTAGTGATGATAGGCTTTGTTTTAGTATGTGAAAGTTTTGATATTCATATAGATAAAGCATATATTTATACAGCTATGGCTTTTTCTTTAATAGTTGAAATTTTAAACATCATTTCACAAAAAAAACAAACAAATAATTCTTAAAATATTTAGCATTTTTTATGCTAAATATTTTTTATCTTGACTTTTAATATTTTTTTATGTAGAATAACGCTTTATTTTTATATATCGGGGTGTAGCGCAGTCTGGTTAGCGCACTTGGTTTGGGACCAAGGGGCCGAAGGTTCGAATCCTTTCACCCCGACCATTTGTTGCAAATGGTGAGTGTAGCTCAGTCGGTTAGAGCATCAGATTGTGGTCCTGAGGGTCGTGGGTTCGATTCCCATCACTCACCCCATCAGCGCTCGTAGCTCAACTGGATAGAGCGACAGACTTCGGATCTGTAGGTTATGGGTTCGATTCCTATCGGGCGCACCATAAGCCTATTGTTACTTTTATTTTATGCGCTCATAGCTCAGCTGGATAGAGCAACGGCCTTCTAAGCCGTAGGTCAGAGGTTCGAATCCTCTTGAGCGTACCACTTTTGCGGATGTGGTGAAATTGGCAGACACGCCAGACTTAGGATCTGGTGCAGCAATGCGTGAAGGTTCAAGTCCTTTCATCCGCACCACTAATTTAAAATTATTAAAAGTATTTAAATTTTCATATTCATCTTAATCGTATTTATAACAATAAGTTAAATTTGTAATATTATAAAATGGTAAAATGCCATAGTAAATATATATTAAGTTAAAATTATCAAAAATTTTTGCAAGGATAAATTTAAAGAAGATACAAGAACAAAAGATTTTTTCATACCTTTTTGGCTCAAAATTTAGAGATTTACGCCAAATACAGAAGATTAAAAGTATGCCAAAGGTGCAATATTAATATACAAAATTTTGATATATGTATTTTGTGTATAAAAGATGGAATTTTAGCAAGTCAAGGGTATTATTAATTTAAAAAAGATGTGATAGATTATAATAGTTGTATATATCGATGAAAATATGAATGATAGTAGATATCGCAATTATTAAGAGGTGATACTACATTAAAATAGATAAATCAAATAGTTATGATAATCCAGATATTGAAGTTGTGTTTTTAGAAAAAGACTTTTTGTTTGAGACTAAATTTGGTAATTGTGAAAGTAAATTTAACGGTACAGTGATTGTGTTTACACTTTCTTTGGCTTACCCTGAGAAAATGGAGTATTATTTGAATTTAACTTCAAGCATTTATAGATAAAGAAAATTATCATGATGTTATTGATTTTTTAATCTAAAATGTTTTTTAGTAATTCAAGAACACAATAACCACTAACAAAAACATGCAATATGGAAAATTATACTTCAATATTACGATAAATTATAACAATATCAAGAACTTAAAATACAGTTAGAAAATCTTGCTGATTTTTGCATATTGAGCAAAACCATAAAACAAATTTCTTTAAAATACCCAATCTATATTAATAAAACTTTAAGCTTTTATTGCTATAATTTCATTTCCTTTTTAAACAAAAGGATTTTAAAAAGCTAAGACTTTTTGTCTTAATTTTTTAGTATTTGTTCTTTAAATTATTAATATTGTTAATCAAATCTTATTAGTCAATCTTTGAAATCTAAATAAGTGATCGATTGAGCCAGAGATTTACTTTAATAATATCTTTAATGTAAATCTATATTAATAAAACTAAAGATTATTAATTATATTTATATTTTAATTACTAATTACTAATCTTTGAAAAATACTTTTTCTTTGAAGAAAAAGATTAAACTTATCCAATTATTTTTTTATGGAGAGTTTGATCCTGGCTCAGAGTGAACGCTGGCGGCGTGCCTAATACATGCAAGTCGAACGATGAAGCGACTAGCTTGCTAGTTGTGGATTAGTGGCGCACGGGTGAGTAAGGTATAGTTAATCTGCCCTACACAAGAGGACAACAGTTGGAAACGGCTGCTAATACTCTATACTCCTGCTTAACACAAGTTGAGTAGGGAAAGTTTTTCGGTGTAGGATGAGACTATATAGTATCAGCTAGTTGGTGAGGTAATGGCTCACCAAGGCTATGACGCTTAACTGGTCTGAGAGGATGATCAGTCACACTGGAACTGAGACACGGTCCAGACTCCTACGGGAGGCAGCAGTAGGGAATATTGCGCAATGGGGGAAACCCTGACGCAGCAACGCCGCGTGGAGGATGACACTTTTCGGAGCGTAAACTCCTTTTCTTAGGGAAGAATTCTGACGGTACCTAAGGAATAAGCACCGGCTAACTCCGTGCCAGCAGCCGCGGTAATACGGAGGGTGCAAGCGTTACTCGGAATCACTGGGCGTAAAGGGCGCGTAGGCGGATTATCAAGTCTCTTGTGAAATCCAACGGCTTAACCGTTGAACTGCTTGGGAAACTGGTAATCTAGAGTGGGGGAGAGGCAGATGGAATTGGTGGTGTAGGGGTAAAATCCGTAGATATCACCAAGAATACCCATTGCGAAGGCGATCTGCTGGAACTTAACTGACGCTAAGGCGCGAAAGCGTGGGGAGCAAACAGGATTAGATACCCTGGTAGTCCACGCCCTAAACGATGTATGCTAGTTGTTGGGGTGCTAGTCATCTCAGTAATGCAGCTAACGCATTAAGCATACCGCCTGGGGAGTACGGTCGCAAGATTAAAACTCAAAGGAATAGACGGGGACCCGCACAAGCGGTGGAGCATGTGGTTTAATTCGAAGATACGCGAAGAACCTTACCTGGGCTTGATATCCTAAGAACCTTATAGAGATATGAGGGTGCTAGCTTGCTAGAACTTAGAGACAGGTGCTGCACGGCTGTCGTCAGCTCGTGTCGTGAGATGTTGGGTTAAGTCCCGCAACGAGCGCAACCCACGTATTTAGTTGCTAACACTTCGGGTGAGCACTCTAAATAGACTGCCTTCGTAAGGAGGAGGAAGGTGTGGACGACGTCAAGTCATCATGGCCCTTATGCCCAGGGCGACACACGTGCTACAATGGCATATACAATGAGACGCAATACCGCGAGGTGGAGCAAATCTATAAAATATGTCCCAGTTCGGATTGTTCTCTGCAACTCGAGAGCATGAAGCCGGAATCGCTAGTAATCGTAGATCAGCCATGCTACGGTGAATACGTTCCCGGGTCTTGTACTCACCGCCCGTCACACCATGGGAGTTGATTTCACTCGAAGCCGGAATACTAAACTAGTTACCGTCCACAGTGGAATCAGCGACTGGGGTGAAGTCGTAACAAGGTAACCGTAGGAGAACCTGCGGTTGGATCACCTCCTTTCTAGAGTACAAAGTAATAAGTCTCACAACTATTACTTCAATAAACTCAATCATCCTTGTTTAGATTTCAAAGATTGATGAAAAAGCTAATTTTGGGGAATTAGCTCAGCTGGGAGAGCGCCTGCTTTGCACGCAGGAGGTCAGCGGTTCGATCCCGCTATTCTCCACCATTATTAAGGGCCTATAGCTCAGCTGGTTAGAGTGCACCCCTGATAAGGGTGAGGTCACAAGTTCAAGTCTTGTTAGGCCCACCATAAAAAAGATTTGTTTGCAATATAAATATATAAGTTTTAAAACTTAAAGTAAGTATATTAAATATATTTATAAATAAAAATATTTTAATTATTAATTATACTTACTTTAGGTTTTAAGACCTAAATTAAATAAATAATAAAATATTTTATATATTAGATTAGTTATTTAAAGTTATTTGAATTATCATTGTTAAGAGTCACAAGCAAGTTTTAATAAAAACAATTTTACAGAACTTGTTAAAGAATAAAATTATTATTATCTTTGCTTTAGTCTTTAAAGATTAAAGATAAGTTTTAAACTCACAGCTTATTAGCTATATTTAGTTATTAAGTGTTTAAATGCTTTCCGTCTTGAGATAGTAAGGTTTTATTGTAAAAACTTTAACAAGGAAGTGATGCGTTTTAGAATAAAAGGTAAAAAAGGTAAGCTACTAAGAGCGAATGGTGGATGCCTTGACTGGTAAAGGCGATGAAGGACGTACTAGACTGCGATAAGCTACGGGGAGCTGTCAAGAAGCTTTGATCCGTAGATTTCCGAATGGGGCAACCCAGTATATAGAGATATATACTACCATAATGGAGCGAACGAGGGGAATTGAAACATCTTAGTACCCTCAGGAAAAGAAATCAATAGAGATTACGTCAGTAGCGGCGAGCGAAAGCGTAAGAGGGCAAACCCAGTGCTTGCACTGGGGTTGTAGGACTGCAATGTGCAATAAGTAAGGTTAGTAGAACACTCTGGAAAGTGTAGCCATAGAGGGTGATAGTCCCGTATACGAAAACCAAACTTTAGCTAGCAGTATCCTGAGTAGGGCGAAACACGTGGAATTTTGTCTGAAGCTGGGTCGACCACGATCCAACCCTAAATACTAATACCAGATCGATAGTGCACAAGTACCGTGAGGGAAAGGTGAAAAGAACTGAGGTGATCAGAGTGAAATAGAACCTGAAACCATTTGCTTACAATCATTCAGAGCACTATGTAGCAATACAGTGTGATGGACTGCCTTTTGCATAATGAGCCTGCGAGTTGTGGTGTCTGGCAAGGTTAAGCACACGCGAAGCCGTAGCGAAAGCGAGTCTGAATAGGGCGCTTAAGTCAGATGCTGCAGACCCGAAACGAAGTGATCTATCCATGAGCAAGTTGAAGCTAGTGTAAGAACTAGTGGAGGACTGAACCCATAGGCGTTGAAAAGCCCCGGGATGACTTGTGGATAGGGGTGAAAGGCCAATCAAACTTCGTGATAGCTGGTTCTCTCCGAAATATATTTAGGTATAGCGTTGTGTCGTAGTATAAGGGGTAGAGCACTGAATGGGCTAGGGCATACACCAATGTACCAAACCCTATCAAACTCCGAATACCTTATATGTAATCACAGCAGTCAGGCGGCGAGTGATAAAATCCGTCGTCAAGAGGGAAACAACCCAGACTATCAGCTAAGGTCCCAAGTCTTACTTAAGTGGAAAACGATGTGAAGTTACTTAAACAACCAGGAGGTTGGCTTAGAAGCAGCCATCCTTTAAAGAAAGCGTAATAGCTCACTGGTCTAGTGATTTTGCGCGGAAAATATAACGGGGCTAAAGTAAGCACCGAAGCTATAGACTTAGTTTTACTAAGTGGTAGGAGAGCGTTCTATTTGCGTCGAAGGTATACCGGTAAGGAGTGCTGGAGCGAATAGAAGTGAGCATGCAGGCATGAGTAGCGATAATTAATGTGAGAATCATTAACGCCGTAAACCCAAGGTTTCCTACGCGATGCTCGTCATCGTAGGGTTAGTCGGGTCCTAAGTCGAGTCCGAAAGGGGTAGACGATGGCAAATTGGTTAATATTCCAATACCAACATTAGTGTGCGATGGAAGGACGCTTAGGGCTAAGCAAGCTAGCGGATGGAAGTGCTAGTCTAAGGATGTAGGAGCTTATACAGGCAAATCCGTATAAGAATACTCCGAGATCTTAAAGGCTCTTTGAAGTCTTCGGATGGATAGGAGAATTGCTGATGCCGTCGAGCCAAGAAAAGTTTCTAAGTTTAGCTAATGTTGCCCGTACCGTAAACCGACACAGGTGGGTGGGATGAGTATTCTAAGGCGCGTGGAAGAACTCTCTTTAAGGAACTCTGCAAAATAGCACCGTATCTTCGGTATAAGGTGTGGTTCGCTTTGTATTAGAATTTACTTCGAAAGCAAAGAAACTTACAACAAAGAGTCCCTCCCGACTGTTTACCAAAAACACAGCACTCTGCTAACTCGTAAGAGGATGTATAGGGTGTGACGCCTGCCCGGTGCTCGAAGGTTAATTGATGGGGTTAGCATTAGCGAAGCTCTTGATCGAAGCCCGAGTAAACGGCGGCCGTAACTATAACGGTCCTAAGGTAGCGAAATTCCTTGTCGGTTAAATACCGACCTGCATGAATGGCGTAACGAGATGGGAGCTGTCTCAAAGAGGGATCCAGTGAAATTGTAGTGGAGGTGAAAATTCCTCCTACCCGCGGCAAGACGGAAAGACCCCGTGGACCTTTACTACAGCTTGACACTGCTATTTGGATAAGAATGTGCAGGATAGGTGGGAGGCTTTGAGTAATAGACGCCAGTTTATTATGAGCCATTGTTGAGATACCACTCTTTCTTATTTGGGTAGCTAACCAGCTTGAGTTATCCTCAAGTGGGACAATGTCTGGTGGGTAGTTTGACTGGGGCGGTCGCCTCCCAAATAATAACGGAGGCTTACAAAGGTTGGCTCAGAACGGTTGGAAATCGTTCGTAGAGTATAAAGGTATAAGCCAGCTTAACTGCAAGACATACAAGTCAAGCAGAGACGAAAGTCGGTCTTAGTGATCCGGTGGTTCTGTGTGGAAGGGCCATCGCTCAAAGGATAAAAGGTACCCCGGGGATAACAGGCTGATCTCCCCCAAGAGCTCACATCGACGGGGAGGTTTGGCACCTCGATGTCGGCTCATCGCATCCTGGGGCTGGAGCAGGTCCCAAGGGTATGGCTGTTCGCCATTTAAAGCGGTACGCGAGCTGGGTTCAGAACGTCGTGAGACAGTTCGGTCCCTATCTGCCGTGGGCGTAAGAAGATTGAAGAGATTTGACCCTAGTACGAGAGGACCGGGTTGAACAAACCACTGGTGTAGCTGTTGTTCTGCCAAGAGCATCGCAGCGTAGCTAAGTTTGGAACGGATAAACGCTGAAAGCATCTAAGCGTGAAGCCAACTCTAAGATGAATCTTCTCTAAGCTCTCTAGAAGACTACTAGTTTGATAGGCTGGGTGTGTAATGGATGAAAGTCCTTTAGCTGACCAGTACTAATAGAGCGTTTGGCTTATCTTTTTATAAGCATCACTTCCTTGTTAAGGTTTTTAATAAAGCTTTGAGTGTTTTTATATGAAAACTATATTAGCTTATAAAATCTTACAAGTAAAGTTTATATTAGAACTTGCTCTTAACATTGTTTTTTAAGTATTCTTAAAAAAGATAATAAAGTGATTTAGTTTAATTAAATATTTAAACATAAAATAAAAAATAAAATAAAGATATTTTATAATCTAAATTTATTATTTTTATAATTTAATTTTTAAAAGAATATTTAAATAACAATGTCCGTGATTATACAGATGTGGAGACGCCTTGTCCCATCCCGAACCAAGAAGCTAAGCACATCGTGGGTGATGATACTACGCCTTACTGGCAGGGGGAAAGTAGCTCATTGCGGACTTGTTAATTCTCTTATTATTCTTACTTTATACATAATCTTACGTTTGTTTTTATTGTTAGTTATTATTTTAGTTTTTATAAAATTTAGTTATTTGCTTAGTTTGGGTTTTAGTTGGGTTATTTTATTTTGGATATTTTTGTTTGTGACATTATTTTTATATTTTTATTATTTTAGATTATATTTCTTGTGTTTCTTTCTTGTAGTTCTTAATTATTCATAATTTATAGTTTAATTTATAGTTTAATTTATAGTTTAATTTATAGTTTAATTTATAGTTTAATTTATAGTTTAATTTATAGTTTAATTTATAGTTTAATTTATAGTTTAATTTATAGTTTAATTTATAGTTTAATTTATAGTTTAATTTATAGTTTAATTTATAGTTTAATTTATAGTTTAATTTATAGTGCTTTTTATTTTTAAATTTTTTTATGGTTCTTAGGTTTGTTATTTTATTTTTTTATGGTTTTTAAATTTCTAGTTTTTAGTTGTTTATGTTTTTATTGTGAAAATTTTTAATTAATTTGTGCTGGTTAGATAGAGTATTTATTGTTATTTTTTATTATTTTATAAAATTTAGTTTTATGCGTTTTTTAGTTATTTATTGGTTATTCTATTTTATTTTTAATTTTTTTTAGTTTTATGTATTATTTTTTATGCTTTAGATTTGTGTTGTTGGCTATTGAATTGTTTTAATGGCTTATTGGGTGGTTTGGTTTGAGGATTTAGTTGTTTTAAATTTGAAATGTTTATAACAAATTTGATAAATTTGGTTTTTTATTTTTTATTGCTTATGTTTTTGGTTTGTGGATTTTTTTTGTTCTTTATCGGTTTGTTAAATTTGTTTTAATTTTTAGATTGTGTTTCTTTGTGTTATGACTCTTAATTGATTATAGCTTTTTATTTTATGAGTTTTAAATGATTTAGCTTTTGGTTTTTTGGGTGGTTGACTATTGAATTGTTTTAATGGCTTATTGGGTGGATTGGTTGTGGCTATATTTAAGATATGCATGATTTTAGTGTTGAAATAGTATAAATTATAATTATTCAACTATTTCTTTCTTAATCCTTTAAAGTAAATTTTAGTAAAATACAAAATATTCTTTATAAAGGTTAAAAATGCACTTTACTTTGTTAAATGAAAAAGATTTTTTCAACCCCTACTACCGCAAAAAGCAAATTCTAAAAGATGATTTTGAAAAATTTTCAAAAATATTAAGCGAGTACATGCAAATTCTTTGTGAATTTCATGAGCAAAATGAAGATTATTTAGTAGCTAATGCTTTGAGCGTGTTTTTAACAAAATTAAATTTTAAAAGCATTGTAAAGTCAAAACAAAAAGGCAAAAGCGAGATAGACTTAGCCATCATCAAAGATGAGTTAAGCAAGGACTTAGAAGTTCTTATCGAAGCTAAAAAGCCAAATTCAAAAGAATTTATAAGCGATACTAAGCCAAATTCCAAAGCCTTGCACGAGGCTATTTTGTATTATTTTAGAAATAGAGAGCATTCTTTTTCGCTTAAATTTATCATCATCACTGATTTTTATAAATTTTATATTTTTAAAGCTAGTGAATTTGAAGAGCTTTTTTACAAAAATTCTGAATTTAAAAAACTTTATAAAGAATTTACTAGCCAAAATTCACTCTTTAAGGGCAACACGGAAGAATTTTACAAAGAAGCAGCCAAACTCATAGAAAATTCCAAAGAAAGCTTAAAAGGCTTTTTCATCGACTTGGCATTTTTAAAAGACAAGCAAAAGTCAAATTTCAAAAACCTAGCAAGCATTTTTAAAACCTTTCATAGAGACTTTTTGCTAAATGAATTTAGTCCAAATGACGCAAACTCACTAAACAACGCATTTTATAAAGAGCTTTTATACATCTTAGGTTTAAGCGAGAGCAAACAGCTTTCTAAATTCATCATCACACAAAGTGAGCAAAGCAAACAAACCCAAGGCACGCTTTATCATCTCATAGCGAGCAAACTCCCAAAGCATGATTTTGAAGAGGTGTTAAAATTCATCATACTTTGGTTAAATCGCATTTTATTTTTAAAGCTTATAGAGTCTAATTTGGTTAGATTTAACGATGATAAAACCCTTAAATTTCTAAACTACGAAAAAATTCCAAATTTTACTACCCTTTCACATCTTTTCTTTGATATCTTAGCTAAAGAAAAGCACACAAGAGCGCAGAGTAAATTTAGCTATTTGCCTTATTTAAATTCATCGCTTTTTGAAAAACAAGCCATCGAAAAAACCACATTAGAAATCGCTACTTTAGAAAATGACGCTTTGCTAGAGTACCACCCGCACACACAGCTAAAAGATGACAAAGGCAAAAGCAAAAAGGGCAAAGTAGGCTTGCTTGAGTATTTGTTTGAGTTTTTAGACAGCTTTGATTTTGGAGCAGATGAACAAAGCGAAGAACTCATCAAACAAAAAGAACTCATCAACTCAAGCGTTTTGGGAAATGTCTTTGAAAAGCTAAATGGCTACAAAGAAGGTAGTTTTTATACTCCAAGCTTTATCACTTCATATATGTGTAAAGCAAGCATAGAAAAAGTCGTGCTTGATAAGTTTAACCATACTTTTAAGCTAAATGCCACCAAGCTAAGTGAGCTAAGAATCCAGCTACGCCAAGATAAAATCTCTCAAGAACAAAAACTAGCCTTGCTAAATTCCATACGCATTTGCGATCCTGCGGTGGGAAGTGGGCATTTTTTAGTTTCAGCTTTAAATGCCATGCTTATGGTGCATTATGAGCTTGGTTTGTTTGAAGAGGACTTTTACCTAAGCGTGCAAAATGATGAAATTTTAGTGCAAAATCACAAAGGCCAGTTTTTAGAGTATAAGCGCCCTGATTTTGACAAAGACAAAACCCATCTTTGTCAAAAAGAACTTTTCGAGCGTAAAAAAGACATCATAGAAAACAACCTTTTTGGAGTAGATATCAACCCAAACTCATGTGAGATCACTAAACTAAGGCTTTGGATAGAGCTTTTAAAACATAGCTTTTATGAAAGCTTTGATGATATAAACTATCATGATCTTAAAACCCTACCAAACATCGATATCAACATAAAATGCGGAAATTCGCTTATAAGTTATTTTGAAATTCACAAAAGCCTTTCTCACTACCCCAACATCAAAGAACGCATGGATAAATACAAACGCATAGTCAAAGACTACAAAGAAGGCTTTTACACCGATAAAACTCTCATCGCAAAAGAGATCAAAAACCTCAAAGAGTCTTTTAAAAATTTCTGCTTAAAAGACAAATTTGCCAAAGAGATCAAGCAACTTACCAACGGCGCTAATGAATACTCTAAAAAATACGGCGATTTTTTAGCACAAGATGAAAAAGATGAGAATTTTAGAGCATTTTTCTCTAAAAATATGTTTGAATTTGACTTTGATGAAAGTGCAGCTAAGAAAGAATTTAAAAAGCTTAAAAAGCTTTATGAGAGTATATTTGACTTAGAAAGCGCAAATCCTTTTGAATGGCGTTTTGAATTTAGCGAAGTGCTTGATGAGGGCGGGAATTTTCAAGGGTTTGATCTCATCATTGGTAACCCACCTTATATAAGAATACAAGGGTTAGATAAAAATTTATCGCAGTATTATAAAAAACATTTTAAAGTGGCAAGTAAAAATTATGATATATATATTTTGTTTGTAGAGCAATGTTTTAAGCTTATAAAAAATAAAGGAACAATCGCTTTTATAATGCCTCATAAATGGATTAATGCTGATTTTGGGTTAAATTTAAGAGAATTTGCAAAAGATAAGATTGGCAAGATTATATCTTTTGGGGAATTTCAGGTTTTTGATGCTTCAACATATACCGCTTTACAATGGTTTGAAAATAATTCTTCGCATTTGAAATTTATTCAAACGGATAAAAATATCAACTCAAAAGAAGAAATGTCAAATTTTATTTTTAATTTACAAGAAGAAGATTTTAAAATTATAGACAATAAAAAACTATCTTCATCATTTTGGAGTTTTGAAGAAAATTTAAATCAAGAAATTTTCTTAAAAATCAATCAACATATATTGGTAAAGGATTTATTTAGGGTTTTTGTAGGCTTGCAAACAAGCAAAGATAGTGTTTATTTTTTAAAAGATTGCAAAGAAAATGAAAATCTAGTTAAAGGATATTCTAAAGAGCTTAATAAGGAAGTGGAGATAGAAAAAGAAATTTTAAAACCACTTTTAATGGGTGATAATTTTCATAGATATGAAAAACTTGTTTCAAATTCAATGGTTTTATTTCCTTATTATAAACAAGATGATGCAAATATTAATGCAAAAATGTCTCTTTATGATGAAAAAGAATTAAAAGCTAAATTTCCAAAAGCTTGGAGTTATTTAAAAGAGTGTGAAAATGTTTTAAGAGCAAGAGAAAATGGAAGATTGTCTAATGATGATTTATGGTGGAGATATATTTATCCAAAAAATCAAACATTATTTGATAAAGAAAAATTACTTTGTCCAGATATTTGTAATAATACTCATTTTGCTTTTGATAATCTCGGAAAATTTTATTTCACTACTACTATTTATGGTTATGTTAGAAATGAAAAATATAAAACTTTAGATTATAAGTATTTAATAGCTATTTTAAATTCATCATTAACTTGGTGGTTTTTGCAAAAAACTAGCGTTGTGATGAGAGGTGGATTTTATAGGATTAAGCCAGCTTATATAGAAAAATTTTGCATACCAAAAATAAATTCTAAAAATGAAAAACTAGCAAACGAGCTTATAAGCTTAGTTGATGAGATTTTAAAAGTTAAAGAACAAGACAAAAAAGCAAACACCAAAATCCAAGAAGATAAAATAAACTCTATCGTTTATAAACTTTACAACCTAAACGAAGAAGAAATAAAAATTATAGAGAATAACCAGAATTAATTTAGGATCGTAGCATGATTAGTTTTAAGCCTTTAATTTTCTTTATAGATGAATTACTATGCCAATTGGAAAATATAATAACTCAAAGACAAAATGAAAGATTTAGGGTAGATTTTTATATGTCTTTTGAATATTATAATCATAGAAATATATTTAAACACCCTATTACTATATGTAAAAATATCTATTTAGATATAATACAATCTCAAAATTTTATTTCTAGAGAGTTAAAATTGCATAAAACTCATATTACTTATGATTTTTATGCGAAAAGATTCATGGTTAGTAATTTTGAATCCGGCATAATTTTAAATCCTGAGTTATTAAAAAAATTTAATTTTATGTTTATAAATGGATTGATAAAAAATCAACTTTCGATTAACAATAAAGCCCATTCAGATAATCGATATTATGACAAATCAATACATTTTTTGGGTTGTCATTTTGATGAACATTTCACTATTTTTCAGGTCAATATCAAAAATGACTTTATTTTTGAACATGTTTTATTTAAAAAACATGTTTATATATATTCTACAAAGACAAATCAAAATTTCACTTTTTTATTTAAAAATTGCACTATAAACACCATAAATATGCAAAATAATACTTTTTTAAGTAACATTGAATTTATTCTCAATACGAAGATTTCAAATTTGGAATTATTTGGAAATAATTTTAATGGGATTCTTTCTGTGCAAGATTCCGTTATAGAAAATATCAATTTATATGAAAACGAGTTTAAAAACAAATGTTATTTTAAATATATCTGCTTTGGAGATAAAGAGTCTAAAGAGTCTAAGATAAATTTATCAAATGCAAATTTCCAAAATGATATTTATTTTGACAACTCTATTTTTTATAGTTATGCTGATTTTCACGCATGTGAATTTAATAAAATAGCTAGTTTTTACGGAGTAACTTTTGACAAAACTCCAAATTTTTCTCAAGCGATTTTCAAGGGAAATTTAAACGCTGTAAATGCAAATTTAAATTTCGCTTTTGATGATTTACAAAAAAAAATCAAGCAAGAATATGAAAAATTTAATGAAGACAAAAAAGAACAATATCAAAAATCTTTAGATAAATTTGCAAATGATTTTAGAGATTCTTTTAGGGTTTTTAAAAATGTATTAATAAAAGATAATAATCTTTTAGAAGCTTCAAATTTTCATAAATACGAGCTTTATTGTAAAGAGATAGAATTAAATTCTAAAAAATATAAGATATTTTTCAAAGAATGGATAGATAAATATCAACTTTTCTTTTATCGTAAACTTTGTGATCATCATACTGATATTCTGCAGAGTTTCAATTTACTTATTTTAGTGATAGGAATTTTTGGTGTGTTAAATTTAGCGATAATTATAGGTTTTAATTGTTATCTTGGTTATAAGCCTGTTTTAGAACATTTGTATTTTTCATTAGACTTTTATAATTTTCATATAAAACCTTTCATAGAAAATAATCATTTGTTTATAATATTTGTAAATTGTGTAATACTTTTTTTATATTTGATTTTAGTTGGTTTTGCTTTGTGTGAACAATATATAAGAAAATTTTTTATAACTATATCTTATGTGATAACTTTCTTTATCATGGTAACTTCACCGAAAATTCTTATTCCTGCTATGGGGATTTTTACAGATAAAAGAGTTATATTAGATCCACTGAGTGTGCTTGGTGGAATTTATACAATTGTTTTTGGCTTTGTTGTATATTCTTTTGTAAAAACGATTAGAAAAAACTCCATAGTGCCAAGTTGAAATATAGGAAGATAAAATGATAGAAGAAACACTTGAAAAAATACTTCATACTTTAGAGAAATGTTGTAAAAAAACACATCAGAATGGTAAGAATGAAGTTGATGAAGATAAAATTAAAGAAGATAAAATTAAAGAAGATAAAATTAAAGAAGATAAAATTAAAGAAGATTTATCTAAGATTCTAAAAATAAAAAAGGATAATATATACACACCAAGTGATACAGGAGTAATAAAACTAAAAAAGGAAATCCTTAGACAAAAAAATGAGTTGTTTTCTGATGATGAGGAATGGTATATGGTTTGCGAAGAAACATTAGATATATCTTCATTATATAATAAGAACAATGTGCAATGTAATATCATTTTTAGTAAATGTAGTGTTGGTTTAAATAATAAACAATCACAGAATGATTGTATTGTAAAAGCCAATTTATATTTTTATAATTGTACTTTTGAAAAAGCATTAATAAAATTAGAAAATATTACTTTTGAAAAAATATTATTTTTTAATCAATGTAAATTTAAAAGAAGAGTATGCATATACAATAATAGATTTTTAAGCCATTTGGTTTTTATAAAATGCCATGATAAGCAAAATAATACAAAAATCATATCTTTAAATCTACAAGAAAACACATTTGAAGGATATCTTTTTATAAAAAATTGCACTATAGAAAATATAAATTTGTGGAAAAACAAATTTGAAAATAGATCTTATTTTGTGGACAGTGAATTTGGATATGAACAAGATAAGGATAATAAAGCAAAATTAAATTTTTCAAACGCTCGTTTTGAAGATAATGCCTATTTTAACAATTCTAAATTTTATAGCTATGCTGATTTTCACGAGTGTGAATTTGAAAAAATAGCTTGTTTTTACGGAGTAACTTTTGATAAAGCTCCAAATTTTTCTCAAATAATTTTGAAAGATAATTTTAATGCTTTAAATATAACTTTAAATTTTACATTTGATGATCTAAAAAAACAAATCAAACAAGAATATGAAAATTTTAATAAAGATACAAATAAACAAGAAAAAAAATCTTTAGATAAAATTGCAAATGACTTTAGAGATTCTTTTAGAGTTGTTAAAAATGCCTTGATAAAAGATAATAATCTTTTAGAAGCTTCAAATTTTCATAAATACGAGCTTTATTGTAAAGAGATAGAATTGAAAGAAAATTGGAATAATAGAGAAACAAAGACAACAGCACGAAAAAGTTCATTGCATTTAAAATATTTT
Source organism: Campylobacter lari subsp. lari (assembly GCF_013372185.1). Lineage (NCBI taxonomy): Bacteria > Pseudomonadati > Campylobacterota > Epsilonproteobacteria > Campylobacterales > Campylobacteraceae > Campylobacter > Campylobacter lari. The sequence continues at coordinate 1,389,086 of NZ_CP053830.1, read as the reverse complement.
ATAGATTCTTTGCTTTTGGGTTTTTATAGAAAATTAAGTGATCATCATACCGATTTCTTAAAAGTTTTTAATAATATTGTATTATTAGTTGCTTTGTATAGTGTATTTCTTTTTATGGGAGGATATGAAGACAATCTTAAATCATATCAATATTCTGATAATCTATTAGATAACAATAGTAGTTTGACAAATGCTTTCAAAGATATAAAAAATTCCATTATCCAATCATCGTTTGTTCAAGAATATCCTTCGTGTATTCTAATATTTTATTATGGATTAATTGCAATTGGATTTTTGATGATTTTCTGGGATATTTTGAAAAATATCAAAAAGATTTATGAGGTAATTAAGAATGAAATTTGTATTAAAGAAATAATATTTTGTGTATTAAATTTAGTTGCATATTTTTTAGGTTTATTGATTGTTTTGATTTATTTAAATATTTATATACCAAAGAGTCAAGACAGTCTTGCAGTCCTTTCAAATATAGGTATATTTTTTGTATTTATCATTTTTTATTTATGGTTGGTGTATTTAAAATCATTAGCGCTAAGATTAATGTTTGTAGTTGTTAGCTACATTATCGTGATTATAGTATTGGGGATTAGTATATCTATCTTAAATCCTTTTATCGGAAAGATATTTAATGATGAACAAAATTTTACAAATCCTATATTTGTATATATAACATTTGCATATACTATCTTGTTGATTTTAATTCTTTTTTCACTCCAAAAAACCGCACGCAAAAACTCCATAGTGCCAAGTTGAAAGCAAAATCATGCTTTTAGCTTTAAAGTGTGATGAAAAATTTGATTTAAAAATACTTTTGATATAAATATTTTTATTATATTTATATTTTGTTTCAAATATAAACAATACTTTATATTTTATTTGTAAAGTGTAAATTTTTGTTTTTATTAAAAGAGAATTTTTATACGAAATGTTACTCTTATACCCATATAGTTAATTTTTTCTAACAAAAATACACAAAAATAAAAATATTTGTTAAGCTAGATATTGGAAATTTTTATCAAAAGGAAAAATATGTGGCAACAAATATATAATCCATTTGACAACATACTTTTAAGTGCTTTGGTGGCTTTTTTGCCTATTTTGTGCTTTTTGCTTTCTCTTGTAGTTTTCAAACTCAAAGGTTATCAAGCAGGCTTTTTAACTCTTATTTTATCAAGTGTTGTGGCATTGTTTGCTTATGATATGCCGTTTTCTTTATTAGGTGCTAGCTTTATACAAGGTTTTGCAAATGGTATTTGGCCTATAGCTTGGATCATCATCGCGGCCATATTTTTATATAAACTTTCTATCAAATCAGGCTCGTTTGAAGTGATAAAACAAAGTGTTATGAGTATCACTCCAGATCATAGAATTCAAGTGATTTTGATTGGATTTTGTTTTGGTTCTTTTTTAGAAGGTGCTATAGGTTTTGGAGGGCCAGTGGCTATCACCGCTGCATTACTTGTAGGACTTGGGCTTAGACCATTATACGCTGCAGGACTTTGCCTTATAGCCAATACCGCTCCGGTAGCTTTTGGAGCAGTTGGAATTCCTATCATAGCGATGAGTAATCTAGCAGGTATAGAACAGCACGGTGTTTCAGCTATGGTGGGTAGAATGCTTGTGCCTCTTAGCTTGACTATACCATTTTTTATAGTATTTTTAATGGATGGTTTAAAAGGGGTTAAAGAAACCTTTCCTGCTATTTTTGTCGCAGCCGTTTCTTTTACTGCTACACAATTTTGGAGTTCAAATCATTTAGGCGCAGAACTTCCAGATATTATTTCAGCGGTTGTTTCTTTGTCTGTTACTACGATATTTTTAAAATTTTGGAAGCCAAAAAATATTTTTAGATTAGATGATGTAAAAGACTTTGAAAACTCACAAAAGCTAGAATTTAAAAAAGTATTTTTAGCTTGGATTCCTTTTATACTTTTGATTATTTGCATTATTATATGGACTCAACCTTGGTTTAAGGCTTTATTTGCTAAAGATGGAATATTAAATTTTATGCAATTTACTTTGAAATTTAATGAAGCCTTAGGAGCTATCATAAGTCCTGATATAGTTAATCCACAAATCACAAAAACAATGATTCCATCACATACTATAGATTTAGTAGCACAAGCAGGAACTGCTATTTTAGTGGCTGCTTTAATGAGCATTGTTGTGTTGAAAATAAAAATCAACGAAGCTACCGAGTGTTTTTGGGAAACTTTAAAAGAAATGGCCACTCCATGCTTAACTATAGGCTTAGTAGTTGCTTTTGCCTTTATAGCTAAAAATAGCGGTATGAGTACTACTTTAGGACTTGCTTTTTCAAATACAGGCGATGCTTATGCATTTTTTTCTCCCATCATAGGATGGATAGGTGTGTTTTTAACAGGTTCTGATACTAGTTCAAATTTGCTTTTTGGGACATTACAGCAAGTTAGTGCTCAAAAGTTAGGAATTTCAGAAACTTTATTTTTAGCAGCAAATTCTGTTGGTGGAGTTGTGGGTAAAATGATATCTCCTCAAAGTATAGCGGTAGCTTGTGCAGCAGTTGGACTTGTAGGAAAAGAATCTGAATTGTTTAGATTTACTTTAAAATACTCAATAGGTTTTATAATTCTAATAGGAATTTGGACTTTTGTTATAGCATTTTTCTTCCACGGGATCATCCCTGAAGCAGTGCTTTTAAAATAAGGATTGATGATGAAAAAAGTGTATTTATTTGCTACTTGTTTGGGTAGTGCGATAATGCAAGAAAGTGTTTTAAATGCGGTTAGACTTTTAAGAAGAGAGGGAGTTGAGGTTATATTTAAAAAGCAGCAAACTTGCTGCTCTCAACCCTCATTTAATTCAGGGTATTTTAAAGAAAGTAAAAATATAGCTTTGCATAATATAAAACTTTTTACTCAAGATTATCCTATAGTAGTGCCAAGCGGTTCTTGTGCGGGGATGATGAGTCATGATTATTTAGAGCTTTTCAAAGATGATGAGCATTTTAACTTGGTAAAGGAATTTAGCTCTAGAGTGATTGATCTTAGCCAGTATTTAGATGAGGTTTTAAAGGTTGATTATGAAGACAAAGGCGAACCTATAAAAGTGACTTGGCACTCTAACTGCCATGCATTAAGAATTCAAAAAAGCATACAAGCGAGCAAAAATCTGCTAAAAAAACTCAAAAATGTGGAATTAATTCCTCTAGAATTTGAAGAAGAATGCTGTGGTTTTGGAGGAACTTTTTCTGTGAAAGAGCCTCAAATTTCAAACTCTATGGCACAAGAAAAAATCAAAGATATCCAAAATACAGGCGTAAAATATGTATTAAGTTCTGATGGTGGGTGTTTGATGAATATTGCAGGCACGATGAGTAAAATGGGGCTTGATATAAAGGGAATTCATTTGTATGATTTTTTAAACAAGCGTCTTGAAGGAGTTGCGATATGAAAATGACACATGAACAAATTGTGGATGTGAAAATTCATGATAAGCAAATGCGAGAGAATTTAAGATCTGCCATGCATACTTTGCAAAAAAATCGTTTAAAAGTTATAGATGAGAAATTTAATGATTGGCAAGGACTAAGATCTAAAGCTAAGCAAGCTAAAAACAATGCTTTATCAACTTTACACGATAGGCTTTTAGAATTTGAACAAAATGCCACTAAAAATGGCATAAATGTCCATTGGGCGAGTTCTGATGAGGATGCCTGTGAGATTATATATGAATTAATGGTAGAAAAAAACATCGGTAAAATTCTAAAAGGTAAATCTATGGCTAGTGAGGAAATAGGTTTAAACCACTACCTAGAATCCAAAGGCTTAAAAGCCATAGAAACAGATTTAGGCGAACTTATATTGCAGTTAAATGATGAAACTCCCGTGCATATTGTAGTTCCAGCGGTACATAAGAACCGCTATGAAATTGGTAAAATTTTTCAAGAAAAATTAGGCTCTAATTTAGAAAGTGAGCCAGAAAAGCTAAATTCTATTGCAAGAAAGCATTTAAGAGATGAATTTGAAGGACTTAAAATGGGGCTTAGCGGAGTAAATTTTGCTATGTCTAAAGAAGGCGCTTTTTGGCTTATAGAAAATGAGGGAAATGGTAGGATGTGCACCACAGCAAGTGATATACATGTAGCACTTTGTGGTATAGAAAAAGTTATGGAAAGCTTTGAAGATGCTGCCACTATGGTGTCTTTACTTACTCCATCAGCTACGGGTCAATTTATACCAACTTATAACAATATCATTACAGGACCTAGAAAAAATGGAGATTTAGATGGCCCAAAAGAAGTGCATATTATTCTTTTTGATCATAATAGAAGCAAAATGCTAAATGATGAAGATTATTATGAAGCTTTGCGTTGTATAAGATGTGGGGCTTGTATGAATTTTTGTCCTGTGTATGATAAAATAGGCGGCCATACTTATCAAAGTGTATATCCAGGGCCGATTGGAGAAGTCATAAGTCCTAATCTTTTTGGTATGCAAGAAAATGGTGATATTCTTACTTTTTGCTCGCTTTGTGGAAGATGTTCTGAAGTTTGTCCAGTAAGAATTCCTCTTGCGGATTTAATACGCAAATTAAGAGCAGCAAAAGTAGGTCAAGGAAGTTTTGATAATATCACTCCAAATACTGCTGAAGCTATGGCATTTAAGATTTTTGAAAAAGTAGCTACAACTCCTATTATTTGGAAAAATACTTTAGCAAATTTACATAATTTTAATTGGCTTTTGCAAAAAGGAAAAAATTCTTTACCAGTAGTTAAAAAATGGAGTGCTTATAAGGAATTTCCACAAATAAAACTTGATCTTTATAAAGAACTTGAAAATATGCAAGGAGTAAAGTGTGAGTAGAATAAATGAAATTTCTTCACAAAGCAAAAAAACTATTTTGGATAAGATTAAAAATACACATTTATCTTTTGAAAAAATCCCGACTATGGATCCTATAGAGCATATCAAAACAAGTGATGATATGTATAGTGAGTTAAAAGAAAAAATGAGTGCAAATAAATACATAGTAGAAGAAAGCTCGTTAGAAGAATTAGAAGAAAAAATCAATCAAATTGTTAAAAGTTATGGCTATAAAAGTCTTATTTATCCTGATAATTTAAATTTAGATATAAATAAAATTGAAGCCGAAAAAAAGACTTGTTTTAATCAAGAGATTGAAAAAATACGAAAAGAAGTTTTTCATAGTGATTTTTCTATCATCCAAGCAAGAGTTGGAGTAAGCTCACATGGCGTTGCTTTAGTTTTGTCTGATAAAACTCAACCAAGAATGCTTTCTTTGGCTCCTATGCTTTGTATTGTCTTATTAAAAAAAGAAAATATTGTAAAAAGCATTAGCCAAGCATTGAATTTAGTAAAAGAAGAAAATGAAATTTTACCTAGCAATATTTTGTTTATAGCAGGGCCATCAAGAACTGCAGATATTGAACTTATCACTGTTTTTGGAGTTCATGGATCTCAAAAGGTTCATATTATACTTTATTGATTTATTTAGAATTTGCACTTAGTGTAAATTCTAAAATCACCTTCAAATCAAAAATTAACTTCTTGGTTTTTAAAACATTAATTAAATTATATTTTTATCAACCTTTGCTATTTTATTGATTTTAGTTATATTTAAGATATTTTTTGACATAGTAAAAAAGGTATTAACTTAAATTTTAAAACTATAAAAAGGAAAATCATGTTAAAAACAAGTTTTAAAAAGGCAGTATTTTTACCAAGTATTAGTATTATAGTTGTTTTAAGCCTTAGTTGTATTTTCTTGCCTAAACTTACAAATGATTTTATCAATCATATAAAAAGTGGAATTTTTGCAAATTTTTCATGGTTTTATATATTAAGCGTGAGTTTTTTTGTGTGTTTTATGCTAGCACTTGCTCTTTCAAAATTTGGCGATATCAAGCTCGGCGATGATGATGAAAAACCTCATTTTAAATTTACTTCTTGGCTTGCTATGCTTTTTGCTACGGGTATGGGTGTGGGGCTTATGTATTTTGGTGTGGCTGAGCCTCTTATACATAAAAAAGCCTTGCAAACAAGCGATGAGGAGGCTATGCTACATACTATCTTTCACTGGGGAATTCACCCATGGGCTATTTATGGGGTGTGTGCTTTGGCTATGGCGTATTTTGGTTTTAGATATAAAATGCCTCTTAGCTTGCGTAGCGCTTTTTACCCTTTGCTTAAAGACAAAATTTATGGTTTTTGGGGAAATTTAGTCGATATGCTAGCTTTGATTGTCACGGTTTTTGGTATTAGCACTACGCTTGGTTATAGTGCTTCTCAGCTTAATGCTGGCTTTTTAAATTTAGGCATTTTAAACGAACAAAGCTTTTTAGAACAAAGTGTGATTATAATTATCATCATTTCTTTAGCTACGCTTTCATCGATTAGTGGTTTGACAAAGGGCTTAAAAATTTTAAGTGAGGCAAATTTGGTTTTTGCAGTGTGTTTAATGCTTTTTGTGCTTTTTTCAACTAGCACCATTCAAATTCTTTCACAATTTAGCTCTAATATTGGCAATTATTTACAAAATTTAATTTCTTTGAGTTTTAAGACTTATTATTATGAAAAAGAGCATATAGAGTGGTTTAATAATTGGACTATTTATTATTGGGCTTGGTGGCTTAGTTGGTCGCCTTTTGTGGGCTTTTTCATCGCTAAAATTTCTCGCGGTAGAACGATAAGGGAATTTATCTTTGGCGTGCTTGTAGTGCCTACTAGTTTTAATATACTTTGGTTTAGCATTTTTGGTAATAGTGCTTTAAATTTTAATGATATTTTAAGTCCTTTTACTTCAGCACCTGAAAGTTTGCTTTTTTATTTTTTACAAAATTTTTCTTTTTCTTATTTTAGTTCTTTGCTTGCACTTTTGGTTTTAGCTTTGTTTTTTATCACTTCAGCAGATAGTGGGATATTTGTGTTAAATTCTTTAAGTAGTGGCGGGGCTCATGAGCCATTCAAATGGCAAAATATCCTTTGGGGTTTTGTGCTTGCACTTTTGGCTACTTCTTTGCTGTATTCAGGTGGTTTAGGGGCTATTTTAAGTATCACTATGATAGTGGCTTTGCCTTTTGCCTTTTTACTTTGTTTGATGTGTTTTTCACTGCTTAAAGGTTTAATCGTAGATGTAAATTACTCTTTAACTAAACTTAGTCAAAGTAGCGTGTATTTTTCAGGGGAATTTTGGCAAGAAAGACTAGCTAGAATTTTAAAACAAAGCAAAGAACAAGATATACAAAATTTCTTAAATGCTAAAGTTAAAAATGCTATGGAATCACTCAGCCAAAGCCTAAAAAACTACGGCTTAAAAACACAAATTGTTCAAGAAAAATCAAGCATAAGTTTGATTATAAAAAAAGAATTTGCAAAAGATTTTATCTATGGAGTGCAAGTAGTAAAAAAACAAGCAAGTCAAAGCATAATTGATGATAAATTTATGCCAACTTATTCTAAAGAATTTATTTTTGAGCCACAAACTTTCTTTGCTGATTCGCGTAATGGTTATAATATAGAGTATTTAAACGAGCAAGAAATTATCGTAGATATACTAAAGCAGTATGAGAGGTATTTGCAACTTTTATTTGATGATAAAAATGAAATTTTTACCAAAGCTTATGATTAAAAAGCGTTATAATTTCACTTTATTTTATAAGAAAGGCCTTTTATGCTTAGATTTTTTATCATGCTTTTTTGTGCTTTAAATCTTTTTGCTATTACGCCAAAAGATACGATCGTTATAGCAGTGGAAAATGAGCCAGAGCGTATAAATCCGCTTTTTAGTGAAGATCATGATGTAGCAATTGCTCTTGTGTTTTCAGGACTTACACGCTTTGATGAAAATATGAGCTTAGCGCCTGATCTTGCTAGTTCTTGGAAAGTTAGCAAGGATGGGCTTGTTTATGAATTTACTTTAAGAGATGATGTATTATGGCATGATGGAACTAAATTTAGTGCTAAAGATGTAGAATTTAGTATAAATGCTTTAAAAGATGAGAAATTAAATTCGCCTTCAAAGGTAAATTTTGACGCAGTTAAGGAAGTAAAAATCATCGATGATTATCATTTGTCTATCACACTTTCAAAGCCTTTTCCTGCATTTTTAGACGCTTTGAGTGTGGGAATTTTACCAAAGCACTTGTTAGAAAATGAAAATTTAAACACTACTAAATTTAACCAAAACCCCATAGGTACAGGCTCATATAAACTCAAGCAATGGAAACAAGGTCAATACATGCTTTTAGAAGCAAATGAAAACTACCACTTAGCCAAGGTAAAAACTCCAAAGCTCATACTAAAGCACATTAAAGATCCAAGTATTAGTGCCATTGAGCTTAAAAATGGTTCTATTGATGTGGCTTTGGTGGATTTTTCTTTAGCTTCAAATTTTAAAGATGATAAAAATTTTAAAATACTCATAGAACCATCGGCTGATTATCGTGCTTTGATGTTTAACCTTGATAATGAATTTTTAAAAGATAAAAATGTGCGTTTAGCGCTAAATCACGCCATAGACAAGCAAGCTATCATAAACTCACTCTTGCACTCTTTTGGAAAAGTAGCAAGTCATCCTTTAGAAAAATCATGGGCAAATCCCAAAGAATTTGCAAGCTATACATATGATGTAAAAAAAGCAAATGAGCTTTTAGCAAAGGCTGGTTTTGTAAAAAATAAAAATGGCATTTTAGAAAAAGATGGTAAAGAATTTAGCTTTGATATGTATGCTATGAGTGAAGATCCTTTAAGAGTAGCTTTGGTAAATATCTTGCAAAGTGAATTTTTAAAACTTGGCATTAAAGCAAAGGCTATAGCTAAGCCAAGTGGGAGTTTTGATTATACCAAAGAAGATAGTTTTTTAGTGGGTTGGGGCAGTCCTTATGACCCTGATTTTCATACCTTTAGAGTGTTTGCAAGCTCTCAAGATAGTGCTTTAAATTCAAGTGGTTGGAATTTTGGGCATTATAAAAATGCCAAAGTTGATGAGGCTTTAACAAAGGCTAGAAATTCTCTTGATGTAAATGAAAGAAAAAAACACTATAAAGAATTTATCGATGCATTGCAAGATGATCCTGCGTTTTTGTTTATAGCTTATATTGATTATCCTTTAGTGTATGCTAAAAATATACAAGGCATAAAAGCTCATATTTTAGGACATCATGGAGTAGGCTTTACATGGAATGCTTATGAGTGGAGTAAAAATTAGTGCTAAAACTCATTTTTAAACGCCTTTTATGGGCGTTTTTTTTGATGATTTTTGCGAGTTTTTTGTGCTTTGTGATGATATATCATGCTAAAGGAAGCGTGGTATTTGCTAGCGTGCCTCAAGGAGTTAGCCTTAAGGTAAAAGAAGAAATCGAGCGTAATTTAAATTTAGACAAGCCTTTGTTAAAGCAGTATGAAAATTGGCTTTTTAATGCCTTAAAAGGCGAATTTTCCTACTCATTAATAAGCGGTGAAAAAGTCAGCGAAATTTTAAAAGAAAAACTCCCCTATACTTTAATACTTGGAATTTTTTCCTTTATAGTGCTTTTTTTACTTTCTACTTTTTTAGCTCTTTTGTGTGTGATGTATAAAGATAGCATTTTAGATAAATTTATTACTTTTTCAACGATGAGTTTTTTTGCTTTACCTGCTTTTTCTTTATCGTTAATGCTTATTTTGGTTTTTGCTGTATTTTTTAAGCTTTTCCCAAGTTCGGCTATTGCTGATATTGGTTTTGAAGATGATGTGTTAAATCGTTTGTGGCATTTGTTTTTACCAGTATGTGCTTTAGTGCTTTCGCATTTGGCCATTTTTGTGCGTTTTATAAGGACAAGCTTGATTGATAGTTTAAATCAAAGCTTCATACAAGCTGCCTTTGCAAGAGGGCTTAGTAAAACAAGAATTTATATGCATTTTGTGTTAAAAGATGCTTTTGGTTCCATATTTGCGTATTTTGGTGCTTCTTTTGTGAGTTTTTTAATGGGAACTTATATAGTAGAGAGTGTGTTTTCATATGAGGGCATAGGGAATTTGGTGATTAAAAGCATATTATTTAAAGACTATCCTGTGGTTTTGGCTGTGCTTTGCTTGAGTATAATTGGAGTAGTTTTGATAAATTTATTTGTAGAAATACTTTGCAAAATGATAAATCCAAGGTTTGCTAATGCGTAAAATTTGCATAAGCTTGATAATTTTAAGCATATTTTTGGCTATATTTGCTCCATTTTTAAGTACGCAAGATCCAACTTTGGTGGATTTAAGTAAGGCAAAAATGGCACCAAATTTAGTGTATTTTTTTGGCACAGATTTGCTTGGTAGAGATATTTTTAGTAGAATTTTATATGCCTTGCGTATTTCTTTGTTTGTAGGGGTGATGGCAGCATTTTTTAGTGTGCTTTTTGCTTGTGTTTATGTGTTTTTAACAAGATTTTTTGCATATGCATTTTTTGCTAGGGTGCTTGATATGCTTCTAGCACTACCTTCTTTACTTGTGATTATGTTTTTTCAAAGTTTTTTGCAAGGTTCTTTGTGGAGTATGATTTTTATCATCGCTTTGGGGCATTTTGCTTTTGTGGCAAAAGTGCTTGATACTCAGCTTAATAAATTTCAAAAAATGGAATTTTACCAAAATGCTATAGTTTTAGGAGCAAATAAATTCAAAGCATTATTTAGTGAGCTTTTGCCAGCTTGTTGGAATTTGCTTTTTGTGCTTTTTGTTTTAAATATTGCTCATGCTATTACAAGTGAAGCTACTTTGAGTTTTTTTGGCTTAGGGGTGGATCTTTTTACGCCAAGTTTGGGTAATATACTAAATGAAGCAAATAAAGCCGTGTTTTTGGGCTGTTGGTGGATGATACTTTTCCCAATAGCTTTTATACTTTTGCTTATTTTGCCTTTGCTTGCTTTGGGTAATGATTTACAAGAAGAGATTAAAGCATGATAGAAATTTCAAATTTAAATCTTAGCTTTAAAGATAAAAACTTATTAAAGGATATAAATCTTAATTTAGAAGATGGTAAAACTTTGGCTATCATGGGTAAAAGTGGGTCAGGAAAAAGCTTACTTTTAAAAAGCATGATTAAGCTTTTTGATAAGCATTATAAACTTAATGCACAAAAATTTCGGATAGATCAAAAAGATATCTTAGCTTTAAAAGAAAAAGAACTAAATGCCTTAAGAGCTAAGGTAAATTTACTTTTTCAAGATGTTTATGGGAGCTTTTATCCTCTTGTTGATATAGGAAGTTATTTTAATATAGTTTTAAAAACCCATACTAATTTAAGCACAAAAGAGATTAAAGAAAAGGCATTTTATTATTTTGAGTGTTTAGGACTTAAAAACCATGATCTTTTGTGGCATTCTTTTATATATCAGCTAAGTGGTGGTATGGCAAGACGCGTGCAAATAGCCCTAGCTTTACTAAGTGGGGCTGAGTATTTATTGTGTGATGAGATTACAAGTTCACTTGATAGGGCTAATGAAGAAAAAATCATCGCTATTTTAAAAGAGCTAAAAGTGCAATTTAAAAATCTCATTTTCATTACCCATGATATAAATTTAGCCAAAGAGCTTTGCGATGAGGTGGCTATCATAGAAGATAAAACTTTGATTTATCAAATGCCCATGAAAGAGTTTTTAAGTAATCCAAAAGGTGTTTTTGCTAAAGAATTGTTAAATTATTTTGAGAATGAAAATGTTTTTAGAAGTTAAAAATTTAAGCAAATCTTATAAAATTAAAAAACACTGGTATTTAAAAGAAGAAGAAATTTTTGTTTTTAAAGATGTGAGCTTTTCTTTAAATCAAAATGAGAATTTATTGCTTTGCGGGGAAAGTGGTAGCGGCAAAAGCACTTTAGCAAAAATTCTTTGTATGCTTGAGTGTGCAAATACTGGAGAAGTTTTGTTTGAAAATGAAAATATATTGAATTTAGATTTTAATACTCAAAGAAATTTACGCCAAAAAATACAATATGTTTTTCAAGATCAAAAACTAGCCCTAAATCCTTATAAAAGCACTAAAAGACTTTTGCTTGATGTGTATGAAAATTTTAAACTTAAGCCCGATTTTGAAGAGCTTTTTAAACTTTTTGATGTTTTTGAACTTGAAAAAGATATTTTAAATTTAAAACCCTCTAAGCTAAGCGGTGGTCAAAGTCAAAGACTAGGTTTGATTAGAGCTTTGCTTTTAAGGCCAAAATTGCTTATTTTAGATGAAATCACAGCAGCGCTTGATGTAGTGACTGCTTATAAAATTTTAAATTACTTACACTCATTTCAAAAAACACACGATATTACCTATATATTTATTTCTCACCAAGAAAAAATCTTACAAGATATATGCCATAAAAAAGTGTTTTTATAATTAAAGATAAAAATTGTTTCTTTTTGAAATACTCAAAAATTTATTTTTTTGATAATAAGTTTTTATATAGCTAAGTTAAAGTAAAATAAATTTTAATTATGCTTGAATAAAAGGTTTATTATGACGCACGCAACTATAGAGCATCAATACTTTGGCATCTTTGCTATGCTTGTTATCGCAAGTGTTATATTTTTTACTTTAGTGTATATTTCTTCTAAAATAGGCTCAAAACTAGCTTCACACAATAGAAAAAAACTCGGACTTGGAATTTATGAGTGTGGGCCTATGGCTTCTAAACAGCCCAACAAAATCAATTCTCAATTCTTTGTTTTTGCTTTGATTTTTATTTTACTTGATATTGAAGTGGTGTTTTTATTTCCTTGGGCGGTGATTTTTAAAGATTTAACCGCAGAGCTTTCAAATTATGGCTTATCTTTATTTGCCTTAGTGGAAGTATTTGTTTTTATTTTATTACTTGCAATAGGTTTTTTATACGCTTATAAAAAAGGAGCATTCGCATGGCAGAGTATCAAAAAATGAACAATGCACCAGTTGTTTTAACTACGGTTGATAAGTTAGTGCAATGGGGTAGGAGTAATTCTTTATGGGCACTATCTTATGGGCTTGCCTGTTGTGCTATTGAAATGATGGCAGCAGGTGGTGCAAGATATGATTTTGATAGATTTGGAACGATTTTTAGAGCAAGTCCAAGACAATCTGAAGTAATGATTATAGCGGGTACTTTAAGCAAAAAACATGCTGAATTTACAAGAAGACTTTATGATCAAATGCCTGATCCTAAATGGGTTATTTCTATGGGTTCTTGCGCAAATACCGGTGGTATGTTTAATACTTATTCTACTGTTCAAGGGGTAGATAGAATCATTCCTGTTGATATTTATGTACCAGGCTGTGCCCCACGCCCTGAAACTTTTCAATTTGCTTTGATGATTTTGCAAAAAAGAATTCGTAAAGAAAAAGCAAGCAGAAAAATAGCTCCAAAAAGGCTTATATGATGAGAAAATATAGCGATAAGAAAAATGCTCAGCTAAAAAATTATTATGAAGATAGATTTTACCATGCACCTGCAACTAAAAAACTAAGCACAGAGAGTAGTGCTTTTGAGAGTGATCATCAAATTTTAAGCCAAGAATTTGAGTTAAAAAATTCTTTTATAGAGCTTGATTTTTGGGTGATTGAAATAAATAAAGATGATAATGTTGCTATTCTTAGTAAGCTTAAAAATTTAGGTTATAGTTGTTTTACTGATGCAAGTGCGATTGATTTTGTTGCTCAAAAACAAGGTTTTGAAGTATATTATCAGCTTTTAAATATGGAGAAAAATTTAAGAGTGAGAATAAAGACTTTTGTTGGTTTAAAAGAAAGACTTCAAAGTGTTATGAGTGTTTTTAAGGGTGCTAATTGGTGTGAGAGAGAAATATATGATATGTTTGGAATTTTCATTATCAATCATCCGAATTTAAAAAGACTTTTAATGCCTGATGATTGGTATGGACATCCTTTTTTAAAAAGCTATCCTTTGCATGGTGATGAATTTGCTAAATGGTATGAGATAGATAAAATTTTTGGAAAAGAATATCGCGAGGTTGTAGGTGAGGAAAATAGAGATCCAGGTTTTGTAGATGAAAAAGACACGCTAAACTTTAGCAGAATTTATCATGAGGTTGGTAAAGGCGAAGTCCCAAGAGAAGATAAATATCTACAAGAATATCAAGAAGAAGGTGGCGTGCCTTTTGTGAAAAAAGCCAAAAGAACGCAAGTAAAAATTTTAGATAAGAGAAGATAAAATGCAAATTTCTACTAAATTAAAACCTTATTATGAAAATATAAGCTTTGAGCGTGAAGATGGTACTATGATAGTAAATCTTGGTCCCCAACACCCTAGCGCTCATGGAAATTTACGCCTTATTTTAGAGCTTGATGGAGAAGAAATCACCAAGGCTGCTCCTTGTATAGGCTATATGCATCGTGGTATGGAAAAAATGGCTGAAAATATGATCTATCAAGAGTTTATTCCAACTACTGATAGAATGGATTATATCGCAGCTAGTGCAAATAATTATGCCTATGTAGCTGCTGTAGAAAAACTTTGTGGTTTAGAAATTCCACGCAGGGCAAGTGTGATAAGGATGATTTTGCTTGAGTTAAACCGCATTGCTTCGCATTTGCTATGGCTTGCTACACATGCTCTTGATATTGGTGCGATGACAGTATTTTTATACTGCTTTAGAGAGCGTGAATATGTGCTTGATCTAATAGAAAAATATTGTGGGACAAGACTTACACATTCATCTATGAGAATAGGCGGGGTAATGCTTGATTTACCTGAAGGTTTTTTAGATGAACTTTTAGCATTTTGCAATAAATTTCCAAATGATATAAAAGATTATGAAGCCTTGCTTGATGATAATAGAATTTGGCGCGCAAGAACTGAAAATGTAGGAGTGGTAAGTAAAGAACAAGCGCTAAGTTGGGGTTGTAGCGGGGTTATGCTAAGAGGAAGTGGGATTGCTTATGATGTTAGAAAAGAAGAGCCTTATTTGCTTTATGATGAGGTAGATTTTGGCGTGCCTGTGGCTAAAATGGGTGATTCTTATGCAAGATATAAAGTTTATATGCAAGAATTTAGAGAAAGTTTAAAAATTTTAGTTCAATGTGCTAAGCTCTATCAAGATACTCCGCCTGAAATTTTATGCAATCATCCTGAGTATGTAAGTGCTTCAAAAGAGCAAATCATGACACAAAATTATTCGCTTATGCAACATTTTGTCCTAGTAACCCAAGGCTTAAAACCACCAAAAGGAGAGGTGTATGTGCCAACTGAAAGTCCAAAAGGCGAACTTGGGTTTTTTATTCACTCAGATGGTAGCGGTAGGCCATATAGATTAAGAGCTAGAACCCCAAGTTTTTTTCACTGTGCGTTTTTAGAAGAAATGCTTGTAGGATCATATTTGGCTGATGCGGTGGCGATTTTAGGGAGTATTAATATAGTTTTAGGTGAGATAGACCGATGAGACGCGTGGATTTAAGAAAAAGTCAAGATTTGTTTAAGGATTTAGAACAAATCATTCAAAATGCTTATATGGGTGAAGTTTTAGTGGTTTTGTTTGAAATAGGAGATTTTTCTAATGTAGAAAAAAGTTTTGCTTTCATAAAAGAGCAAAATTGTGAACTTTTAAATTCTTTAAAATTTAATCAAGTAGATTGGACTATAGTTTTTAAAAAGGTAGGACAATGAAATTAGCAAAATATCAAGAAGGCTTAAATGCTTTGTGTTTTGTGGATTTGCTTTCTTTAAAAAATCCTTCACTTTGTGCTAAGCTTAACAAAAGTAAAAATTACAATATTTCCTGTTTAGAAGATAAAAATTTAAAAGCAAGCTTTTATAAATGTGAGATTGCAAGTGTGCCTTTCGTGCTTGCATTACTTTGTAAGATGAGTTTGGATACTGAATTTAACGAGCTTGATGAGGGTTATTTAAGTGCTGAATCTTGCTTTGGTGAAGAAGAGGCTTTAGAGATTTTGGAATTTTTAAAAGAAGCAAAGTGTATTATTTTTGATGAAAATTTATACCAACATAAAGACTTTGAAAATATTAAGTATTTTTTAGAAAAACTTTGTCATAAATTTAATCTTTTGCTGATTTGCTCTAATGAAAATGAAGAAAATTTGTTAATACAAAATTCTTTTAGTGAACTTTTAGAACTTGATAATTTTGATGGAACTATCATCATGCAAGCACCTTTAAGGGATAAAAATTTGCATTGTTCTTCATCTTTTGCTTTGATTGCCAAGGTTAAGGATGAGGATAAAATTAATTTAAAAATAAACACTCAAGAATTTACAACTATAGTAAAAATCAATCATGATTTAAAAGGCACGGTGGCTTTGTTTGATTATGAAAGCGCTGGTTTTGCTTTTTCAAAAGCTCAAGTTAAGGTTATAAAATGAAAGTTATCATTAATGGTATAGAATGTGAGGCAAATGAGGGTGAGTATATCTTAAATGTCGCAAGAAAAAATGATATTTTCATTCCCGCAATTTGTTATTTAAATGGTTGTTCTCCAACACTTGCATGTCGTATGTGTATGGTAGAAGCTGATGGTAAAAAGGTTTATTCTTGTAATACTAAAGTTAAAGAAGGTATGGTAGTAGAGAGTGATTTGCCAAATTTATGGGATGAGCGTAATGCTATCATGCAAGCATATTGTATCAACCACCCTTTACAATGTGGGGTATGTGATAAATCTGGCGAATGTGAGCTTCAAAACTTTACACACAAAGCAAGAGTAAATGTGCAAAATTATTGGATTAAAGATACCCATAAAGAGCATAAAAAATGGGGCGAGATTAATTATGATCCAGCTTTATGTATAGTGTGTGAAAGATGTATTACAGTTTGTAAAGATAAGATAGGTGAAAGTGCTTTAAAAACTACTCCAAGAGGGGCAAATGCACCTGATGCAAGCTTTAAAGAAAGTATGAGTAAAGACGCGTTAGCGATTTGGACTAAATTTCAAAAGAGTTTAATTGCGCCAAGTAGTGGCGATATGCTTGATTGTTCTTTTTGTGGAGAATGTACAAGTGTATGTCCAACGGGAGCTTTGGTGGGTTCGGCTTTTCAATATACATCTAATGCTTGGGAATTAAAGAAAATTCCAGCTAGTAATCCACATTCTAGTGATTGTGAGTTGATGTATTATGATATTAAACAAACTAGTATTAATAATCAAAAAGAAAAAATTTATAGAGTGAGTAATGATTTTGCTTTTGCTACGCTAAATAAAGCTGCAAGATATGGTTTTAATACCCAAAATGAAGTTCAAGGTAAAGATGAAAAAGCTTTTGAAAAACTAGTAAATATGATACAAGATCAAGAAATTAAAAACATCAAATTTAATAGCTTTATCACCAATGAAGAAGCTTTGATTTTACAAAATATTAGTGATAAATTTGAAATTAATCTTATCAATGAAGAAGCTAAAAAATTCCAAGATTTTATAAATATTTTTTATCAAAACGCAAATGCAATGTATAATGCAAATGCAGATGATATTATTCAAAGTGATTTTTTAATCATCGTAGGTTCATTTTTACGCTATGATGCGCCAACGCTAGGATATAAAGTTAATAACGCTTTAGTGATGAATAAAGGTGCGGGACTATATTTTCATCCTATAAAAGATAAAGGTGTGGATAAATATTCTAAAAATTTCTTGCAGATTAATCATGATATTAAAGATAATGAAAATATTTTATTGTTTATCTTGCAAAAATTTGCTAAAGAGTTTCCACAAGATTTTAAAAATACATTAGAAAATGCGTATCATCAAGGCACTAAAGAAATAGAAGAAACTATTAATGAAGAAGTTATTGAAAAGATAGAAAAGCAAAATGAAAATGGCGAAACTATTATAGAAGAAGTTAAAAAACTTGTGCCTAAAAAGATCAAAAAAAGCATAGAAGTGCAAAGATCAAACTATGCAAAAAATCTTGGCATAGATGAGGACATCTTAGAAAATCTACTTGCTAAAAGGCAAAAATTTACTTTAATCATAGGAAGTGATTTTTACTATGATGAAAAAAGTATAAATTTAGCAAAACTTTGCGCTTTGGTGCAAAAATACACTGAATTTAAAGTATTTTTAATACCAACTTGTACCAATACTTTGGGTGTGAGTTTAATTTGTGATTTAAAACAAGATTTTCAAGCAGGAAAAATGCTAGGTTATAATGAAAAAGGCGATTTTACTTTTTCTTATGATGGGCATTTTGATCTTGCAAGTTCGGCGCTAAATCAACAAGAAGGAAGCTTTGTAAATTATGATAAAAGATTAGTTCCTACAAATGCAGCTTTAGAATTTAAGGGTTATTTTTTAAATGATTTGGCAAATGCTTTGGGTTTTGATGAGGAATTTACCATCAACTACACTAAATTTTTACCGCAAAATAAAGGCTTTATGGCGATTGAATTTGATGAGTTGGAAAATTATTATGATAATGGCGGGGCAAACCATAGAGGCTATGAGCTTGATTTTTCCAATTTAAAATTAGAAAAAAAAGAATTTAGCTCTCAAAAAATTGATGAAAATAATGGAAATTTAAATCTTTATTTTGCAAACCCTATCCATCAATTTTCAAAGCTTAGCAATAAAGCTTTTAATGAAGTTGGAGTTTTGTTTTTATCGCCTGATTTAATGCAAAAATTTGATTTAAAAGATGATGATAGTGTTATTTTAAAAGCAAAACATGCTCAAATCGCACTTAGTGTTAAAACAGATGAGAATTTAGAAAATGGTGCGTATTTGGGGGATTATGATAGCAAGCTTAATACTCAAGATTTATTCAAAGGTTTAAGATATATCAAAATCGATCTTGAAAAAGCAGGAGCAAAAATATGAGCGATGTAGGGTTTTTTGTCATAGAAACTATCATTAAATGTGTTTTTGTTGTGGCGGTTTTTGCTACTTTAGCAGGAGTTGCTACTTATCTTGAAAGAAAGGTTTTAGCTTTATTCCATCGCCGTTTAGGGCCTGATATGGTAGGGCCTTTTGGCTTGCTTCAAGTAGTTGCTGATATGATAAAGCTTTTTACTAAAGAAGATATAGTGCCAACTCATGCTCAAAAAGTGGTATTTTTAATCGCACCTTTAATCGCAGCAATTTGTGCATTTATGGCAATTGCAGCTATTCCTATTTTTCCTGAGTTTACTTTATTTGGTAGAGTGATTCGTCCTATTATCGCTGATATTAATGTGGCTTTGCTTTTTGTTGTAGGTATGGGTGGGGCGAGCTTTTATGCTATTTTTTTAGGTGGTTTAGCAAGTCATAATAAATGGTCTTTGCTAGGCGGTGCAAGAGGGCTTGTTTCTATCATTTCTTATGAAAGTGTGGCTGGACTTTCTTTGGTTTGTGTTGTAATGCTTGTTGGATCATTGTCTTTGATAGATATTAATAATTATCAAAGTGATGGCATACTTTCTTGGCTTATTTTTAAACAACCTTTAGCTTTTGTGTTGTTTGTCATAGCAATTTTTATAGAAACTAATAGAACCCCACTTTGTCTAAGTGAAAATGAAACTGAGCTTGTATCAGGTTATGGAACTGAATATAGCGGGCTTAGATGGGGTATGTTTTTTATAGGCGAATACACAGCCATGATAACTGGAGCTATCATGATATCGCTTTTGTTTTTGGGTGGTTTTAATGATTTTTGGATCATACCTGGGGCGATTATGATGCTTTTGAAAGTTTCTTTTGTGTTTTTTTGGTATTTTTGGGCTAGGGGCGCTTTCCCGCAACTTCGCCCTGATCAAGTAATGAGAATGTGTTATTTGATCTTAATACCTTTGGCTGTTTTAAATTTATTAATTAGTGCTTTAGTGCTTGTGATATAGGAAAGATCATGAAAAAAGGTTATTTTAAAGTAGATTTTGAGCGTAAAAATCCTCAAAGTGCTTATGAAAAATTTATACAAATAATCAAACGCTCGTTAAACACAGAACTTTTTGTAGGTTTATATGTGGTTTTAAGAGAAATGCTTAAAAAAAATAATAGCGCAACGATTAAATACCCTATGGAAAAAGTTTCACTAGATAATCGCTACCGCGCAGTCCATCGTTTAATGCGTTTTATTGAAAGTGAGAATGAATGTTGTATTGGCTGTGGATTGTGTGAGAAAATTTGCATTAGTAATTGCATAAGAATGGAAACATCTTTGGGTGAAGATGGGCGTAAAAAGGTTGAAAATTATAGTATTAATTTAGGGCGTTGTATATATTGTGGCTTTTGCGCTGATGTTTGTCCTGAACTTGCTATTGTGCATGGTAAAGAGTATGAAAATGCAGCAGAGCAAAGATCTTATTTTGGACAAAAACAAGACTTTTTAACCCCAATTGATGAGCTTAAAAATCAAGTAGTATTTGAAGGAAGTGGTAGTTTAAGAAAAGATGCTGATGATTTAGTTAAAAAAACTCCAAATTATTACGAGGTTGATTTGCAAAGACAGCAAGAAGCTTTAAAGGAAGAAAATGTTTGAAAATATAGCCTTTGGTATTTTAAGTATTTTGGTGCTAGGTTTTTTCTTAATAAGCGTTTTAAGCACAAGCGTGCTTTATGCAATTAGCTCTTTAGCAGCTGGCATGATATTTTTAAGTGGATTTTATTTTTTGCTTAATGCTGAATTTATTGGGGCAATTCAAATCATCGTTTATAGTGGAGCTATTTTAGGGCTTTATAGTTTTGCTATGATGTTTTTTGATGCTTCGATAAAAGTAAAGGAAAATCTAAAAGGTAAAAGAGTATTTATTTTTGCTGTGATTTTTAGTGCGATTTTGTTGATTAGTATTATTATGGGTTATAACTTTGGTTTAAATGAAACTGGTGAAGCTTATGGTCTTGATTCAACTCAGCAAATAGGTTTTACTTTATTTACAAAATACATGCTTGCTTTTGAATTTATGGCAATTTTACTTTTAATCGCTTTAATTTGCGCTATAGCACTTACTCAAAAAAATATAAAAAAGGATGAGCAATGATGTTAGAAAAATACTATATTGTAGCTATTTTGATGTTTATCATTGGTCTAATAGGTATTATAAAACGCCAAAATTTAATTATGCTTTTTATCTCAAGTGAAATTTTATTAAACGCTGCTAATTTAGCTTTAGTTACGGCAGGAGCTTCTCACAAAGACATAGAAGGACAAATTTTTGCCTTATTTGTAATGGGTGTTGCAGCTTGTGAAGTAGCTGTTGGGATAGCACTATGTGTTTTATGGTATAGAAAAACAGGAGCGCTAGAGCTTAGCTCTTTAGCTGAAAAAGGAGAGTTAAAATGCAAAATTTAGCTTTAATTGCGCTTTTTTCTCCTTTAGTTTCAGCTATTGTTTTAGGTATTTTTGCTTTTAGTGCTAAGAAAATTATTTTAGGTTATATAGCTTCTTTACTTATAGCTTTTTCAGCACTTGCTTCAATTGTTTTGTTAAGCAATGGAATGCATTTTAATTTTGAACTTGGCACTTGGATATCTTTAGTAGATGTTAGTTTTGGTTTTAAAATAGATTCTATTACTTTAATTATGATGAATGTAGTAAGTATAGTTGCTACTTTTGTGCATTTATATAGTATATTTTATATGGAGCATGATGAGGGGTTTAATCGTTATTTTAGCTATTTAGGACTTTTTGTTTTTTCTATGATGTTTTTGATTATGAGTGATAATTTCTTAGGACTTTTCATAGGTTGGGAGGGCGTTGGACTTTGCTCATGGCTTTTGATAGGTTTTTGGTATCATAATGAAAAATATACCTTTGCTGCTAATGAAGCATTTATCATGAACCGCATTGCGGATTTAGCTTTGCTTTTAGGAATTTTCTTAATTTATATAGAGTTCAATTCTTTAAAATATGATGAATTTTTTACCCTTTTGTCTTTAGGGCATGAAAATGATGTGATTTTGATTTTAATAGCGCTTTTGCTTTTTGTGGGTGCTATGGGAAAATCCGCACAATTTCCTTTCCATACTTGGCTTGCTGATGCTATGGCAGGACCTACACCAGTTTCAGCGCTAATTCATGCAGCAACTATGGTTACTGCTGGAGTTTATTTGGTGATTCGCGCTGGAGGGCTTTATTTGCAAGTGAGTGAAGTGGGATATTTTATCGCTATACTTGGGGCTTTTGTGGCACTTTTTGCTGCATCTATGGCTTTAGTGGCTAAGGATTTAAAAAGAATTATTGCCTATTCAACCCTTTCTCAACTTGGATATATGTTTGTAGCAGCCGGACTTGGAGCTTATGCTATAGCTTTATTTCATCTAGCAACTCATGCATTTTTTAAATCTTTATTGTTTTTAGGTGCAGGTAATGTTATGCATGCTATGAATGATAAGTTAGACATTAGCAAGATGGGTGGACTTTACAAAAGCATGCGCTTTAGTGCTATTTTGATGGTAATTGGTTCTTTGGCTTTGGCAGGAATTTATCCTTTTGCGGGATTTTTCTCTAAAGATTTAATTTTAGGTTTTTCTTTTATTAGCCATCATCATGGAATATTTTTAGCACTTTTAATTGCAGCTTTTATGACAGCTTTTTATAGTTTTAGACTTTTAATGCTTGTATTTTTTACTCCAAAAAGACATGAAGAACATCCTCATGAAGCTAGTAAAATAGCTTTATTTGCGATGAGTCCTTTGGCTTTACTTGCGATTGTAGCAGGATTTTTTGAGCATAGTTTTATGGAGTTTGTAGGTAAAAATTTAGCTTTTATTGATGGGCAAAATTCTTTAGTTATGATACTTGCAAGTGCTGCTGCAGTGCTTGGGGTGCTTTTGGCTATCATAGCTTATTGGAAAAATTGGTTTAAACCATCACTTTCTAAAACAAGTATTTATAAGCTTTTGTTTAATGAATATTATATACCAAGATTTTATCATCAATTTATTGTTAGTAAATATGCTTTATTTTGTGAATTTTTAAGAAAAGGCGATAAAGAAATTTTAGATACTTTGGTAGATAGTGTTGCGTTTTTTCTTAAAACTTTTGCAAGATCTCTTAGTGTAGGTAAAGATTATTCTTTGGTTTTAAGAATTACAGTGTTGGCTTTTGTATGTTTATTTTGTTTAGCGTTGGCGGTGTAGAATGCTTAGTTTATTAATGTTATTTCCATTTTTTGCAGCTTTTGTAGCTTTGTTTTTGCAAAAAGAAGATAGTAAGTCTTTTGCTATTTTAGTTAGCTTTTTGATTTTAGTTTTTAATATTTTTTTATTGTTTAATTATCATGGTGGTATAGCTTATGAGTTTAGTTTAAATTCTTTAATAGTTAATTTTCATATCGGCGTAGATGCTATAGCGCTTTATTTGATGTTGCTTTGTTCTATTATGATTTTTTTATCTTTTATATGTTTGGACATTCAAGATAAAAGTGTTGTTGTAAGTATATTTTTATTGCAATTTTGTATTATAGGGCTTTTTGCTTCATTAGATGCTTTATTGTTTTATGTATTTTGGGAGTTTTCTCTTGTACCGCTTATTTATTTAATAGGCAGATATTCAGATAATTATAAAGCAGGGATTAAATTTTTCATTTATGCATTTTGCGGCTCTATGCTCATGCTTTTAGCGATTATTTATGTAGGATTTTTGTATTATCAAAGTTTTGGGTATTGGAGTTTTGATTTACTTGCTTGGTATAAGAGCGACTTTTTCATACCTGAAAGCGTGCAAAATTTAATCTTTATAGGATTTTTTATCGCTTTTGCGATTAAAAGTCCTTTGTTTCCTTTCCACACTTGGGCACCAAAAGTTTATGCAAAAAGCCCAACTTTAGTATCTGTAATGCTTGTTAGTTTTAAAATGGCTCCTTTTGGATTTTTAAGATTTATCTTGCCTTTAACACCTGATACTTTAAATCATTATTATTCTTTACTTGCTGTTTTATGTATAGTTGGAATTTTATACGCAGCTTTAATTGCTTTTAAAGCTAAGGATTTAAAAGAATTAATCGCTTATAGCTCAATTTCGCATTTAGGTGTGGTGATTTTGGGTATTGTGACTTTTACTTATAATGGGGTAAGTGGTTCTGTATTTTATATGTTTGCTCATGGTATAGTAACAGGTGGTTTATTTTTAGCTGCTTATATGCTTTATAAAAGATATCATACTTTTGATTTAGACTTTTACAAAAATTTAGCCAAAACAGCTCCATTATTTAGCTTTTTCTTTGCGGTGTTGTTATTTTCATCTATTTCACTACCTTTGACCATTTCTTTTGTAGGTGAGTTTTTGATTTTACAAGGCATTGCAAGTGTGAATTTGTGGTATGCGCTATTTGCAGGTGGTGTGATTATTTTAGGGGCTATTTATATGTTAAATATTTATAGAAATATGTTTTTTGCCACTAGTGAAGAAAAAATAGAGAAATTAGTATTAAAAAAAGGTGAAATTTTTGTTTTGAGTATTTTAAGTGCCTTGGTAATTTATTTAGGGATAGCTCCAAGTGCTATGCTTGATGAAATTGCTTTGAATGTAAATAGCATTCTTGAGGTTATGCAAACAAGAAATATTGCAATAGAAAATCAGAAAATCATAGATGATATAAGAGGTTTTTAATGAGTGGTTTTAGTTTAGAAAAATTCAATTTTGTATTATTATTTCCTGTGTTATCATTGCTTTTTTGGGCTATTGTTTTGCTTTTATTGGATGCATTTAAAAAGCTTTCTAGAAATTTTTATATAGGAGCAAGTATTATAGCCTTATTTAGCACTTTGTGCTTTTTATTGATTTATAATGGCTTTGTTTTGGATAATTCTCATGCCTTTTTTGATTTATTTGTAAGTGATAATTATGCAATTTTTGCTCAAATAGTTATTTTAGTTTTTTCAATGCTTTATTTATTGATGGATAAAGATGAGCAAAAGGCAGAGTTTTTTTTCTTGTTTTTATTTATGATTGCTTCTTTGATATTAATGGTTTCAAGTACTAATTTAATTGTAATTTTCCTAGCCTTAGAAGGCTCTTCTTTGGCTCTTTATACATTAATAGCATTAAGAGGAACTCATAATGCTATTAGCTCTAGTATAAAGTATTTTACTTTAGCTGCGGTGGGCGCTGGGTTTTTTGTCTTTGCTTGTGCTTTTGTGTATTTAAAAACAAAGTCTTTGGATTTGGATAATCTATTACATTCTGAATATATTTCAGATCCTATCTTGCTTTGTGCGGGAGTAATGTTTTTGGTTATTGTTGGAGTAAAACTTTCTATTGCGCCTTTTCATTTTTGGTTAAAAGATGTGTATTATGGGGTACATACAAATTTTATTGCATTTATATCTATAGTACCAAAAATAGCTATGATAATAGTAGTTTTAAGAATTTTTTCTGCTTTGGGCGGTGGGGTAAAATTTGAATACATAGTAGCGTTACTAGCGATTTTTTCTATGCTTGCTGTAAGTATAGTAGCTTTAATCCAAAAAGATGTGAAAAAAATGCTAGCATATAGTTCTATTACCCATTCTTCTTTTATATTAGCAGTTATTGTTTCTAGTATGAGTGTGAGTTCTCAAGGAGACGGGACTTCTTATTTGCTTTCAATTTTTGCTTTGTTTGTGTATTGGATATCTTTTGCCTTTGCAAATTATGGAATTTTTTTAATATTGAGTTTATTTCAAAAAAGCTCATTTGAGAGTTTTTCAGGTTTGTTTGATCAAAGACCAGTATTGTCTATAATGCTAGCTATATTCATTTTATGTATAGCAGGTATTCCACCTTTTGGGATTTTTTGGGGTAAAATTTTAATTTTAGCTTCTATTTTAAATTCAGGCTATTATGCGCTTGTATTTGCTGTAGCTTTAAGCTCTATGATTATGCTTTATGCTTATTTGAAAATTTTAATTTACATTTTTTTCAAAAAAGCTCAAATTATAGAAAGTGCAAACTTAGATGTAAAACAAAAGATTATTTTATGCTTGTGTTTGATTGGAAGTGTTTCTTGCGTGTTTTTGCTTTTGTAAAATAATATTGCTATAATCACGCTTATGATAAGGGTTTTATTTTTATTTTTATTAAGTATAACTTATACATTTTCTTTTGAAATTATTGTTAATAAAGGGGAAGAACATAAACGCCCTTTTACGCTTTTGCATTTAAAAGATGATAAGGATTTTACTTGCAAAAGTGTTTTTGAATTTGAAAAAACCTATTTTGAATGTAATGTTTTAGGTGTTAGCAATATGCAGTTTCAAAATAAAGAATTTGATGATTTTACGATTTATTTTGAAAAACACCAAACTTTTTTGACAATCAAAATCTATCCCAAAATTTTAGCTAAGATGTTTAATTATTCTCAAGATATTTTTAATATTAAAGAAATTCAAAGTCAAAGTAGCGATGCTTCTAAGCATTTTGTATTTATTTTTACTAAAGATTTAAGGCATTATAAACCTAGCGACGGGCTTGATTTTGATATTTATTTTGATGATGCATTAATGCCTTATATTGGAGCATTAGATTTAAATTCTAATCCTATGGAAACTTCAAAAAGTGCAGATTTTAATGCTTATTTTAGTATAAAACAAGAATATGAAGCAAAAAAATATGATCAGGTTTTAAGGGATGCAACTAGTGCCATTAAGCGTTATCAGGGTAGTGTGTTTATGAATGAATTTGAGCTTTATAAATTAAGAGCTCAAAATAAACTATACACTTATGAACTTGATAAAGATCAACTAATTTTAGAGCAAATGTTAGATGATGCTAAAAGATGGGTAAGAACTTATATTAACGATAAAGATTATACAGAAGTGATGTATATTATGATGAGAGTTTATATGGGCTTATCGCAAAGATCTAATGTTGAATATATTGTAGATACTTTAAATAATGAGCATAAAGGCGATAAATACACTATAATGGCTTTACTTGATTATGCAGATTATTTATATCATTTAGGTAAAAAAAATACTGCGAATAATATCTATCAAGATGTGTATTATTCTACTCCAAATGCAGATTTAGCCAGTAGAGCTGCTTTGTTTTTATCAAAAAATCATCTAGAGGCAAAAAATATAAAAGAAGCCAAAGAATTAGCAAATAAAATTTTAGAATCAAATCCCGAATTTTTCATGAGCGATTTGGAAAATTCTTTATTATTAGCTAAAACTTTTGCTAATAATAGGGTTTATGATTTAAGTTCTAAAATTTATGAGTATATTTTTACGCATTTAACCAAGGTAGATAAAGAATATGAAAGAGTATTAAAAGATCTTGCTTTGTCTTTATTAAATGCAAATGAGCATATCAAAGCTCAAAAATATTTAGATCTTTATGCAGAAGATTTTCCTTTGGGCGAATATATGAGTTTAATTAAAGAAGCACAAGATAAAAACTTTTTATATTTAAAAGATGCTAATGCAAGCTTTTTGCATCAAAAATATGAAGAAATTATGAAAAAATATGCTGGAGAAATTTCTAGTAAGGCATTGTTTGATAATGTCAAATTATATTTTCAAGAAAAAAATTATGAAAAGGTTATAGGCTATCAAAAAGATATTGAAAAATACTCCAATAAAGAAGTAAAAAATCTTTTAGAACAAGCTGCTATTTTGGTTTTAGAGCAAAGATTAAAAAACGATGAGTGTTTGACTGCTATTAAAATATATGATGATTTTAAAGCCTATAATATAGGAAGTAAAATACAAAATAAAAAGCAAATGCTTGAGTGTTTTAAACGCACAACGCGCATAGAAGAAGCTAAAAAATACATAGTGGAAAATGAAAATGATGATATTATTTTTTATAAGCTTCAAAGTGCTGATTTAGCTCTTAAAGATAAACGCTATAGCTTTGTTATAAAAACAATTAATGATATTTTAAATACAAGAACTATTATTAGTGATAATGAAAAATTTGAAGCAAATTATATTAAATTTTTTGCTGAGCTTAGATTGCAAGATTATAATGCTATGATAAGAACTTTACAAAAACTAGAGCAATTTCCTATGAATTATCGTATGGTGGAATTATATTATGAGTTTTTGCGCTATTGTGAAAAAAATAATTTTCTAACAAGTATTTTAAACTATGCTCCAAAGGCTATTGATTATCAAAACTTAAAGGGAGTAAATCTTTTTAGTCCCGATTTAGAATTTATCTATATCAAAGCTTTAAAACAAAGCAATCAAGCTCAAAAAGCCTTAACTTTGTTTAAAGATTTACTTGCTAATCCTTTAAAAGATGATGAGCGTGCAAGGGCTTTTTATGTGCAAAGTAATATTTATGAAGATTTAAAAGATGTGCAAAATCAAAAACAAAGTTTACAAAATTGTATAGATATTAACGCAACGAGTAATTGGCAAGATTTATGTAAAGATAAATTAAATGTTTTAAATACTCAACCTTGATATTTTTTTAAAATATAAGCTTTTAAATTCTCATAAGCGCTTTGAAAATCTAAATTTTCTTTATTGAATTTTTTATTAAAAGTTCTTTGTCTTTTAGCAAGTTGTCTTGTGTGGATGATGATGAGTTCTTCAAGCTTATTTAAATTTATTTTTTTATCTAAAAAATCTTTGCATTCTTTTAAACCTATGGAATTTAATGCTTTTAAATGATGATCATAATTATCAAACAACATTTTAGCTTCCTCTATTAAACCCTCATTTAGCATATTTTTAGTGCGTTTGATAATGCGTTTTTCTAAAAGATCTTTTTGCCAAGAAATTTCAAAAATATCAAGTTTTTTAATCAAAGCTTCTTGTTTAGTTTCTTTTAAAACTTCACTTGGAATTTTATTAGTTTGCTCATAAATTCCAAGCCATTTTTTCAAACGATAAGTATCGTTTTTTTCTATTTTTGCTTGTGGGTCAATTTTTATCATTAAATGATAAATTTCATCATTACTTAGTGTGCTTTGGCTTTCTTTAAAATTTTCACTCAAACCATCCATTAAGGCTTTTAGATAAAAACTAGTTCCACCTGTGATGATAAGCATTTGATTGTTTTTTTGAGCAAAGGCTTTTGCTTTTTTGTATTCTTCAAAAAACAAAGCAATGTTAAAATGCTCATTGACATTTAACAAATTTATACCAAAATAATCAAGCTCATCTAGGGTTTTTTGCTCTGTTTTTGCTGAGGCGATGTTGATTTGTTTATACACACAAAGACTATCAAGACTTAAAATACTTGCATTAAATTCATAAGCTAGTTTATTAGCAAGTTCTGTTTTGCCACTTGCAGTAGTTCCAATGAGTGCAAATTCAAAAAACATCGTAAAAATATCCTAAATTTAAAATTATTTTAGTAAAATCATAACAAAAATATATTATAAAGAGAAAAAATGCCTATATTAAAAGAAAAATTAAAAGATATTTTAGATTTGATAGTTTTTAAGCATTCTATTTTTGCCCTACCTTTTTTATTTACTTCAATGATTGTAGCTTCTGTTATTTTAAATGATAGCACTTGGTTTGGTTTTAAGGCTTTATTTTTGGGTGTTATTTGTGCAGTGAGTGCAAGAAATTTTGCAATGGCGATCAATCGTTTGATGGATGAGGATATTGACAAAAATAATCCAAGATGTGCGAATAGACCTAATATCGATGGGCGTATAGGTAAAACTAGTATTTTACTTTTTATTATTTTAAATGCTATTGTTTTTGTTTTGGCAAGTTATTTTATTAATAAGCTAGCCTTTGCTCTTTCTTTGCCGGTATTGTTTATTTTAGCTATTTATTCAGCTTTTAAAAGATTTTCATCCTTAGCGCATTTAGTATTGGGGTTTTGCCTAGGACTTGCTCCTATTGCTGGGAGTATTGTGGTTTTGGGAAGTATTGAAATTTATAGTGTGATTTTGTGTTTGGGTGTTACTTTTTGGACGGCTGGGTTTGATTTGCTTTATGCTTTGCAAGATATGGAATATGATAAAAAAACAGGCTTGCACTCTATACCTGCTAAATTTGGGCTTGATGCAACCTTATTTATCTCAGCGTTTTGTCATGTTTTAGCAGTACTTTTTTGGCTTTTATTTGTTTGGGTGGCTCCAACGGGAAATATTGCCTTTTTAGGCGTGATAATTAGTGCGATTATTTTATTTTTTGAGCACCGCATTGTTAGAAAGAATTTTGCAAAAATCGACAAAGCATTTTTTACTCTAAATGGTTATTTAAGTATAGTGTTTTTTATATTTATTTGGGTTGATCTTTTATGGAGATAAATTTTTTTAAAAGTTCATTAGAGCTTGAGTTTGAAGAGAGCAAAGAAAGATATGAAGAGTTTTTGCAAGAATATCTTTCAAGTAATAATTATGTCAATTTAAGTAAATGGAAAAAGCTTGCTTCAAGAGTGGAATTTAGCGAAGGTGAGCAAATTATTTTTGATTTGCTTATGGATATAAAACAAGAATTGTATTTGATAAAAAATGATATCAATAAAACAAAATTATTTACAGATTTAAAATATAAAGCCTTTGTGGTGGGTGTAAATTTTGCACACATTCAGTTTAAAGATAAGTGCTTGACTCAAGATGAGGAATATTATGCAAGATTTGAGTTAAATGGTCACAAAATTAGTATTTTTTTTAAAGCCTTAAATGAAGATGAGGCAAAAATCACACAAATAAAAGCAGAAGATGAGCTTGTGTATGATCATTTTGTAGCAAATATGCAAAGAGCGATGATTAAGATTTTAAAGGAGCAAGAAAATGGGTAGTGATTTATTATTGTGGCTTGTGATAGCTTTATTAATTTTTGCTATGTTTGCTTATATGATGATAAAAGAAAAAGAAAGTATTGCTAAGATTAATGAGCTTGGTAAGATGATAGAAGATTTAAATAAACAATATCATTATTTAAAAAAAGAAAGTTTAGATGAACAAGAGCAAGAAAAAGAAGAAATAGACACTGAAGCCATTAAAGAAGAGCTAAAAGAAGAGCTTTTGCAGATATTAGAACAAAAAATCAATCAAAATATCATTCCTATTTTAAGTGCTTTAAAAGAAGTAGAAGAGGTGATTGAAGAATTTCAAAGTGAGCAAAAAAATCGTTTATTAAATTTAGAACAAAAAACCCAAAGTATTACAAAATTAAGCCCAAGCTATGACAATGAAGAGCAAAAGGTAATAGAGCTTTTTAATCAAAAAAAATCCATAGAGCAAATTGCCAAAGATTTGCGTATAGGTATGGGTAGAGTTGAGCTTATTTTGAAATTTAATAAATTATTATAAAGGCCTTTGATGTTAGTAGATAGTTATGGAAGAGTGATAGATTATTTAAGAATTTCAGTAACACAAAGATGTAATTTTCGTTGCCTTTATTGTATGCCAAAAACTCCATTTGAATGGAGTGCCAAGGAAAATCTTTTATCATTTGAAGAACTTTTCATGTTCGTTAAAGTTTGTATTGATGAGGGGGTTAAAAAAATTCGAATTACAGGTGGAGAGCCTTTAGTAAGAAAAGATTTGTATAAATTTATCGCAATGATTAGTGAATATAAGCAGGATATAGACTTAGCACTTACCACTAATGCTTCTTTATTAAAACAACAAGCAAAGGATTTAAGACAAGCAGGTTTAAAAAGAATTAATATCTCTTTAGACACCTTAAAAGAAGATGTAGCTTTTAAATTAGCCCAAAAAAACATACTTAAAGATGTGTTAAATGGGATTGATGAGGCTTTAAATTTGGGCTTTAATGTTAAATTCAATACCGTAGCTCTTAAAGGGATTAATGATAGTGAATTTATTGATCTTTTAGAATTTGCCAAAGTGCGCAAAAGCCAAATTCGTTTTATAGAATTTATGGAAAATTATCATGCTTATGGAGATTTAAAAGGCTTAAAATCAGCAGAAATTTTAAATATTATTACTCAAAAATATTCTTTTAAACAAGGACAAAAAAGTCCAAATGCACCTGCGACTATTTATGAGCTTGAAGATGGGTATGAGTTTGGCATTATTGATCCACATAGCCATGATTTTTGTGATAGTTGCAACCGTATAAGACTTTCAGCTGAAGGGCTTTTAATACCTTGTTTGTATTATGATGAGGCTTTAAGCATTAAAAAAGCTATACGCAATAAAGACATAGCAGGTGCTTGTGAGGTTTTAAAAACCGTGATAAAAAATAAATCAGAAAAAAATAGATGGGCTGAAAATGAGGCTAATCAAAGTTCTACAAGAGCCTTTTATCAAACAGGTGGATAATGGAAGTTGTTGAAACTTTTTTAAGCTTGCAGGGTGAGGGAAAATATAGTGGAAATTTAGCTGTATTTGTAAGGTTTGCTGGGTGTAATTTTAACTGTATAGGCTTTGGAGTAAAAAAAGAAAAAGATTCTAAAATACTTTTGGGCTGTGATACTATAAGAGCTGTTTTTACCAAAGAATTTAAAACTTGTTATAAAGCCTATACTTCAGCAAAGCTTTTTGATGAGGTTTTAAAGTTAGCAAATTCACGCAAAGTTATAGTTGTCATTACCGGTGGTGAGCCTTTATTAAATTATCAAAATAAAGATTTTTTGTGTTTTATAAATTTGCTTTTAGAAAATGACTTTAAAGTGCATTTTGAAACCAATGCAAGCATTGAAATTGATTTTGAAAAATATCCTTTGTATAAAAAATGTTATTTTGCTTTGGGTGTAAAGCTTAGCAATAGTGGTGTAAAAAAAGAAAAAAGGATTAATGAAAAAGCATTGAAAGCTTTTAAATATTATGCTAAAGATAGTTTTTATAAATTTGTTTTAGATAAGGATTTTTTACAAGAAAGTAAAGCCTTAGGCGAAATTAATGAAATTTTACAAATTTGTGAAAATGAGGTATTTTGCATGCCTATGGGGTCAAGTGAAGAAGAAATTTCTAAAAATGCCTTAAGCGTTGCTGAATTTTGTATAAAAAATGGATATAATTACTCCGATAGATTGCATATTAGAATTTGGGGAGATAAAGAAGGCGTATGATTATTAGAAAAATGTTTGAATTTGAAAATGCTCATATTGTTAGATTTTGTAGCTCCAAGCGATGTAAAACAAGCATACATGGACACTCTTATAAGGTAGAAATTTTACTTGAGAGTAAATACCTTGACAATGCGGGAATGGTATATGATTTTGGTTTGTTAAAAGATGAGATAAAACAAATTATTGATAGTTTTGACCATGCTATTACGCTTTTTAAAGATGATGATAAAGTTTATTTAGAAGATATGAAAAAACACTCACAAAGATGGGTAAGTTTACCTGTGAATGTAAGTGCAGAAAATTTTGTACGCATATTTTTTGTACTGATAGATACTTTGCTTTTAAAGACTAAGATGGTCAATGGCGAGCAAGGTGTTAGCTTAAAAAGTATTATTGTGCATGAAACAAGAACAGGCTATGCACAAGGTTTTAGAGAAGATGCTTATAGTGAGTTTTTGCCAAAGATAAATCTAACAGATATTGAATTTTCACAAGCTATAAGCGATGAATGGAAAGATAAAGATTTTTTTAAAAAACTTCAAGATTCAAATTTTGTTTTTGTCAATCAAAAGGAGGTATGATGAAAAAGGTTTTATTGATTGTGCCATTGTTGTTTTTTATTGCTTGCTCAAGTCAAGAAGATACAAACGTAAAAAAAGAGGTGCAGACTGAGCAAGTTCAAATTGAGCAAAGTGATTCTAATGTTATTATAGATGATGATACGCTTCCTATACCTGTAGATGATGATATCAAAGATGAAAATAACACACAAGGACAGTGATGGATCAAAGTTATGAGTTTTTTTTAGCATTGCATGTATATAGTTTATACGCAAATGGCTTTTTAATGTTGTTTTATTTGTATTTAACTCAAAGTAGTTTTTCGCAAGAGTTTATTTTTACAAAAAGAATTCGCCTATTTTTGCCAATTTATTATTTATTTTTAGCAATTACACTTTTTACAGGAAGTTTGCTTTGGGCTTTAAAGCATTTTGAGCTAAATTTATACATGCTTTCTATGTGGTTTTGTTGGATTTTTATCTTTGCTTTGGCTATTTATCAATTTGTTTTATTTAAAAAAGCAAGATTGTTCAAACGTTATGCTAAATTTAGATTTTTAAGCTTTTTTATTTTGTGTTCGGGTATATTTTTACTTTTTGTGCCTTATTTGCTTCAAAGGTTTTATTTTTAATGCGATTTTTATATCACCCACAAAGTGGTGCTTTAAATTTAGAGCTAGAAAATGAAGCTTTCTTGCATTTAAAAGCTAGAAGAATTAAAGTAGGCGATAAAATCATATTAAAAAATTTAAAAGATTTTTTTGCTTATACTTACGAATGCATAGAGTTTTCTAGACGCTCATGTGCATTAAATTTACTTGATAAAAAAGAAGAAAAACAAGAATTAAAAACGCATTTACATTTAGCTTTAGCAGTGATTGATCCAAAGATTATAGAAAAAACCTTACCTTTTTTAAATGAGCTTGGAGTAGCAAAGCTTTCTTTTGTGTATATGGATTATTCACAAAAGAATTTTAAATTAGATTTTAAAAGAATGGAAAAGATTCTTATAGAATCATCCCAGCAATGCGGTCGTGCCTCTTTAATGGAGCTTGAAAGCTTTGGTGATTTTAAAAAATTTCAGCAAGTTTATAAAAATATTGTTTTAATAGACTTTGAAGGTGAAGATTTGATGAGATTTGAACCTAGTGAGCATGTGTTTTTAATAGGCGCTGAAGGTGGATTTTCGCAAAAAGAAAGAGGGGAGAATGTAAAAAAAGCAAAATTACAGGCTGATTTTATACTTAAAGCGCAAACAACTTTAATAGGGGTTGCTTCAAAATTCATAATTTAAAAACACGCTTAAATTTAGCTATTTTTTATATAAAAATTTATATAATTACGCCTTAATGTTTTGAAAAAGGATAAACAATGAAAAAAGAAATTCACCCAGAATATGTAGAATGCAAAGTTAGTTGTGCTTGTGGAAATTCTTTTACTACTAAGTCAAATAAACCAGAAATTAAAGTTGATATTTGCTCAAGCTGCCATCCATTTTTTACGGGTAGTGAAAAAATCGTAGATGCTGCGGGTCGTGTAGAGAAATTTAAGAAAAAATACGCAATGCAATAATGTTATATTTTATTCCTACGCCCATAGGAAATTTAAACGATATTTCTTTTCATTCTTTAGAAATTTTACAAAAATGCAAACTCTTTTTATGCGAAGATACGAGAGTTTGCAAATCCTTAGTTCATCTCCTTAATGAAAAATTTAATTTAGAAATAAAACCTGATAAATATCTAGCCTTACATACCCATAATGAAAAAGATTTTTTAGCAAAAATAGATGATGATTTTTTTAAACAAGATGTTGCATATTTGAGTGATGCGGGTATGCCAGGTATTAGCGATCCGGGGCAATTTTTAATTGAATATGCTATTAAAAATAATATTAATTATGAAGTCTTGGCAGGATCAAATGCTGCTTTGCTTGCATTAGTTTCAAGTGCATTTTGTAAAAAAGAATTTATTTTTATGGGTTTTTTAGCTAATAAAAATCCTCAAAGACAAAAAGATATTGAAAATTTAATGCTTAATCCTTATCCTAGTATAGTCTATGAAGCACCTACTAGAATACTTAATTTAGTAGAAGAAATTAGTAAAATTGATCCTTTAAGAGAAATTTTTATCATAAAAGAAGCAACAAAGAAATTTGAAGCCAAATTTAGAGCAAATGCCTTAGAAACTTTAGAAAAATTAAAAACAATGGACTTGCGTGGTGAATGGTGTGTGGTGGTAAATGCTAAAGAAAAACAATTTCATCAAAATACCTTGTGTGAGCAAGATATTCATGAACTTGATTTGCCTTTAAAAACAAAGGCAAAGCTTCTTTCAAAAATCAATGCAAAATCTCCAAAAGAAAACTATCAAAAACTGCTTTTAAGTTGAATTTGGTTATTATTTAAAAATGATAGTTTATGGTAAGCAAGTGTTTTTTTATATCTTAGAAAAGCACAAAGAAAAAATTAAAGAAATTTATTTAGCAAAAGAATGCGAAAAAGCTGATTTTTCAAAAATCGCAAAGGCATCAAAAAAAATTAAAAAACTTGATTTTAAGA
Organism: Campylobacter lari subsp. lari; assembly: GCF_013372185.1. Classification (NCBI taxonomy): domain Bacteria; kingdom Pseudomonadati; phylum Campylobacterota; class Epsilonproteobacteria; order Campylobacterales; family Campylobacteraceae; genus Campylobacter; species Campylobacter lari. The sequence goes on along the minus strand of NZ_CP053830.1, from coordinate 1,353,141 downwards.
CCGCACAAAGCTTGGCAAGAGGTGGAAATCATCAAGGTTTTTTAATGGAAATTGATGAGTTTGAATTTAGCTCTTTTGAGAGTTTAAAAGAAAAAGATTTTATAGTTATTTTATATAATATTAGCGATGTTGGAAATATAGGTGCTATCGTGCGTAGTGCTTATGTTTTGGGTGTTGATGGGATTATTTTGGTAGCTAAAAGTGTGGCTATGGATGGAGTTATTCGTGCAAGTAGTGGCGCGGCTTTAGATATGAAAATAGTTTTAAATGATGATATTTTAAGCATGATAAATGAGTTAAAACAAAAAGGTTTTTATATCTATGCTAGTGCAAGCGGAGGTAGTGATATACATACTATCAAAGTTAAAGATAAAAAAGTTTTGATCATGGGAAGTGAAGGCTTTGGTATAGCGCCAAAGGTGCTTAAAAAATGCGATGAATGTGTAGGTATAAAAATGCACAATGATTTTGATAGTTTAAATGTTAGTGCAGCATTTGCAATACTTTGCGATAGGATGAAAAATGGATAGTTGGAAAAAATTAGAAGATTTAAATTTATTAGAAGTTCAAAAAAGAACGCAAATAGAAATAGCTTGTCTTGAATATATCATTAAAAAAGATTTTAAGTCTTTATCTCGTTTTAACATAAATGGTTTTATCAAAATTTTACAAAGAGAATATGATCTTGATTTTTCTAGCTTTTTAGAAGAATATCATGCCTATTTAGAAGAAAATGGTATTGAGAAAAAAAATCATGTGCATATTGCTCCTAGAATGAACTCATATACCAAAGAAAGCTCAAGTGTATGGTATATTGTGATTATAGTAGTAGTGCTTTTGATAGTAGCTTTAGCTTGGGGTGTTTCAAGATTTTTCCAAAGTTCCACACTAGATGAAAATACTACTAATGTGCTAAATCAAGAGCAAATTATCTTGGAAGAAAAAGTTGATGAGAATGAAACTCCAGTTCTTAATTTTTTTGCTGATGAAACCACAGAAAACAATGAAACAAACACAAGTGCTATTTTAGAACCAATAGATGAGAGCAATAATACCATAGAAGAAACATTAGAGGATAATACTAGTTTAAATATACCTGAAGAAAATATGATTTTGCTTAAAGAAAGTATTATAAAACCAAGTGCAGAACTTTGGCTTGGTATGGTGGATTTAAAAACTTTTAGAAAAAGTTCTTTGACTATTAAAAATGATTATGTTTTATCTTTAGATAAAGATATGTTAATTACCACAGGTCATGCTGCTTTTAGTTTGAATGATGAGAATAATAATACTTTAGAGTTTAAAAATGGTGTGTCTAAGTTTTTAATGATTAAAGATGGCAAAATCAAAGAAATTACAAAAGCTGAGTTTATAAAAGAAAATAGAGGAAAATTATGGTAAGAATTTTAATATTTTCCATTTTTTTCACTCTTAATGCTTTTGCGCTAAGTGCTTTAGAAGTTGCTAAGCATATTGTTAATGATAATTCTAAAGATGCACAATTGGAACTTTTGTTTGCGAGAAATGATTATAAAGACGAGCGTGGAAATGTAGATATTTATACTATTTCTCAAATTTTAAAAACTAATTCTTTGGCAAATTTTATATTAAATGAACCAAAAACTTTAACTTTTAGTTTTAAAGCTCAAGCTGATTCTGTTTTGTTTTTTAAAACAATTAATGATACTTTAAATGAACTAGGTTATATTTATTTTATACCAACTGAATTAACTTTAAGAGAAAACTATATCACATATAAGTTAGCTGTAGATTCTCAGTACATGCTTGATCCAGGAGTTTTTTATAAGGCTTTGCTGGGTAGTTCTGTTTTTATTAAAGATATTTACAAAATTTCAGAGTTAAATTATGAATATGAGCTAGATTTTTCAAAAGCAAAACCTAAAGTCAATACTCAAATTCCATTAAATACTATCACTCAATTAAACAAACCTTTAAGAGAATATATTATTGATTTGCAAGGTGCAAAAAGTATAGAACTTAGTGCGCATCATCTTGATTCTTGGTTTTGTAAAATTCAATTTTTAGATAAAAACTTGAATTTTATACAAGGTGTAGAAAATACACATAAGCAAAATGAAGTAAATGTAAATATACCATTGGGCGCAAAATATGCTATCATAGGGGATATGTTTAGCCTTGATAATATAAAAAGGGGTTTAAAAATTTACTTAAGACGCTAAAAAGGACGGACAATGTTTGAAGAAATTCATTTTAATACCATAGAAAGACTTCCAAATTATGTTTTTGCTGAAGTTAATGCGATTAAAATGGCAGCAAGAAGAGCAGGAGAAGATATTATTGATTTTTCTATGGGAAATCCTGATGGCAAAACTCCTCAACATATTATAGACAAGCTTTGTGAAAGTGCAAATAAAGATAAAACTTCAGGGTATTCTGCTTCGAGTGGAATTTATAAACTAAGACTTGCAATTTGTAGTTGGTACAAAAGAAAATATGATGTTGATTTAGATCCTGAAAGTGAAGTAGTTGCAACAATGGGTTCTAAAGAAGGTTTTGTAAATTTAGCAAGAGCTGTTATTAACCCAGGGGATGTAGCTATTGTACCTACACCTGCTTATCCTATACATACTCAAGCTTTTATCATAGCAGGTGGTAATGTAGCAACTATGAATTTTGATTTTAATGAAAATTATGAATTAAATGAAAATACTTTTTTTGAAAATTTACAAAAAACATTACATGAGAGCATTCCGCGTCCAAAATATGTAGTAGTAAATTTTCCACATAATCCTACAACAGTTACAGTGGAAAAAAGTTTTTATGAGAGATTGGTTGCTATGGCAAAAAAAGAAAGATTTTATATTATTTCTGATATTGCCTATGCGGATTTAACTTTTGGTTCTTATAAAACTCCTTCGATTTTTGAAGTTGAAGGTGCTAAAGATGTTGCAGTAGAAACTTATACACTTTCAAAATCTTACAACATGGCAGGTTGGCGCGTAGGTTTTGTGGTGGGTAATAAACGCTTAATTGCGGCTTTGAAAAAGATTAAATCTTGGTTTGATTATGGTATGTACACGCCTATACAAGTTGCTGCTACTGTAGCTTTAGATGGAGATCAAACCTGTGTTGAAGAGATTAAGGCAACTTATGCAAAAAGATTGGAAGTTTTATTAGAATCATTTTATCAAGCAGGATGGGAGCTAAAAAAACCTAATGCAAGTATGTTTGTTTGGGCAAAACTCCCTCAAAGTAAGGCTCATCTTGGTAGTATGGAATTTTCTAAGCAGCTTTTACAAAAAGCAAATGTAGCAGTAAGTCCTGGAGTTGGCTTTGGTGAAGCGGGTAATGAGTATGTTAGAATAGCTTTAATAGAAAATGAAAATCGCATTCGTCAAGCAGCAAGAAATATCAAAAAATATTTAAGAGAATAAAATGAAAATAGCAATTTTAGGTTATGGCACGGTAGGAAGTGCTGTTGTAGAAACTTTGTTAAAAAATCAAGACTTAATCAAAGCAAGATGTGATGAAGAAATTATTCCAGTAATTGCTTTAGCAAGAAATCCAAAACCAAATGCATTGATTCCTGTGGTTAATGATATTGATGAGGTTTTAGAGCGTGAAGATATTGATGTATTTGTAGAGTTAATGGGTGGTATTGATTTACCTTTTGAGATAATTTCAAAAATTTTAAAAAGAAAAAAATCAGTAGTAACTGCTAATAAAGCTTTACTTGCTTATCATCGTTATGAGCTTGAAAAATTAGCACAAGATACAGCTTTTGGTTATGAGGCAAGTGTAGCGGGTGGAATTCCTATAATTAAAATTTTAAAAGAGGGTTTGAGTGCTAATAATATCGTTTCCATTAAAGGCATTTTAAATGGCACAAGTAATTATATTTTAAGCAAGATGGCAGAAGATAATGCCAAATTTCAAGAAGTGTTAAAAAAAGCACAAGATTTAGGATATGCTGAAGCTGATCCTACTTTTGATATAGAAGGGTTTGATGCTGCGCATAAGCTTTTAATTTTAGCAAATATTGCTTATGGATTAAGAGTAAAACCTGAAGATATCTTGATTGAGGGTATTAGTAAGATAAGTGATGAGGATATTTATTTTGCAAAGGAATTTGAGTACGCTATAAAACATTTAGGTATTGCTAAAATAAAAGATGAAAAAATAGAACTAAGAGTTCATCCTGTCATGTTAAATAAAGATAAAATGTTAGCAAAAGTTGATGGGGTGATGAATGCTGTTAGTATAGATGGGGATATTTTGGGCGAAAGTTTATATTATGGTCCAGGAGCAGGTGGCAAGGCAACTGCAAGTGCTGTTGTAGCAGATTTAATCGATATAGCAAGAAAAGAAAAAAATAGTGCTATTTTTGGATATTTAAACGATACTTCTTACAAGCTTTTAAATAAGGATGAAATTTATACAAGATATTATCTAAGATTAAAAGTATTGGATAAAATAGGGGTTTTATCAAAAATTACACAATTAATGAGCGAACATCAAATTTCAATCGATACTTTTTTACAAAAGCCAAAAAAAGAAAAGCAAGATTGTAGTACTTTATTTTTTATCACTCATCAAACTTATGAAAAAAATATACAAATTTTAACTCAAAAACTTAAAGAGCAAGAATTTGTTAAAGATGATGTTTTTATGATGAGAATAGAAGATTAAATGGCTTTATCGCAGTATCTTTTTGGCATAAAAGGTGAAGATATAGCATGTGAATATCTAAAAAATAAAGATTTTGAAATTTTAGAAAGAAATTTTCATTCTAAATTTGGTGAAATTGATATTATTGCTAAAAAAGATAAAATTTTACATTTTATTGAAGTTAAAAGCACACAAGGAAATTATGAAGTAGCCTATAGGCTAGATGGTAAAAAATATAACAAAATTATTAAAACCATAGAGTATTACTTTATGAAACACAAAAGTAATGAAAATTTTCAATTAGATTTACTTTGTGTGTATAAAGATGATATAAAACTTTTAGAAAACATTAGTTATTAAGAGAATGTTTATTTTAATCTAATAAAATCTTAAAAAATTAAAGGAGAAAAAATGGGAAAATATATTGATTTAACTGCAGAAAATTTTGCACAAGCAAAAGAAGGTGTAGCTTTAGTAGATTTTTGGGCTCCATGGTGTGGACCTTGTAGAATGCTTGCGCCGGTAATTGATGAGCTTGCAAATGATTTTGATGGTAAGGCTAAAATTTGCAAAGTAAATACAGAAGAGCAAGGTGATTTAGCTGCGCAATTTGGCGTAAGATCTATTCCAACTATCTTTTTCTTTAAAGATGGTGAAGTAGTTGATCAATTAGTTGGTGCTCAATCAAAACAAGTTTTAGCAGATAAACTAAACTCACTTTTATAATCTCAAGCCACTTTTAGTGGCTTTTCTTCATATTTTTTACTATTTAATAATTTTTATTATTTATAATTAAAGAAAAATTTGTATAATATCTCTAAAATAAATCACAAGGAAAATAATGATGTTAGATTTAGCTATTATAGGCGGTGGCCCTGCTGGTTTAAGTGCAGGATTATATGCTACTAGAGGTGGATTAAAAAATGTTGTAATGTTTGAAAAAGGTACACCAGGTGGACAAATAACTTCAAGTTCAGAAATTGAAAATTATCCTGGAGTTGCACAAGTTTTAGATGGAATTTCTTTTATGGCTCCATGGAATGAACAATGTATGCGTTTTGGTTTAAAACATGAAATGATAGGTGTAGAACAAATTAGCAAAAATACTGATGGTAGTTTTAATATCAAATTAGAAAATGGTAAAGTCGAACAAGCAAAGGCTGTTATTGTTTGTACAGGTTCTACTCCGCGTCGTGCTGGTTTTAAAGGCGAGGATGAATTTTTTGGTAAAGGTGTAAGTACTTGTGCAACTTGCGATGGATTTTTTTATAAAAATAAAGAAGTAGCTGTTTTAGGTGGGGGAGATACAGCCTTAGAAGAGGCATTGTATCTAGCTAATATTTGCTCAAAAGTATATTTAATTCACAGAAGAGATGAGTTTAGAGCAGCACCTTCAACGGTAGAAAAAGTAAGAAATAACGATAAAATAGAATTAATCACAAATGCGGTGGTTGATGAGGTTTGTGGTGATAATATGGGTGTTAATAAGGTAAAAATAGCATTTAATGATGGCTCTAAAAGAGAGCTTGATGTGCCTGGAATCTTTACCTTTGTTGGATTAAATGTAAGAAATGAAATCTTAAAACAAGAAAATGGTGAGTTTTTATGTGCTATGGAAGAAGGTGGTCAAGTGAGTGTTGATCTTAAAATGCAAACTAATATAGCAGGATTATTTGCAGCAGGTGATTTAAGAAAAGATGCTCCAAAACAAGTAATATGTGCAGCAGGCGATGGAGCAGTCGCAGCGCTTAGTGCTTTAGCATATATTGAAAATTTGCATTAATCTTCACATAAATTTCACAAAAATTAATTAAGATTCTCCTATAAAAAATCAAGGAGAATCTAAAATGAAAAAAATACTAATTCTAAGTACAACTTTAGCGCTAATGGCTAGTGCAAATATTACACAACAAAATACTAATTCATATCAACAAAATATGCTTCATATGCCTCAACATAATCCTTATGCGCAAAATTATTATGGTCTATCTAAACCTATCATGGATAAAATTCAAAGTTCTTTTCCAGGTGCGTTTATCGTTGATGTAGATTGGGAAGATTTTGGATATGAAATCAAACTTAGTAATAATATGGAAATGTTTTTTGATAGGAATGGAAATTTTCTAGGTCAAAAATGGGATGATTAATCAAAAGTGTTATTTGCTTTTAAATAAATAAACGCTACAATTTTCCAAATTCTAAAAAGGTAGATTTTAAATGATAAATATCGGAATTCATGGAAGTAGTGGGCGTATGGGTACACAAATAAGGCTTTGTTTAGAAGGCGATGAGTTTGCAAAGTCAAGTGCCTTGTTTGATCAAGGCTCCAGTTATGAGGATTTTTTCGCAAAATGTGATGTGATAATTGACTTTTCTACCCCAAAAGGTTGTGAGGATTTGCTTTTATATGCAAGAAGTAATCCCAAGCCTTTGGTAATAGGTACTACAGGTTTGGATACTAAGCAAAATGAGTTAATGCAAAGTGCAAGTATTACTATGCCTATTCTTTATGCTACCAACATGTCTTTAGGTGTTGCAATTTTAAAAAAACTTTCTTATTTGGCAAGCGAAGCCTTAAGGGATTTTGATATAGAAATACTAGAAATGCATCATAATAAGAAAAAAGACGCTCCTAGTGGTACTGCTATGACTTTAGCACAAAGTGTTGCAAAGGCTAGAAATTTAGACTTAGAAAAGGTCAGAGTGAGCGGGAGAGATGGAATCATCGGACAAAGAAGTAAAGATGAGATAGCAGTAATGAGTTTAAGAGGTGGCGATATAGTTGGCTCGCATAGGGTTGGTTTTTATAATGAAGGCGAATTTATAGAATTAAATCATACCGCAACATCACGAGCTACTTTCGCAAAAGGTGCAATAAAATGTGCAAAATGGTTAGTTTCTCAAGAAAATGGCTTGTATGATATAGATGATTGTTTAGGAATTTAAATGTGTGCAGTAGTTGGAGTAATTAATTCAAAAAATGCAAGTACGGTGGCTTACTATGCTTTATTTGCGATGCAACATCGTGGGCAAGAGGCAAGCGGGATTAGTGTAAGTGATGGTTTAAATATTCAAACACATAAAGCTAAAGGCGAGGTTGGGCAAATTTTTAATACGCAAATTTTAGCAGAGCTCAAAGGTAGCATTGCTATTGGGCATAATCGTTATTCTACGGCTGGAAATTCTTCTTTGCATGATGCTCAACCTGTTGCAGCTACTTGTTCTTTGGGTGATATTTCTTTAGTACATAATGGAAATTTGATTAATAAAGAAGAAGTTAGAAAAGAACTGATTAACAACGGGGCTATTTTTCATTCTAATATGGATACAGAAAATGTGGTGCATTTAATAGCAAAAAGCAAAAAAGAAACTTTGAAAGATAGATTTATAGAAAGCTTGACTCAAAGCAAGGGAGCGTATTGCTTTATGCTTGCTAGCAAAAATCAACTTTTTGTCGTGAGAGATCCTTATGGGGTTAGACCTTTATCTTTAGGAAAATTAAAAGATGGTGGATATATTGTAGCGAGTGAAACTTGTGCTTTTGATTTGATAGAAGCTGAATTTATCCGCGATGTAAAACCAGGCGAGATGTTAATTTTTACTCAAGGTAGTGATGAGTTTGAAAGCATTCAAGTATTTGATAAGACAGATCCAAGAATTTGTGCATTTGAGTATATTTATTTTGCTAGACCTGATAGTATTATAGAGGGTAAAAGCGTATATGAAGTGCGTAAAAAAATGGGTGAAGCCTTGGCTAAAAAATTTAAAGAAAAAGTGGATTTTGTAGTGCCAGTTCCAGATAGTGGCGTAAGTGCTGCTATAGGTTTTGCGCAATATTTAAAAATCCCACTTGAAATGGCAATAGTTAGAAATCACTATGTAGGCAGAACCTTTATAGAACCAACTCAAGAAATGAGAAATTTGAAAGTAAAATTAAAACTCAATCCTATGAAAAAAGTCTTAGAGGGTAAAGATATAGTGGTGATTGATGATAGTGTGGTAAGAGGAACAACTTCTAAAAAAATTATTGCACTTTTAAAACAAGCAGGCGCAAGAAAAATCCATTTGGCTATAGCATGTCCAGAAATTAAATTTCCTGATATTTATGGTATTGACACTCCAACATTTGAAGAGTTAATCTCTGCTAATAAAAATGTTGAAGAAGTTAGAGAGTATACAGGTGCAGATAGTTTAACTTTCTTAGATATCAATGAGTTGGTTTCAAGTATAGGTAATGAAAGAAAGTATTCATTGATCAGTTTTGATGGGGATTATTTTATTCAATAATCCTTATCGACATTTTAGCTGTTTAAATACTTTATAGCTTTGAAATTGGGGTGGCAATGCCACTTCAAATGAAAAGTCTTTGTATGTATTGCCTGGAAGATACTTAACAATGTTTATATTATAAGATACATCTCTTTGTTCTTGATTTGCTCTTTTTATACTATCAAAATTTTGTTGATTAAAGATTTCACCGCTTACCTCATGTTTTTTATTATCATCAATTATCCTAAGCTCTAAAAAGCATTCAGAAATTTTAAAATTAGTATCATTAGTTACTCTACCTTTCACAATAATACTTTCTGTTGCTAAGCGTCTGTAGGTTGAAAAATTACTCAAACTTGCTTTTTTGGTGTATTGATCTATAGTTAATAGTAATGAAATAGTTAAAATTAATGCCAGTATGAAACTCACTGCGCAAAAAATAATCATATATTTTTTATTTTGAACTTTTAAGTAAAGCAAAACCCAAGTTAAACCTGTAGAAGCTAACATAATAACAATGATTAAAATATGAAAAATTGTAAAATATCCCATTAAAAACACTTTGAACTAATTTCAATGTCAAAATTTTGACCTTCTTTAAAATCGGAAAATTTGGTTTTTAAATTAATAGTTTGTTGTGGATTTATTGTTTTTTCTATCATGGTTGATTTACTTCTTAGAGGTTTTATGGTATGTATTAAATTTTTAAAAGTACTATTATCATCACTTTTCTTAAAGACTTCTACTTTTAGTTTGCAGTATCTAAAACTTTTTTTAGAAGTATTTGTCAGACTATAATCAACACTGAGTGAGTTATCATATACAAAAAATTGAGCATTATCTAAGCTGGTTATTCTTGATCTAACCTTAGTATCAATTAAAAAATATCCTAAATAAGCAATGCCTGCTGAGCATAAAATTCCTAAAAAAATAACCATAAAAGCAAAAGCAGGCTTGTTTCTGATGATTAAAGCTAAAAATAAAGTGATAACGAAAAAAAATACAACCAAGGCCATTAATAAAAAATCTACTAAGTGCAAATGAGTAGTATAAAAAATCATTTGCTCTCGAATGTGTTGGGCATTCATTATCACTTCTTTAGTTTTTAATTTGCTACCGAGCTTGTTCTTTTACTATCTTTGCTATCAACCCAAATATTTGGCACAGCTCCACCAGGTGTTAAGAAAATTTTGGCATCTTTGTTAACCTTAAGTGCTTCGTTAAACTGCTTTTGAGTTTCGATTTGTTTTAAATCAAGCAAAGGATTATTTAAACTTTTTGCTATCTCTCTATTTGAATACGCTTGTGCATCAGCTTCTATTTTAACTGCACTTGCCCTACCTTTTGCGCTTATTATAGTTGCATTTGCTTCCCCTTCAGCTAAAGCTGCTTTTTTAAGTGCTTCTTGATTAGCTCTTTCTACTTCGTATTTGGTTCTTTCAGCCTCTTGTTTAGCAATCTGAACTCTTTCAATTTGCTCTTTTACTTTTATAGGTAAAATGATCTCTCTAAGTTGAACTGCTTGCAATTCTGCTGGTTCATTTGGTTGGCTTTCTATGGTTTTTCTAATGCCTTGATCAATTTGCACTGCTATAGTATTACGATTTGTTGGAAGCTCTTCTGCTGTGTATTGACCTACTACATTTCTTACTACATCTCTTACCACTGGATCAATGATTTTATTTTCCCAATTAAGCCCCCAAGTAGCAATGGTTTGTGGCACTTGTAAAGGATTTAGTCTATATTGAACGGTTACATCAATAGATACAGGCAAACCTCTTGAATCAAGCACAGAGATACTGTTTTTATTAACCACACCTGAGCCTATTTGTAAATTTTCATTTACACCTTCAATGGAAGCATAATTAATTTGTCTTACTCTAGTATCTACAATGGTGATTTTTTGTAAAATTGGCATAAAAAAATGAAGTCCTGGTTCAAGCGGAGTAGGGCTGTATTTACCCGTGGTAGACTTGATCCCCATTTCCCCTGAATTAACTATTGCAAAAGGTTTAAAAAGTGCAAAAACTAAAATAATTGCAATTGCACTATAAATTAATGGAGAAAATTTTCCAAAACCTTTGAAATTAAATTCTGGAGCTTTGAAATTTAAATTTTGCTTATTGTTGTTTTGATTGTTTTTTTTATTAAAATAATCATTCAAATCAGCTGGCATTTAGTTCCTTTGTTAAATATAAGTTAGCATAGAAGCGTATTTTTCATTGCGTCCATAAACTATATCAAAATACGCATTTTGAAGCTTTGTCGTTAGCTCACCTCTTTTTCCATTTCCTATAATTCTTGCATCAATATTATTTATTGGGGTTATTTCTGCTGCAGTTCCTGTGAAAAATGCTTCATCGGCCACATAAACTTCATCTCTTGAAATTCTTTGGCGCACTACGCTTATACCCAAATCATGTGCAATTTTTAAAACAGTATCTTGAGTGATACTTTTTAATGAAAAATCATTTGGTGGAGTGATTAATTTCCCATCTTTAACCATAAAAAAGCACTCACCTGTTCCTTCTGCTACAAAACCTTCCTCATCTAGCATTAAAGCTTCTTCATATCCTGCTTCTATAGCTTCATATTTAGCCATTTGAGAATTCAAGTAATTTGCACTTGCTTTGGCTTTACCTAGGCTAGATTTTACGCTGTTTCTAGCAAAAGAAGAAATTTTAACCTTAATACCTTTTTCCAAGCCTTCTTCGCCCAAATAAGCACCCCATTCCCAAGCAGCAATAGCTACTCTAACAGGAGCTTTAGCATGATAAACTCCCATAGTTCCATCACCTAAAAAGATCAATGGGCGCAAATAAGTGTTATTTTGAAAATCATTTGCCCTTAAAAGCTCAACTTGTGCGTTTTCAAGTTCTTCTTGAGAAAAAGGCGAGTTGATTAAAGTGATTTTTGCAGACTCTAAAAGTCTTTTGGTATGTTCTTTTAATCTAAAAATTGCTAAACCATTTTGTGTTTTATAAGCTCTCGTTCCTTCAAAAACCGCATTTGCATAATGTAATGAATGTGTTAAAACATGGATTTTTGCATCATCAAAATCAATGATTTTTCCATCCATCCAAATTTTTTTTGCCCTAATCATAACTAAGCCTTTATCGAAAATAAAACTAATTTTATCAAAAATATACTAATAATTGCTAGAATATAGTAAAATTCTTTATTTAAAGCAAGGAAAAACAATGCCTATTATTAATATCAAACTCGCTAAACCAGAATTTAGCAAAGCACAAAAAGAAGAGCTAGTAGCAGATATTACAGAGCTTTTGTATACAAAATATAATAAACCAAAGCAAAATATAGTGATCATGTTAGAAGATATTGAGCCATATAATATTGCTTTTGGTGGTGAAAGTGTAGAAAAATTAAGAATGAAAGGTAATAAATGAAAGAATTGCAAATTGGCGATGAAGCTCCTATTTTTGAACTTTTAAATCAAGATGATGTTAAAATTTCATTAAAAGATTTTTTTGGAAAAAAAATTATTTTATATTTTTATCCAAAGGATAATACTCCAGGTTGTACTTTAGAAGCTTGTGATTTTACTAAATTTTATGATGATTTTTTAAATAAGAATGCAGTCATTATAGGAATTAGTCCAGATAGTGTTAAATCTCATGTAAATTTTATACAAAAACATAATTTAAAGCATATTTTATTAAGTGATGAAAATAAAGAAATTTGCAAGCTTTATGGAGCATGGGGTTTAAAGAAAAATTATGGTAAAGAATATGAGGGTTTGATAAGATCTACTTTTGTAATAGATGAAAATGGCAAAATAGAAAAAATTTATAAAAATGTAAAAACAAAAGATCATGCTTTTAAGGTGTTGCAAGAATTATGTTAGTTCATATTTGTTGTAGTGTTGATAGTCATTATTTTATACAAGAATTAGCCAAAGCTTACCCTGATGAAAAAATTATTGGATATTTTTATGATCCAAATATTCATCCTTATAGCGAGCATGAGCTTAGATTTTTAGATGTTAAGCGAAGTTGTGATAAATTAGGTATTAAGCTTTATAAGGGTGAATACGAATATGAAAAATGGCTAAATTCGGTGCGTGGATATGAAAATGAGCCTGAAAAAGGCGCAAGATGTCAAATTTGTTTTGATTTTAGAATGCAAAAAAGTGTGGAATTTGCTAAAAAAATAGGCGAAAAAAAATTAACAACCACGCTTTTAACTTCTCCTAAAAAAGATCTAGAACAATTAAAAAATGCCTTACAAAAAGAATGCGATAAATTTGATATAGAATTTTTAGCTCCTGATTTTAGAAAAAATGGCGGCACGCAAAGACAATTTGCTTTGGCAAAAGAAAGTATGCTTTATCATCAAAATTATTGTGGATGTATTTATGCACTTTCTAAACAAAAAGGTCAAAAAGCCTTTATAGATGAGTTGATGAGTCCTATTAATAAACAAATACTCCCAGCAAGCATAGAAGAAAAAATCACATTTTATGAAAGAGTTAAAAATTTAGAAAAAAAAGAAGTTAAATTTAAAATTCAAAGAGAAAAATTTTTAAACTATCGTTTGTTAAGTGCTTTAATAAAACAAGATAAAAAGCCCATAAAAGCTTATATTTTATTTTATTCTCATTTTAAAAATGCTTATACTAAATTTAGTATAAATGAAGAGAATTTATCTCATTATGAAAGCGTGAAAGATGAGATAAATTTATGGAGTTTTGAGTATTTTAATAGCTTATGTAAAATGCGATTTAAAAATTTTGAAGATTTTTTGCAAAATCCTTTGAAAATAGAGCAAGAAATCAAAATAAGGCAAAAGCATTTTGGCGCTTATGATCTTTCACCGGTGATTATTGTAGAAAATATTATTAAAGGTGCTTATGAATTTATGGCAAAAAGTGAAATTTATTTTGATAGCAAAGAAAAGATTGTGAAGTTATAAAACTTAATTAATTTATTAATATTTTTTTTGTAAAATCTGAATTTTGAATATATTTTAAGGCTAAATTTATGATTGATGTGATGCAAATTCAAAAAATTTTACCACATAGGTATCCATTTTTACTTGTAGATAAAATCGTAGAATTAAAGACAAAACAAATAGTTAAAGGCTATAAAAATATAAGTATTAGTGATCATGTTTTTATGGGGCATTTTCCTGATCATCCAATTTATCCAGGTGTTTTAATTTTAGAAGGTATGGCTCAAACTGGTGGAGTTTTAGCTTTTGAAAGTATGGATGATAAAGTTGATCCAAGCTCTAAAGTGGTATATTTTACAGGGATTGATAATGCTAAATTTAGAAATCCAGTGCGTCCTGGTGATAGGCTTGATTATGAAATGAGTGTTGTAAAAAATCGTGGGAATTTGTGGATATTTGAAGGTAAAGCTTTTGTTGATGGACAATTAGTTGCAGAAGCTGAACTTAAAGCTATGATAGTGGATAAATAATGAGTAAAATTCATCCAAGTGCTGTAGTAGAAGATGGGGCTATAATAGGTGATGAAGTAATCATAGAAGCTTATTCTTTTGTAGGAGCTAATGCAAAAATTGGAAATAATGTTGTAATAAAACAAGGCGCAAGAATCTTACCAAATGTTAAAATAGGCGATGATTCTAAAATTTTTTCTTATGCTATAGTTGGAGATATACCTCAAGATATATCATATAAAGATGAAATAAACTCAGGTGTAATAATAGGAAAAAATGCAACTATAAGAGAATTTGTAACTATAAATTCAGGCACAGCAAAGGGTGATGGCTATACTAGAATAGGCGATAATGCTTTTATAATGGCTTATTCTCATATTGCTCATGATTGTATTTTAGGAAATAATATAATATTAGCAAATAATGCTACTTTAGCAGGACATGTAGAACTTGGTGATTATACCGTTGTTGGCGGGCTTACGCCTATTCATCAATTTGTTAAAGTGGGTGAGGGCTGTATGATAGCTGGAGCTTCGGCTTTATCCCAAGATATAGTGCCATTTTGTTTAGCTGAGGGAAACCGCGCTAGTATTAGAAGTTTAAATTTAGTTGGGCTTAGAAGACGGTTTGATAAAGAAGAAATAGACATTTTAAGCAAGACTTTTAAAATTTTATTTAAACAAGGAAATTTAAAAGATAATGCTTTAAATTTATTAGAAAGTACTTCTAGTGAAAATGTCAAAAAAATGTGTAATTTTATATTAGAAACAAAAAGAGGAATTCCTATTTATAAGGAAAAAAATCATGGTTAAAAGATGTAGTTTTTGTAATGAAATAGAAACAAGCGATAGAAGAATTTTGGTAAATGATTACAACAATGCCTTTATATGTGAATATTGTGCAGAAAGTGCGTGTAATATATTTTTTGGTGAAGAAAAAGAATTAAAACATCAAGAAATTGATCATGAAAATTTTAAAGATATCACTCCAAAAGAATTAAAAGCGTATTTAGATAAATATGTAATAGGTCAAGATAGAGCTAAAAAAATATTTAGCGTGGGCGTTTATAATCATTACAAAAGACTTTTTAGATCAAATTTAGAAGATGATGATACAGAATTAGCAAAATCAAATATTTTATTAGTTGGCCCAACAGGAAGTGGTAAGACTTTACTTGCTCAAACTTTAGCGAGATTTTTAGATGTGCCAATTGCAATTTGTGATGCAACTTCTTTAACAGAAGCTGGATATGTAGGTGAAGATGTTGAAAATATTTTAACCCGTCTTTTGCAAGCTGCAGATGGAGATGTACAAAGAGCGCAAAAAGGTATAATTTTTATAGATGAGATAGATAAAATCGCAAGAATGGGCGAAAATCGCTCCATCACAAGAGATGTAAGTGGTGAGGGAGTTCAGCAAGCTTTACTTAAAATTATCGAAGGATCTTTAGTAAATATCCCACCAAAAGGTGGTAGAAAGCATCCAAATCAAGACTTTATACAAATAGATACTACTAATATTTTATTTGTTTGCGGTGGTGCTTTTGATGGAATAAGCGATATCATCAAAAGAAAGCTAGGTGATAATGTCATGGGCTTTTTTAGTGATGATAAAAAAAGTGAAAAAGAGGCTTTGTTGCAAAAGTTAGAGCCTGATGATTTAGTTCATTTTGGACTTATTCCTGAGCTTATAGGAAGATTACATGTTTTAGCTTCTTTAGAAGAGCTTGATGAAGAAAGTATGGTGCGTATTTTAACAGAACCAAAAAATGCCATTATTAAGCAATATCAAAAATTATTTGCTATAGATAATGTAGAATTAAAATTTGAAGATGATGCCTTAAGGGAAATAGCAAAATTATCGCTAGAGAGAAAAACTGGAGCAAGAGGCTTAAGAAGTATAATAGAAGAAATGATGGTGGATTTAATGTTTGATTTACCTGAATATAACGGTTATAGTATAGTTATAACAAAAGAAGTTATTAAAGAGGGTGCAAAACCTTTGTTTATCAAAAATAAAAAAGTTAAGGGAAAAGAATGATTTTAGATCAAATAATTGGATTTTTTTCAAGTGATATGGGGATTGACCTAGGAACTGCTAATACTTTAGTTTTAGTTAAAGACAAAGGTATAGTTATTGATGAGCCTTCTGTTGTTGCTGTTGAGCGTGAAAGATATGGTAGAGTTAAAATTTTAGCAGTTGGAAAAGAAGCTAAGGAAATGGTTGGTAAAACCCCAGGAAATATCGAAGCAATACGCCCTATGAAAGATGGAGTTATAGCTGATTTTGATATGACTGAAAAAATGATACGTTATTTTATAGAAAAAACCCATAGAAGAAAATCATTTTTAAGACCTAGAATAATAATTTCAGTCCCTTATGGCTTAACCCAAGTTGAAAGAAAAGCAGTTAGAGAAAGTGCATTAAGCGCAGGCGCAAGGGAAGTATTTTTGATAGAAGAGCCAATGGCAGCAGCAATTGGTGCAAATTTACCAATTAGAGAACCTCAAGGAAGCTTAGTAGTTGATATAGGTGGGGGAACTACTGAAATTGGAGTTACTTCACTAGGTGGGCTTGTGATTTCAAAATCAATCCGTACAGCAGGTGATAAACTTGATACAAGTATAGTAAATTATGTGAAAGAAAAATACAATCTTGTTATAGGTGAAAGAACTGGCGAGGAAATTAAAATCGCTATAGGATCAGCAGTCCAACTTCCAAAAGAACTTTCTATGGTGGTTAAGGGGCGTGATCAAGTAACAGGCTTGTTAAATAGAATAGAACTAACAAGTGAAGATGTAAGAGAAGCTATGCGTGAGCATTTAAAAGAAATAGCTGATGCTTTAAAAATAGTTCTTGAGATGATGCCACCTGATCTTGCTGCAGATATCGTTGAAAATGGTGTTGTTTTAACAGGTGGTGGAGCTTTAATACGCGGGCTTGATAAATATTTATCTGAAATTGTAAAACTTCCAGTATATGTAGCTGATGAGCCACTTTTGGCTGTTGCAAAAGGTACAGGTAAAGCTTTAGAAGAAATTTCATTATTACACCAGCTAACGAATGAAGAGTAAAATTCTTAGCGTTTTAATATTATCTTTTTTAGTATTTATTTCGTTTTATTATGGAGATATAATAAAACGAAATGTTTTAGATTTAAATATTGCTATTGTTAATCAATTTTCTCAAAGTATTGATCTTTTAAAAAACAAATTCAACGAACATTTTAATCAAGCTGAAGAAATTAGAACTTTAAGAGAAAGAAATGCTGAGCTTGAAAAAAATAATATCTACATGAGAAACTTTGCTAATGAATTAAATAATATTTTAAGCGATAAAAACTCAAGTTTTTATTATCCTAATGTGAGTTTAGTTAAGGCAACTTCTTATGCTCAAATTAGCGATTATCACAAGGTTTGGCTTGATGTTGATTATAAAGGAAAAATCAAAGGTTTGATTTATAATGGTTATACAGCAGGCATAGTCATAGAAAAAAATGGTAGAGCTTTGGGTCTTTTGCAAGGTGATGAAGAATGCATTTTTTCTGTTTATATAGGTAAAAATCAAGCACCAGGTATAGCTCATGGAAGAAATGATTATATTTTAGTTAAGTATATCCCTAAATGGATTGAGCTTAAAATGGGTGATAAGGTTTATACAAGTGGCTTGGATGAGATTTTCTTTTCAGGAATTCCAGTGGGAGAAATTTTTAAAATAGAAGAAGAAGGTGCTTATCAAAATGCTTATGTTAAGCCATATGTAAAAATGAAAGTACCAAGTTATTTTTATATGGTAGAAAACTAATTTTTACTTATTTGTATAATTTCAACTTCTAAAAAACTTATATTTGTTATAATTTAGCTAAAAATTCAGCTTAGGAAAATATATGCCAAAAAGAACAGATATAGAAAATATATTATTAATAGGCAGTGGGCCTATCGTTATAGGTCAAGCTTGTGAGTTTGATTACTCAGGGACTCAAGCAGCAAAAACCTTAAAAGAGTTAGGGTATAGAGTAGTTTTAATCAATTCCAATCCAGCTACGATTATGACAGATCCTGAATTTGCTGATGCAACTTATATAGAACCAATTACTAAAGAAAGTATTTTAAGCATTATAAAAAAAGAAAAAATTGATGCGATTTTGCCTACTATGGGTGGTCAAGTAGCGCTTAATGTTGCTATGGAAGTTTATGAAAGCGGTGAGCTTGGCGATGTGAAATTTTTAGGAGCAAATCCGCAAGCTATCAAAAAAGGCGAAGATAGACAAGTTTTTAAAGAAAGCATGAAAAAAATTGGCATGGACTTGCCAAAATCTATGTATGCGTATAATTATGAAGAAGCCTTAAAAGCAGTTGAAGAAATTGGTTTTCCTTTGATGATAAGAGCTTCTTTTACTTTAGGTGGTGCAGGAAGTGGTGTAGTTTATAATATGGATGAATTTGCAGAGCTTGCAAATACTGCTTTAGCGCTAAGTCCAATCCATGAAATTTTAATAGAAGAAAGTTTGCTTGGTTGGAAAGAATATGAGATGGAAGTTATCAGAGATAAAAATGATAATTGCATTATAGTTTGTTCTATTGAAAATGTTGATCCTATGGGGGTTCATACGGGCGATTCTATCACTATAGCTCCAGCTTTAACTTTGACTGATAAAGAATATCAAGCTATGCGTAATGCATCTTTTGCTATTTTAAGAGAAATTGGAGTAGATACAGGTGGATCAAATGTGCAATTTGCTATAAATCCAACTAATGGTAGAATGATAGTTATTGAAATGAATCCTAGAGTTTCAAGATCTTCAGCTCTTGCAAGCAAGGCAACAGGCTATCCTATAGCAAAAATAGCTACACTTTTAGCAGTTGGTTTTAGTTTAGACGAAATTAAAAATGATATCACAGGAACTCCAGCTTCATTTGAACCAGTAATTGATTATATAGTTACTAAAATTCCTCGTTTTACTTTTGAAAAATTCCCAAATGCAAGTACTGAGCTTGGTACATCTATGAAGAGTGTGGGCGAGGTTATGGCTATAGGAAGAACCTTTAAAGAAAGTATTCAAAAAGCACTTTGCTCACTTGAGAGAAATTTAAGTGGGTTTGATATTATAGAGTGTGATAAAAATGAGCTTTTAACAAAAATCCGCCAAGCTAATGAAAAACGCTTGCTTTATATAGCACAAGCTTTTAGAGAAGGTTTTAGCACGCAAGAACTTTTTGAGCTTTGTAAAATAGATCCTTGGTTTTTAAATCAAATCAAAGAAATAGTGGAATTTGAAAATCAAATAGATATGGATATTTTAAGCAATAAACAACTATTAAGAAAAGCTAAAACCTTAGGTTTTTCGGACAAAAAAATCGCTAGCTTGATTAATCAAAAAGATAATCTTGAGCTAAGCCAAAATGATATTTATTATGCAAGAATTAAACACAAAATCATCGCTCAATATAGTGAAGTAGATACTTGTGCAGGCGAATTTGAGGCACTAACTCCGTATTTATACTCAAGTATTAATACAAATGAAGCTACGCAAGTAAAAGAAAGTAAAGATAAAAAAGATAAAAAAGTGATGATTATAGGTGGTGGACCAAACCGTATAGGACAAGGCATTGAGTTTGATTATGCTTGTGTGCATGCTTCTTTTGCTCTAAAAGATATGGGCGTAAAAACTATAATGTATAATTGTAACCCAGAAACGGTTTCAACAGATTATGATACGAGTGATATTTTGTATTTTGAGCCAATTGATTTTGAGCATTTAAGAGCGGTTATTGATAGAGAAAAACCAGATGGAGTGATAGTTCATTTTGGTGGTCAAACTCCGCTTAAATTTGCAAAACGCCTTAGTGCTTTTGGGGCAAAAATCATAGGAACAAGTGCAAGAGTTATTGATTTAGCTGAAGATAGAAAGAAATTTGCTAAATTTATTGAAGATCTAGGTATAAATCAACCAAAAAATGGCACAGCCATAAGTGTAGAAGAGGCTATTATAAAAGCAAATGAGATAGGTTATCCTGTGCTTGTTAGGCCAAGCTATGTTTTGGGTGGTCGAGCAATGCGTGTAGTGCATGATGAGAGTGAGCTTAGGCTTTATATGCAAGAAGCAGTAGATGTAAGTGATAAATCTCCTGTATTAATTGATCAATTTTTAGATAATGCAACCGAGCTTGATGTGGATGCAATAAGTGATGGAAAAGATGTATATGTAGCAGGTATTATGGAGCATATTGAAGAAGCAGGAATTCATTCAGGTGATAGTGCTTGTTCTTTACCTGCTATAAATATAGATGAAACTATGCTTGAAATGATTGAGCAAAAAACAAAAGATATTGCTTTAAATTTAGGCGTAGTAGGACTTTTAAATATACAATTTGCTATACATGATAATAAGCTTTATATGATAGAGGTAAATCCAAGAGCAAGTAGAACCGTGCCTTTTGTAAGTAAAGCTACAGGAATTCCTTTAGCAAAGGTTGCAACGCGTGTGATGTGGCAAGGAAATTTAAGAGAAAGTTTGAAATTTTATGATATTTTCAAAGTAGTAGAAGAAAAAAATGGAATTTTAAGAGCTAAAAAACCAAAACACATTAGCGTAAAATCAGTGGTATTTCCTTTTGCAAAACTTAGCGGAAGTGATCTTGAGCTTGGGCCTGAGATGCGTTCAACTGGTGAAGTTATGGGTATTAGCAAAGATTTTGAAAACTCATATGCAAAAAGTCAGCTTGCATCATCAAATTTCTTACCAGAAAGTGGAAATGTGTTTTTATCATTAAGAGAGCAAGATAAAAAATATGCAGTAGATTTAGCTAGTGAGTATATTAAACTAGGATTTAAAATCATAGCTACAAGTGGAACTTTTAAGATTTTACAAGAAGCAGGTTTGGGGTGTGAGTTTGTACATAAAATCTCAGAAGGACGCCCAAATGTAGAGGATAAGTTAAAAAATTCTCAAATTCAACTTGCTATTAATACAAGTGATGAGCATAGTTTTAAAGGCGATACTAAAAAAATCAGAGCAAATATTTTACGCTTTAAAACTCCATATTTTACAAATTTAAGAGCAGCGTATGCAGGCGCAAAAGCAATTAAAGCTATACAAAATAAAACTTGCCTTGAAGTAAAGAGCTTACAAGAATACTTAAAGGCATGATTTATCTAGCTCAAACTGATACAACTGCAGGGTTTTTAAGCAAAGATTTAAAAGCCCTTAATGCTTTAAAAAAAAGACCTCTAGACCAAGCTTGTTTGGTTACTACGGCTAAATTGAGTGAGTTAACAAAACTCACTAGAGTGCCAAATCACTTTAAAAATACTGTAAGAAAATCTAAAAAAACTACTTTTTTGTATCCTAATTCTAAAGCAATACGTGTTGTGAAAGATTGTAGCCATGCAAATTTTTTAAAAAATTTTGACTGGCTTTATTCTACTTCTGCAAACGAACATGGAAAAAGCTTTAATTATCAATGGGCTATCAGCAATGCAGATGTAAAAGTAGATGAGTTTTTTTTTGAAAGTAGTGCCTCAAAAATTTTTAAAATTAGAGGCACCAAAAAGATTAAATTGCGTTAGTTTAATTTTTTAAAGGCCAAAAAACTTTTGGTTCTTCACCGATTTTTGCTTCTCCGTGGTACATTCCAAGTTTATCTTTAGTCCAAGCATAGCCGACTTTTCCATTTTTATCTATGGAGATGATCCCACCTGTTCCACCAAGTTTTGCTATTTGCTTGATGGTTTCCTCAACTGCTTCTTGTATGGAAAGTTTTTTGTATTTGTATAAAGCCGCAACTTCATGGGCTGCAGCTACTCTTATATAAATATCGCCTGTTCCTGTGCAAGAAATCGCAACCGAATCGTTATTTGCATAGTTGCCAGCTCCTATAATAGGGGAATCTCCAATGCGTCCTGTCATTTTATTTGTAGTTCCACCTGTGCTTGTGCCTGCTGCTAGGTTACCGTTTTTATCTAAAGCTATCGCGCCAACTGTACCTAAATACGGTTCAGTGTTTATGCCAAGGTGTGCTTTAGCTTTGTCGCTATCAAGCAACACTTCTTTGCTTTTTTTTGCTTCTTGGAGTTGTTTGTATCTGTGCTCTGTAAAGAAGTATTTTTGTCCTACTATTTCTAAACCGTGCTTTTTGGCTAACTTATCAGCTCCTTCTCCGGCTATTAAAGTATGGGGTGTTTTTTCCATGACAAGTTTTGCTGCCTCGATAGGATTTTTAATGGTTCTAGCCATTGCGATAGCACCGGCTTTTAAATTTTTTCCATTCATTAAAGATGCATCAAGCTCATTAAATCCATCAGCAGTAAAAACTGCACCTTTTCCAGCATTAAATTCAGGGCTATCTTCCATTACTTTAATAGCAGCTATAACTGCATCAACAGAGTTTCCACCTTTTTCAAGTATGCTTTGACCTGCTTTTAAAGATTCTTTCATTACCTTTTCTCTTTTGTTAAATTCTTCTTTTGTGAGTCCTAGGCCACTAGTTCCACCATGAATTACTATAATAGGTTTAAAATCTTTTGCATAAATATTAACACATGAAAAAAATACCAAGCTAATTAGCATTAATAGTACTTTTTTGTCATATGTAAAAAAAATCATATTATCTCCTTATATTAAAACTGTCTATTATATTAAATATAAATTAATTTATATAATAAAATGTGAAAATTTAAAACAAAATATTTATATTTTTTCTATTTTATTAATATAAATCAAGAAATTTTTAATAATTACATTACAATGTTTATCAATTATTACATTTATGGAGGTTTTTTAATGTTTAAAACGATTATCGCAAGAAGAATTTCTATGCTTACAGCTTTGATTTTGTGTATAGGCTTTGGGATTTTTGTAGGGATAAATTATCATTCTTCTAAAAGAGATATTTTACAAAGCATTACTCACGGAAAACAAGAAAGTGTGAAAAATGGTAAAAGTTTCATCGAACTTTATTTTAATTCAAGAAAAGAAAACATAGATAAAATAGCAAAAGCTATTGTTGCTAGTAAAGATGTTGGAGAGGAAGGTCTTGCCAAGTTTTTAGAGCATGTTTTTACCTTGTATTCTTTTACGGCTATTTATGTAGGTTATGAAAAAGATGGAAGCTTGATTGATGTAGATATGAACTCTAAAGGTAAATATTTTATTTTAAATCAAGAAAAAGATGGTTTTGATGCTAGAACAAGAGCGTGGTATAAACTTACAAAAGATACCAAAATGATAAACATCTCTGATCCTTTTTTAGATGTAGTTACAAAAAAGATGGTCGTTTCGATCACTGCACCTCTTGAAATAGATGGAAAATTTGTAGGAGTGTTGGCAGGAGAGGTTTTTCTTGATGATATGCGTAAAGCTTTTGAGGGGTTAAAAATAACTCCAAGCAATAGTGTTTTTTTAATCAATAATAATGGAAATTTGATCGCTCATTCTTTGGGGTATATTGATTTAAATAAAGAAACAGAAATGGCAGATGCGATTAAATCTTTTGTAAAAGAAGTTAAAGCAGCACCTAACACACCAACTGATTTAATAAAATACACCTTAAAAGGTGATCAACGCGTTGCGGTGTGTTTAAATACAGCCAATGAAATGATGTTGTGTTCTGCGAATTCTTTAAAAGACTATGATGATGTTTTTGATAAATTGCTTGTTACGCAGATTATTTTTGGAGTGATATTTGTGATCGTTATTATTGCTATTTTGGGTGGTATGATAGATCATTTTCTAAAAAAAATCATCATTATACAAAATACATTAAAAAGCTTTTTTGATAGTCTAAATTATAAAAAGAAAATGGATTTGATGGAAATTAGTCTCAAGGGTAATGATGAATTTTCAGTTATAGCGCGTGAAATCAGTCAAAGCATTGTAAACACTCAAAACAACTTGCATAAAGATCAAGAGGCAGTTGCTGAAAGTGTGCAAAAAGTAAAAGAAATAGAACGTGGCAATTTATCTGCAAGAATTGATAAAAATCCTATCAATCCTCAACTTGTAGAGTTAAAAAATATTTTAAATGATATGCTTGATGTTTTAGAAGAGAAAATAGGATCAAATATCAATGAGCTTGATCGAGTGCTTGATAGCTATAAGGCGTTAGATTTTTCTACACATGTTCAAAACGCAAAAGGTAATGTAGAGGTTACTACTAATGTACTGGGCGAAGAGATTAAAAAAATGCTTGTTTCATCTTCTACGTTTGCAAAAGAACTAACTTTACAAAGTGTAAAATTAGAAGAATCAATGCAAAAACTAGTAGATGGGACACACTCTCAGTCACAGTCGCTTGAAAAATCCATTCACGCGGTAGATCAGATCAACATTTCTATGCAAAATGTAGGCGATAAAACCAAAGAGGTTGCAACACAAGCAGATAATATCAAAGAAATTGTTAATGTGATTAAAGATATAGCAGATCAAACTAATTTGCTTGCTTTAAATGCTGCTATTGAAGCTGCGCGTGCGGGTGAGCATGGACGAGGTTTTGCGGTAGTAGCTGATGAGGTACGTCATTTAGCTGAAAAAACTGAAAAAAGTTTAGGAGAGATTGAAGCTAATGTAAATATTTTGGTGCAAAGTGTGAATGATGTATCTAGTTCAATGCAAGAACAAACTCAAAGTATTACACAGATTAATGATGCAATTGTCAATTTAGAAAGTGTGACAAAAGAAAATGTAGAAATTGCAAATTTCACAAATGAAGCTACCAAAGCAGTTGGAAACATCTCTCAATCTATACTCAAAGAGGTTGAAAGTAAAAAAATTTAACTCCAAAGAGCTTATGTTTTGTAATTTTAGTTATAATTTGCAGTTTTGAAAAAAGGTAGATTATGATAGAACGAACAAAAATAAGCTCTAATTTTGGTTGGTTTATGGTGATTTTGGGTGGTTTGGTTGAGTGCTTTTGGGTAAGTGGTTTAAAGTATTCTAGTGAAATTTGGCATTATGCTTTAACAGCCATAGGGGTTTGTATATCTTTTACATGTTTTTTAAAAGCTTGTGAAAGACTTGAGGTGAGTATTGCTTATAGTGTTTTTGTAGGTATTGGTACAGTTGGAGTGGTGCTTAATGAGATGTTTGTTTTCAATGAGCCAATTTCCATTACAAAACTTGCTTTAATAGCTATTTTACTTTTAAGTATCATAGGCCTTAAAATCATTAGCAAGGAAGCTAAATAATGGAATGGTTCTTTTTATTTTTAGCGACTGCTTTTGAAATTTTTGGTGTGATTATCATGAAGCAACTTGTAAGCACTAAAAACAAACTTTATCTTTTGGCTTTGATAGTGTGTTTTGCTTTTTCATTTGGATTTTTAAGCCTTAGTATGCAAAGTATTGCTATGAGTGTGGCTTATTCTATATGGACAGGAGCTGGAACTGCAGGTGGGGTTATCATCGGAGTGCTTTTTTATAAAGAAAGCAAAAGCTTTTTAAAACTTTTTCTAATAACTCTTATCATAGCTTGCACAGTGGGTTTAAAAATACTTTCATAGGTTTAAAATGAAAATATACATTAGTGGTATAGACACAGATGTTGGCAAAACTTATCTAAGTGCTAGACTTTGTAAGGAATTAGGCTTTAATTATTTTAAGCTTATTCAAGCAGGTGTGCCAAAAGATAGTGAGGCAATAGCTCAATTTAGCCCAAAAACTAAGATTTTTAAAGAAGGTGTGTTTTTGCAAACTCCTGCTTCACCGCATAAAGCAAGAATTTTAGAAAATTTAAACTATAAAGCCTTTGATATACAAATTCCACAAAGTGATAAACTCATCATCGAGTTAGCTGGTGGGCTTTTTTCTCCAATTGATGATGAAAAAACTATGATTGATTATATGAGTGCGTTTAAACACCCTACTATTTTAGTCGCAAAAGATTATCTAGGAAGTATCAATCACACGCTTTTAAGCATAGAAGCGCTAAAACAAAAAGATATTAAAATTCTCTCCTTAATCTTAAAAAGCCAAGATAATTTTAGCAAGGATTTTATAAGCAAATATGCAAAAATTCCTATCATAGAATTTGATGATAAAGTGTGTGAAAAACTTTCAAAAATCCTTAAAAATCTCTCTTAAAGACTGCACTACATAAGTAATCTCATCTTCATTTATAACATATGGTGGCATAAAATAAATCGTATTTCCAAGTGGTCTTAAAAGCAAGCCTTTTTCTAAGGCTCTTTGAAAGACTTCAAGTCCTGCTCTTTTGTATTTGCTTTTTTGTATATCAAATGCACTTACCATACCTAAATTTCTAAAATTTCCTAAAAATTCAAATTCTTTTAAATTATCCCATTGTGTTTTTGTAAAAGCACTTTTGATTTTATTTTTTGCGATGATATTTTCATTTTCAAAAATATCCAAAGTCGCATTAGCCGCTGTGCAAGCTAGGGTATTGCCCGTGTAAGAGTGAGAGTGCAAAAAGGCTTTTTGGTTTTCATAGCTATCATAAAATTTCTCATAAATTTCATTTTTAGTAAGCACTACTGAAAGGGGTAAATACCCACCCGTGATAGCTTTAGAAAGACATATATAATCAATACTTTGTGAGCAATAATCTAGCGCAAACATCTCCCCTGTGCGCCCAAAGCCTGTAGCTATTTCATCAAATATCACTTGCACATTATAATCTTTAGCTAATTTTATAGCTTCATTTAAATATCCAAGCTCATATATATGCATATTTCCAGCACATTGAATTAAAGGCTCAAGTATAAAAGCACAAATTTCATGATGATGATTTTTTAAAATATTTTCTAAAATTTCAAGTTCGTTTTGATAATCTTTGCTAGTTGGCACAGGTGTAATGATATTTTTTAAAAGTAAAGGTTCGTAAGTTTTTTTATATAAGCTTACATCACCTATGCTTAATGCTCCTAAAGTTTCTCCATGATAAGAATTGCTAAGTGATAAGAATTTATCTTTTTTATTGCCGCAATTTAAGTGATATTGAAAGCTCATTTTTAAAGCTACTTCTATGGCCGAGCTACCATTATCTGCATAAAAGCATTTATCAAAAGGCAAAAGTTCGCAAAGCCTTTGTGATAATTTTATTATAGGTTCGTGTGAAAAACCAGCAAGTAAAACATGCTCTAAATTGTTAAGTTGTTCTTTTAATTTTTCATTTATATAATCATTGCAATGGCCAAAGATGTTTACCCACCAAGAACTGATACAATCAATATAAGCTTTATCATCAAAATCGTATAAATACACACCTTTAGCTTTTTTTATAGGAATTAATGGTAAAAACTCATGATCGCTCATTTGCGTGCAAGGATGCCAAATGTGTTTTAAGTCTAGTTCTTTTAAATTCATAAAAACTCTTTTTAAAAATATTTTGGCACAATAATACTAAAATTTCAAGGCAAAAGATGCAGACAATATTACAAAAATTAAAAGATGAAAATAATTATAGATTTTTAAGAAAATTAAAACATATTGATAAATTTGTGATATTTGATGATAAAAAATTGCTTAATTTAGCGGGGAATGATTATTTAAATTTAGCAAATGATAAAAATTTAAAACAAGAATTTTTAGCAAATTTAAAAGAATTTGAATTTTGTAGTTCTAGTTCAAGAAGTTTAAGTGGTAATTATGAAATTTTTGAAGAATTTGAAAGTTTTTTAGAAAATAAATTTGATAAAAAAGTTTTGCATTTTAATAGCGGATATAGCTTAAATACTAGTTGTTTGCAAGCTTTAGGGCTTTTGAGAAATACTTTGTTTTTAGCTGATAAACAAGTTCATGCAAGCATTATTGATGGTTTAAGACTTAGCAAGGCTAAATTTTTTCGCTTTAAACACAATGATATAAAGCATTTGCAAGATTTAGTGCAAAAATATTATAAAGATTATGAAAATATTATAATCATAAGTGAAGCTTTATTTAGTATGGATGGAGATTTTGCACCTATAAAAGAATTTATAAATTTAAAAAAAGAATACAAAAATATAAAAATTTATATAGATGAAGCACATAGTATTGGTTGTTTTGGAGATGATGGCTTAGGATATGTCAAATCTTTAAATTTGCATAAAGATATTGATTTTTTAGTTTTTACTTTTGGTAAGGCTATATCTTCTATGGGTGCTTGTATAATAAGTGATGAAAAAGAATTTTTCATAAATAAAGCTAGAGCTTTTATTTACTCAACTGCTATTGCGCCTATAAATGTGGCTTGGACTTTGTATGTGTTTAAAAATTTGCATAAATTTAATGAAAAAAGAATTTATTTAAAAAATTTAGCTTTAGATTTTAAAAATGTTTTAAGTAAAAAATGTGAAATTTTAGGCGATGCTTATATAATATCTTTGATTTTAAAACAAAATGATTTAGCTGATAAAGCTTTTAATAAGCTTTTAGAAAATGGCATTTTTGCTCCCGCTATAAAAGAACCTACTATACCTAAAAATACTGCTAGAATTCGTTTTTCTTTGCATAGTGGATTAAAAAAAGATGATTTAGAAAAAATTTTGGAGTTATTTTGAAAACATATTTTTTACATAAAAATGAAAACTCATCAAATTTGATCTTATTTTTTTCAGGATTTTGCTCGCATTTTAGCCATTTTTCGCATTTAAAAAGTGATGAAAATGTTTTAATGGTTTATGATTATAGTGATTTTAATTTTGATATAGATTTAACCAAATTTAAAAATATCACTTTAATAGCTTGGTCTATGGGAGTTTGTGTAGCAAGTAAAATTTTAAAAGATATAAAATTTGATAAAAAAATCGCTATAAATGGCACAAATTTACCTATAAATGATGAATTTGGGATCAAAGAAGCTATTTTTAGACTTACGATGAAAAAATTTGATTTAGAAAATTTTAAAAAAAATATGTTTGAAGATGATTTAAATTTGAGTAAAAATTTTAAATTTAATGATGAGTCTTATTTGAAAAATGAGCTTTTGAGTTTGTATGAATTTTGTACTAAAAATTTAAATGAAAATTTTATTTGGGATAAGGCTTTACTTGGTAAAAATGATAAAATCTTTCCTTTTAATGCAAGTTTTAAATTTTTTAAAGATAAAGCTTTTATCTTAGATAAAGGACATTTTATATTTTTTGATTTTAGCACTTGGAATGAGTTTTGAATTTTTTAAAGGCTAAAAATACTTATAGCGCTAATGCATTGGTGCAAAAAGATATGGCTATAAAGCTTTGCAAAATGCTTAGCGATGGTGATTTAAAATATTTTGATAGAGTTTTTGAATTTGGTTGTGGAGTTGGAATTTTTAGCCAAATTTTGCAAAAAAATATAAAATTTAAGCATTATTTTTTAAACGATATTTATCCTTTTGAAAACCCTTGCAAATATGATGAATTTGGCGTTTTTGATATGAATGAGCTTAAAAATCATCATTTTTTTAATAAAAAATTTGATCTTATAACTTCAAATGCTTGCGTGCAATGGCTTGATTTAGATTTATTGATAGAAAATATTTCTTTTATTTTAGAAAAAAATGCTTATTTTCTTTTTTCTACTTTTGGAGAAAAAAATTTCACTCAAATAAAACAAAGTACAAATTTATCACTTAAATATTTAAGCTTGGAGCAAATTAAACAAAAACTTTCTAAAAAATTTAAAATCATCAAAGCAAAAGAAGAATTAAAAGAATTAAAATTTGATCATACTTTAGAGCTTTTTAGGCATTTAAAATTAAGCGGGGTTAATTCTTTAGATAAAAATTTTTTCATAAGCAAGGCATTTTTGAAAAACTACGAAAAAGAATTTCAAAACACCTTGACTTATCACCCTATGTTTTTTTTGCTTGAAAAACACAACCATTAGTGTTTTAGGTAAAAAGGATAGGTAAAAAACACCAAATGGATTAAATTTAAACCATAGTGAAACAATACACTACTCCATAAGCTTTTTGAATACTTATAAGCTAAGCCATAAATCAAACCCGCTATACTAGCAAATACAATCATCAAAACACCGCTTTTGTAATGCACTAGTCCAAAAGCTATGCTTGCGATTAGTAAGGCAAGGTTGGGGTGGATAAACTGCGTAAGTCTTTGTTGGAGATAACCTCTAAAAAAAGCTTCTTCCACTAAAGCCACCAATAAAAGGTTTGAAAATAAAAAATACAAAATCCATGATGGTAAGCTGATTTCTAGCTTGATTACGTCTAAATACCAAGGCACACATAGTAAAAGAATGGGAGATAAAAATAACAAACCCCATTTTAGTACTGAAGCTTTGGTGTAGTTTGTGTTTTTAAATAAAATTGGAAAAAGTAAAAAAAGTATAAAAACACCTAGTGGTTTGTCGATGCTAAAGTAAAGATTAAAAGGTGCACTATTTGTGCTTGCATAGACTTGATCTAAGACTTTGATGTTGTTTACGCCCGGGATAAAATGAAGAAATAAAGCCAAAGCATAGATAAACAAAGCTACTTCAAGTATGAAAAATTTTTTATACTGATACAATATAGCTATGATAAAAACTAATACATTAATCATTATAAAGGTTGCGTTTATAATGTTAAACATATATCCTAGTAAAAGTGAAAAGAGTAAAAATAAATACGATATTTTAGCTTTATCAAGTGAAAGTAACACCAAAGAAATAGCCAAAAAAAGATGAGTGCTTAAAGCCACCATATAAAATCCTTTTTATAATTGATCTAGATACAGTTGTACTATTTCTTCTCTTAGATAAAGCTTGTTAAAATCACTTATATTCATATTTAAAGCAAAAGCGTAAATTTTGTCACTTTTTTTACTTTTTATAAAACCTACGATTTGTCCATATTGTCTAAGACCCCAACCTGTTTTTGCAAAAAGTTCATAATGATCATTTTCTTTTAACTTGATGATATTAATCACTTCTTCTTGTATATGTTTAGGGTAATCTAGTGTTAAATTGGCAAGCTTAAAAAGTAAAGTAGCTTGTTCTTTAAGACTAATTTGTAAAGAATCATCTATCCAAAACTCATCTATTTTACTTATTTTTTGGTTGCCATAATTAAGTTTATTTAAGTTTTTTTGCATTTTTTCTAAGCCTATTTTTCTAGCTAGTTCTTTATAAGCAGGTAGTTGTGATCTTTGCATAGCTAAAGCTAAGTTTGCATTATTTTTCCAAGATGGTAAAAATACTTTTTCACCTTTGTAATGATAAAAAATTTCATTAGTATCTTTCACAACACCTTCATTAAGTGCGATTAAGGCATTGAAAATTTTAAAAGTAGAGGCAGGTAAAATGCGTTTGTTTGCTTTTTTAAAGTCATTGCTATAATAATTTTTACCATCATAAGCTATAAAAACTCCACTTTCATTATAATCTTTAAAAAGATCTTTTAAATTTTCATTTGCCAAAGCAAAAGAGCAAAAAAGACCAAAAAGCAAAAATATTTTTTTCATTTTGTTTCCTTATATTTATATTAATACTAATTATATAGCATAAGAACTTAATTTTTTTTATTGAGTACTTTTCTTAAGGCTAAAGATGCTAGAGCGAGTCCAAAAGAGGCTGTCACGCCCATAAAAGAACCAAGATCTTTACAATGAGCTTCTTCATCTGAAAATACTACATCAAAATCCCCTTTAAAGCCTGACTTTCTAAGTTCATAGCGGAATTTTTTAGCTAGGGCATCACCATGAGTTTTAAAGATGCTTGTGGTTTTAATGCGTGTTGGATCAAGTTTCCTAGCTCCACCAGTTGATGAGATAAAAATTTGCTTTTTTAAATCAACTAAGTTGGCTAAAGCAACTTTGGCAGGTATATCATCAATTGCATCAATGATTAAATCAAATTCGTTCAAATCAAAATTTTTTAAAAACTCATCATTAATTTTACTCACTATACCTTTAGCATTATAAATGCGTTCAAAAACCTTAGCCTTTTCTTTGCCTATATTTTCACTATGTAGTTGGCGGTTTTGATTGGTTGTTTCAAATTTATCTGCATCGATTAAAGTTAAATTGCTAAATCCACTTCTAAAAAGCGCATCAACACAAATTCCACCAACTCCACCAAGTCCGCAAACTAAAACTTTGGTATTTTGAAATTTAATAAAATTTTCTTCATTAACAAGCCATTTTATACGCGTGTATCTATCCATTTTTCATCCATTTTTTGAGATTTTTCATTTGTTTATAAGCTGTTAGATCAAGCATTATAGGGGTTATTGTGGCATAGCCTTGTTTTAAAAGTGCAATGTCTGATTTTTTTTCATCTTCATGATCAAGATTAGCAGCAGCTAACCAATAATACTCAATACCTCTTGGGTTGATATTGGAGTGAGCTTCATAGCTATAAATTCTTTTACCCGCTTTGCAAATTTTTATACCTTTGAAATTAGTTTTTGAAGATGGAAAATTGATATTTAAAAATTCTTTTTTGTCTAAAGGAAAACCTTTTTTGAAAACTTTTTTTACTATTTTTTTGGTTATATTAAGAGCGAGTTTGAAATTTAATTCTTTTTGATCATCTTGATAAAATTGCGATAAAGCAATAGCAGGAATTCCATGCAATACTGCTTCCATAGCACCTGCGCAAGTTCCTGAATAAGTGATGTCTTCTCCTACATTTGCACCTTTGTTTATACCACTGATGATAAGATCTGGCAGGTGATTTTTATACAAAGCATGTAAGGCTAAATACACACAATCTGCAGGTGTGCCATCTTCGAGTTTGTAAAATCTTTTTTTTACTTTTTGAAATCTTAAGGGTTTGGTTAAGGTTATAGAATGTGAGCAAGCTGATTTTTCAT
The DNA here is from genome assembly GCF_013372185.1 of Campylobacter lari subsp. lari. NCBI lineage: Bacteria > Pseudomonadati > Campylobacterota > Epsilonproteobacteria > Campylobacterales > Campylobacteraceae > Campylobacter > Campylobacter lari. The sequence goes on along the minus strand of NZ_CP053830.1, from coordinate 1,320,069 downwards.
TTGCTGGAGCAACTATAGTAATTTCAGCTTTAAAGTGTTTTTTGAGTATTTTGGCTAGTTTTATCAAACCCTTGCTTTCGTATCCATCATCATTAGTTAGTAGAATTCTTTTCATATTTTTCCTAATTTTTTGTAAAATTATATCTATATTTTTAATTATTTATTTGCAAATATTTTTTATCATTACTTTTTTAATTTATTTTAAGGAAGAAAAATGAAAAAAATTTTAAGTTTATTTGGTGTTTGTGCTGTTTTTGCTAGCATGTCTTTTGCTGATATTAATATGTATGGTCCTGGTGGTCCACATTTTGCATTAAAAGAAGCTGCTAAAGCATATGAAGATAAAACCGGTGTTAAGGTAAATGTAAATTTTGGTCCTCAAGCTACTTGGTTTGAAAAAGCTAAAAAAGATGCTGATATTTTATTTGGCGCTTCTGATCAATCAGCTTTAGCAATAGCTACTGATTTTGATAGTTTTGATCCTAAAAAAATTCAACCATTATATTTTAGAGAAGCTGTTATACTAACTCAAAAAGGCAATCCTTTAAAAATCAAAGGTTTAAAAGATCTTGCTAATAAAAATGTAAAAGTGGTTGTGCCTGAAGGTGCTGGAAAAAGTAATACTTCTGGTACTGGTGTTTGGGAAGATATGATAGGTAGAACTAAAAATATCGATACAATAAAAAAATTTAGAAACAATATAGTAGCTTTTACTCCAAATAGCGGTGGTGCTAGAAAATTATTTTTAGATCAAAAAGCTGATGCTTGGATTACTTGGAGTGATTGGGTTAAAGCAAATCCTGATTTTGGTGATGTAGTAAGTATAGAAAAAGATTTAGTAGTATATAGAACTATCAATGTGGTTGCTAAAAATGATTCAGATAAACAAACACAAGATTTTATAAAATTCTTACAAACTGACGATGCTTATAAAATTTTTAAAAAATATGGCTACAACAAATAATATAAAATAATTTTTATATTAAAAAACAATTTTTGTATAATACCTTTTATAAAATTTTATAAAAGGTATTATATGTCAAAACTTCTACTTTTTAGTGCTTCTGGCTATAAAGATAGCCCGTATTTAAGCCATACTATCGAATTTATAGATACATTTTTAAAAGAAAATACAGCGATTGATGAGGACATACTTTTTATACCTTATGCAGGTGTTAGAAGAAGCTATGATGCTTATGAAGCTAAGGTAAAAGATGGTTTAAAAAAAGATAATATTAAATCTTTACACCATTTTAGTGATAAAAAAGAAGCTATTTTAAATGCTAAGGTTTTTTTAGTGGGTGGTGGAAATAGCTTTATGTTGTTATCTAAGCTTTATGAGTATGATTTATTAGAAGTGTTAAAAGAGCGTATTATAAATGGAGCTTGTTATATAGGTTGGAGTGCAGGATCTAATATAGCAGGAAAAAGCATAATGACTACCAATGATATGCCTATAATTATGCCAAAAAGTTTTGATAGTTTAGGCGTGTTTAAACATCAAATCAATCCACATTTTATAAGTGGTAAAATCGCTGGGCATAATGGAGAAAGCAGAGAAGAGCGTTTGGAGGAATTTTTAATCACTAATCCTAAAGATATAGTATATGCCATCCCTGAAGGTTCTGCCTTAAAAGTGCAAGGAGATGTTTTAAAAATCGTAGGTCATCATGATATTTTAAAAATACAATATCCTTTTGAGATCGAATATTTAAAAACCAATTGTGAATATAAAATTTAAAGGAAATAAATGCAAACTTTATATCTTTTAATTGCTATTTTAGGTGTTATTGCTGTGGTGTATTTGCTGATTAAAAAAGTAGAAACTAAAACAGCTTTGATTGGGGTGGGGTTTATCTTGTGTTTGCTCTCTTTAAAACCTACAGAGGCTTTGAGTGCTTTTACTCACGCTATGGTTCAACCTGCTTTGATTAAAGCAATTTGTGCAAGTATGGGTTTTGCTTTTGTGATGAAAGTTACAAAATGTGATAAGCATTTGGTAAAACTTTTAACAGCACCTTTGAAAAATGTAGGATTTTTCTTAATTCCACTTGCTTTTATGGTAACTTTTTTCATAGCTATTGCTATACCTTCAGCTGCTGGGTGTTCGGCTGCAGTAGGAGCTACTTTGATACCACTTTTAATGGCTTCGGGTATAAAACCTGCTATGGCAGCAGCTACTGTTCTTTGTGGAACTATAGGCGGTATTTTAAGTCCTGGGGTTTCACATACAGCTTTAATCTCTGAAATTTCTGGTAAAAATATACAAGAAATAATCTTGGTACAAACTCCAAATGCTCTAACAGCAGGAGTGATAGTTATGATTTCTTTGATGATTATGGCTTTGATTTTTAAAGATTATCAAAAAGGTAAAGTATTTGAAGTAGCAAATCAAAATGTAAAAGAAGAAAGTATAGAAAAAGTCAATATTTTATACGCTTTAATGCCTTTGGTGCCTTTAGCGATTTTGATAATAGGTGCAAGTCCTTTGCATGCGTATGAATTTTTGTCTTGGACTTCTAAAATAGGCGTGGCTGAAGCTATGCTTTTAGGAGCTATTATAGCTATAGTTGTAACTTGGAGTAAGCCTGATACAATTTCAAAAGAATTTTTCAATGGTATGGGAAAATCTTATGCTGAAATCATTGGTATTATTATAGCAGCGAGTGTTTTTGTGGCTGGTCTTAAAGCATGTGGGGTAATAGATATAATCATAGAATGGCTTAAAAATGAGCAACATTATGTGCGTTTTGGTGGGACTTTTATACCATTTTTAATGGCTATGATCACAGGAAGCGGAGATGCTGCTGCTATGGCGTTTAATAAAGCAGTAACAATCCATGCTCAAGATCTTGGGTTTGATCAAGTTAAACTTGGTACAGCTGTAGCAATGTCTGCTGTGCTTGGAAGATATCTTTCTCCTATTTTGGGAGCTTGTATTATCGTTTCAGCTATTGCTGGGGTTAGTCCTTTAGAGATTGTCAAAAGAACAGCTTTAGGATGCGTGATTTCAGTGGTAGTGATTGCTTTTGTGTTATTATAAGTTTAAGCTTAAAAGCTTAAACTTCTTTAGCAGCTAGTATGATAATTTCTTGTATAACTTTACTAGCAGCTTTTAAGGAATTTACTGGTAAATATTCATAAATAGAGTGAAAATTATGTGCTCCTGTAAAAATATTTGGACAAGGTAATCCTTTTTCAGATAATACTGCTCCATCATATCCACCACGCATAGGGATGATTTTAGTTTTTATATTTAAATTTTCATAAGCTTGTAATGCAAGTTTTATAGGTAAAGAATCCGTGCTTTTTAAAGAATTAAATACATTTTTATATCTATTGCTTAATTTTATATTGATTCTTTCTTCTCCATAAAGAGTTTTAAAACTATCGCATAAATTTTGTAAAAATTGCATTCTTTGAGTGTATTTTTCATCATCAAATTCTCTAACATCTATTTTTAATATAGTTTTAGCACTATTACCTTTTAAATCTTTTACCCAAAAATATCCTTCTTTATTTTCTGTATATTCTGGAGCTTCTCCATTTGGTAGCATAGATATAAATTTATGAGCTAGTATTAAAGAATTTATCAGTTTTCCTTTAGCACTCATAGGATGAGCTGATTTGCCTATAAATTCGACTTCGCAATCACCTGCGTTCCAATTTTCATATATAAACTCGCCTATTTCACAACAATCTAAACAATATCCAAAATCTGAATTTATTTCTTTTATATCAAAAGCTTTGGCACCTCTTAGGCCTTGTTCTTCATCTGGTAAAAAACAAGCATAAATATCTCCATGTTTAATATCAGGATTTTTTACAAAAAACTCTAACATATCCATTATAGCAGCAATAGCAGCTTTATCATCAGCTCCTAATAAACTCGTGCCATCTGTATGGATGATATCATCATTTATATAATTTTTAAGTTCTTTAAATTCATCTTCTTTTAGATATAAATTTAAATCTTTGTTTAGACAAATATCTCCACCTTTATAATGTGTAATTTGAGCTTTGGTATCATTTATTTGCTCCATACTTGTATCTAAATGTGCAAAAAAAGCTATTTTAGGAGCATTTTGGGTGTTTGCTGGTAAAAGAGCTGTAGTAATAGTATTGTCTCTTCTTCTTATATCTTTTAAGCCTAGTTCTTGTAGCTCTTTTTCAAGTAGCTTTGCAAGCTCCATTTGATTTGGACTGGATGGCATGATACCTTTAGCTCCATTTTCTCTGCTTGTTGTAGTGTTGATTTTAGTGTAATTTATAAATCTTTGAATAATATCCATGATTTTTCCTTTTAGAATTAAAATTAATAAATTATATCAATTCATTTTTTAAATATTTGATAAAAGTAAAAATTAAATGATATTTTCTATCAAAATTTACTTTAAATTATGATAATATACTTATATTAAAAACCAAGGAGGAAAAATGCAAAAAATTAAATTTATAATGATGTTAAGTGCATTGATGATATTGTTTATTGGATGTTCTTCTAAAGAACAAATTAATCCTTTAGGACGCTCTTTAGGTAAGATGAATGATAATGATCCTTTGAAAATAGGTAAAAATCCAACTCCACCTGCTAAGCAAAAAATACCAGCTTTAGTAGAAGGTAAGCATTTTCCTGCTATACCACTTGTACCACCAATAATTACTACAAATACTTTTAAAGGGGATAATTCTATCAAAGGACCGCTTCCAAGACTTACTTCAAATAACGAGCTTGCTCAAAATGCTTTATATGAAAACATAGGATTTGTAAGTGATTTTGTGACTATTATGAATCCAAATGGAGCCGCATTAACAGTTTGGGCCTTAAATCCAGGTAATTGGATATGGGGTTATAGTTTATTTAATAGTAAGGCTTTTGGTGATGCGAGGGTCTGGCAGTTGATTGAATTTCCAAATAATACTGTGATGATTAAAAATGCAAAAACTTTAACTTGTTTAACAGCTTATGGAAATGGTATAGTTCATTATCCTTGCGATCAAAGTAATCATGCGCAATTTTGGAGATTTTTTCCTATGAGTAATGGTACTTATCAAATTCAAAATTATGCCACTCAACAATGTATACAAACAACGGTTTCAAATGTGATGGAAGAATTTAATTTTAATTATTACAGTATCTTTTTAACTTCATGTTTAAAACCAAGAGAAAAAAATTTAGATAGACAATGGAGTGTTAGCGCACCAGCTTTTCAAACAATATCACCTTATGCTTATACAGGAGAGCAATGATGAAAAAAATAATATTTTTAATTTTAAGTTTCAATTTATTATTTGGTGTTTTAGAAAATTATAATAGTGGTACTTGGAATTTACAAGGTGCATCAGCTTCTACTGAAAGTAAGTGGAATATTAGTATAAGACAACTTGTAACTGGTGCTAATCCTATGGATATTTTGGCTGTTCAAGAAGCAGGTGTTTTACCAAGTACCGCTATAATGACACCAAGACAAGTTCAACCTGTGGGAGTTGGCATTCCTATTCATGAGTATGAATGGAATTTGGGCTCATCAAGTCGTCCAAATTCAGTTTATATATACTACTCAAGAGTTGATGTTGGGGCAAATCGCGTAAATATGGCTATTGTGAGTAGAATGAGAGCAGATGAAGTTTATGTTTTGCCGCCTCCAACTGTGGCTTCAAGACCTATTATAGGAATTCGCATAGGAAATGATGCATTTTTTAGCATCCATGCTTTATCAAGAGGTGGTAATGATGGAGGGGCTATCGTGAGTGCTGTAGATATGCATTTTAGAAATATGCCACATATTAATTGGATGATTATGGGAGATTTTAATAGAACCCCCGGTTCTCTTATAGGCCTACTTGATCCAGATTTAAGATCGCGTATTAACGTAGTTTCACCTCCGTCTTTTACGCAAACAAGTGGCAATACAATTGATTATGCAATTACAGGAAATTCAAGTACCACATCTTTATATGATCCGCCTAGAATTCTTGCAATCTTAGCTGTAGCAGGACTTAGGACTTTTTTAGCTTCGGATCATTTTCCTGTGAATTTTAGAAGACCTTAGGAGAAGATGATGAGAAAAATTTGTATTTTATTTTTTACTATTTTAAGTTTTTTAAGAGCTGATACCTTCTTTGATGATTTGGAAGACTTCACTCCTATGTTTGCTATAAGGTCTTTAGAAACAGGAATTTCACTAAGTCCTTTTAGATATAGTTCTGATAAATTGGAAGAGCAAAATTGGTTTTTAAAAGAAATAATACTTAGTGATGAGTTAAAGAAAAAAGATAGATATGCAGTGCAACGTCCTTTTGGTTATGTGCAGTTTATAAATCCTAGAGGTGCTGATGTGTGTTTGGCTGTTTTGGATGAAAAAACTTTTGGGACAAAATCTTGTAAGCAAGATTTACAAGATGGGCAAATGCAAACAGTTTTTTCTGTTATGCCTACAACAAATGGTGCTGTACAAATTAGGTCTTTGACACGAGGCGGGGTAAAATGTATGAGTACTTTTTATGATGCATATATACCTATAGAAAATCGCTTTGGCTTAGATGATTGTACCGTAAATCCTTCTGTGCCTATAGAATTAAAAGAGTTATTTTTCTTTGCTCCTGCTATCGTTGAAGCAACTCCACTTTATTAAACTAAACCCGCTTTACGGGTTTAAACTCTAAGTTAAAATTTGCTAAAATGTATTTTAAAATTGATATAAGGTAGGTTGATGAAAACCTTTTTAGTTTGTGCTCTAGAGCCATCAGCAAATTTGCATTTAAAAGAAGTTTTAAAAGCTTATAAAGATGAATATAAAGAATTTGATTTAGTTGGAATTTATGATGAGAGTTTGTGCGAAGAATTTAGTTTAAATTCTAAACCACTTTATAGCTCACATGAATTTAGCGCTATGGGTTTTATAGAAATTTTACCACTTATTTTTAAAGCAAAAAAAGCTATAAAAGAGCTTGTAAATTTAAGTTTTGAAAAAAATATAAATGCTATTTTGTGTATAGATTCCCCAGCTTTTAATATACCTTTTGCAAAAGCTTTAAAAAAAGCAAATTCTAAAATAAAAAGAATTTATTATATATTACCTCAAGTTTGGGCTTGGAAAAAAGGACGCATTCCCATCATAGAAAGTTATTTTGATGTGCTAGCTTCTATTTTACCTTTTGATGATAAATTTTTTAGTAAAAGCACTTATGTAGGACATCCGCTCTTAGATGAGATAAAAGAATTTAAAAATGAAGATGATATAAAAAATATACTTTCAAAAAAAGATGATGAAAAAATCATCGCTTTCTTACCAGGTTCAAGAAAAAGCGAGATAAAGCGTTTGATGCCTATTTTTAAAGATTTAAGCGCTAAATTTAATGGTAAAAAGATACTTTGTGTACCTGAGTTTAATCTAAAAAAATTAGATCTTTATGGTGATATTAGTGGTTTTGAAATTCAAAGCAATACTCCAAAAGTGCTTAAAAATGCTGATTTTGCTTTTATTTGTAGTGGCACAGCTACACTTGAAGCAGCCTTAGTTGGAACTCCTTTTGTGCTTGCTTATAAGGCTAAGGCTATAGATATTTTTATAGCAAAGCTTTTTGTGAAATTAAAACATATAGGCCTTGCAAATATTTTTTTAGATTTTGCAGGTAAAAATGAGCTTAATCCTGAATTTTTACAAAATGAAGTAAATGTAAAAAATTTATATCAAGCTTATATTAAATATGATTATAAGGCGTTTTTTGATAAGGTTGATTTTTTAAAATCTTATTTAAAATTTGCAAGTGCTAAAAATCTTGCAAAAATATTATATGAAATTTAAAGGAATAAAATGCAAAAAGAACCTATGAGCAAATATGGCTATGAAAAATTAGAAAAAGAATTAGAACATTTAAAAAAAGTTGAGCGCCCAAAGGTTGTAGAAGAAATTGATATAGCAAGAAGCCATGGAGATTTAAAAGAAAATGCAGAATATCACGCAGCTAGAGAAAAACAAGCTTTTATAGAAGGTAAAATAGCTGAACTTGGAGATTTAATATCAAGAGCGCAAATCATCGATCCAGCTTCATATGAGCACGATAGTGTGAAATTTGGTTCTTGTGTTGTAGTAGAGGATTTAGAAAGTGAAAAACAAAGCACTTATACTATAGTTGGAGTAAATGAGGGAAATTTAGAAAAAGGTTATATTTCTATAAATTCGCCTATTGCTAGAGCTATGCTTGGAAAAAAAGAAGGAGATGATTTTAAAGTGCGTTTGCCAAAGGGTGAGAGTGAGTTTGAAATCATTTCTATAGAATATAAAGCTTTGGAATTTTAATTTTTGCAAGAAATTATTATAAAAGAAAATGCTATTTTTATAGCAGATGCCCATGAAAATGAAAACAGGTGTGGTTTTTGGGAATTTTTACAAGCTTTAAAAAATGATGAAATTCAAACCACGCAACTTTTTTTAATGGGCGATATTTTTGATCTTTTAATTTATGAGATAAAAGCCACACATAAATTTGCAATGCCTTATATAGAACTTTTAGAAGAATTAGCTAAAAAAATAGAAATAATATATTTAGAAGGAAATCATGATTTTAATTTAGCTAAATTTTTTAAAAAAGTGAAAGTTTTTAGTATAAAACAACAACCTTTACTTTGTGAATTTCAAGATAAAACCTTAGTAAAATTAGCCCATGGAGATATTTTTTTAAAACCATTTTTACAATTTTGCTTGAAAAGTTTGAGAAATCATTACTTGCTTTGTTTTTTAAATTTCATCAATGAAATTAGTGGGCAAAAAATCACTAATAAAATTTTACAAAATCAAAACAAAAAACAGCTTGTTAGAAAAATTCATAATTTTGATATGATCGTTAAAAATCGCATTAAAAACTATGAAAGTAGGTTTATTATAGAAGGGCATTATCATCAAGATGTTTTTTTTGAATTTGAAAATACAAAATATATAAATTTAGCTACTTTTGCATACAAGAAAAGTTTTTTTATAGTAAAATATGAGCCAGAAATCAGATTTCACAAAATAGAACTTAAGGGGGCATAATGTTTGATGAGAATGTCGTGAAAACAGGTTCAAATGAAATGGAACTTGTTGATTTTCGCATCTTTAAGCAAGGCCAAGATAAAGTCTATGAGGGAATTTATGGTGTAAATGTTTCTAAAGTTAGAGAAATCATAAAAATTCCTTTTTTGACTGAAATTCCAGGGGTGCCTGAGTATGTTGAAGGTATTTTTGATCTTCGTGGCGTGGTAATTCCTGTGATTAATTTGGCTAAATGGATGCAAATTCAAGAACCAGAAATGACAAATATAAAACCTAGAGTTATCATTACTGAATTTAGTAATGTGTTAATAGGCTTTATCGTTCATGAGGCTAAAAGAATTCGTAGAATTAATTGGAAAAATATTGAACCAGCTACTTTTGCAGCTAGTGCGGGTAGTTTAGATAAAAGTAAAATTACCGGTGTAACTAGAATTGAAGGTGATGAGGTTTTACTTATATTAGATTTAGAAAGTATAGTTCAAGAACTTGGAATTTATACTCCACAAACAGATATAGAAGATGATAAGATTCAAAAAATCGATGGTATGGCTTTAGCACTTGATGATAGTTCTACTGCAAGAAAACTTGTTAAAGATTTACTTAATAAAATTGGCTTAAAAGTTGTAGAAGCAAAAGATGGGGTTGAAGGCTTACAAAAATTACAAGAATTGTATGGTACTTATGGTGAAGATTTAAGCAAGCATCTTAAAATTATCGTAAGTGATGTTGAAATGCCTCAAATGGATGGTTTCCACTTTGCAGCCAAAGTAAGAGAAGATGAGAGATTTAAAAATATTCCTATAGTATTTAACTCTTCTTTATCGAATGAATTTATGAGTGATAAAGGCGTTAAAGAGGCAGGTGGAGAGGGATATTTGGTTAAATTTAACGCAAGTGATTTCTTTGCTGAAATTTCTCGTGTTATTAAAAAACATGAAAAAGGTGAGGAGTAAAAATGGAAGATATTCAAGAAATACTTGAGGATTTTTTAGTTGAAGCCTTTGAACTAGTTGAGCAAATCGACCATGACTTAGTTGAACTAGAAGCAAATCCTGAAGATTTAGAATTATTAAATAGAATTTTCCGTGTTGCGCACACAGTTAAAGGATCATCAAGCTTTTTAAATTTTGATGTTTTAACTAAACTTACTCATCATATGGAAGATGTTTTAAATAAAGCAAGACACAATGAGTTAAAAATCACCCCTGAAGTAATGGATGTGGTTTTAGAGTCTATTGATATGATGAAAACTTTATTAAATTCTATTAGAGATAATGGAAATGATACAGCAATAGGACTTGATATAGCTCCAATTTGTGCAAGATTAACTGCGATTTCAGAAGGTGAAAGTTTAGATGGTGTTAAAACAGAAACTAAGGTAGAAGCACCTAAAGAAGAGGTAAAAGAAGAACCAAAAGCTGAAGAGCAACCTGAAGTTGATGTTAATAAATTAAGTGATGATGAAGTTGAAGCAGAAATCGAAAGACTTTTAAAAGTAAGAAAAGCCGAAGATCAAGCAAGACGCGCTGAAAAGAAAAAAACACAACAAGCCAATCCAACTCCAAGCAAACCAGCTGCACAAACACAAAATGCTCCAGCTGAGAAAAAAGTTCCAGCAGCAAGTGGAGGAAGCAGTGGTGCAAATATGGATCAAACCATTAGGGTTGAAGTAAAAAGACTTGATCATTTAATGAACTTAATTGGTGAGCTTGTTCTTGGTAAAAACCGCTTGTTAAAAATTTACGATGATGTTGAAGAAAGATATGATGGAGAAAAATTCTTAGAAGAATTAAATCAAGTTGTATCTCAACTTAGCATAGTGACAACAGATATTCAATTAGCAGTTATGAAAACAAGAATGCAACCAATTGCAAAAGTTTTCAACAAATTCCCAAGAGTTGTTCGTGATTTGGGTCGTGAGCTTGGTAAGCAAATGGAACTTGAAATTTCAGGTGAAGAAACAGAACTTGATAAATCAATCGTAGAAGAAATCGGCGATCCTATCATGCATATGATTAGAAATTCATGTGATCATGGTATAGAAGATCCTGCTACTCGTTTAGCAAATGGTAAGCCAGAAAAAGGAACTGTAAATCTTAAAGCATACAATGAAGGAAATCACATTGTTGTTGAAATTGCAGATGATGGTAAAGGGCTTGATGCAGATGCATTAAAATCAAAAGCTATAGAAAAGAATTTGATTACAGAGCGTGAAGCTGATCAAATGACAGATAAAGAAGCATTTGCTCTTATTTTCAAACCAGGTTTTTCAACTGCTGCAAAAATTACTAACGTTTCAGGACGTGGCGTTGGAATGGATGTTGTTAAAACTAATATTGAAAAATTAAATGGTGTGATAGAAATTGATAGTGAGCTTGGAAAAGGCACTGTAATGAAGCTCAAAATTCCATTAACACTAGCTATTATCCAATCATTACTAGTTGGAACTCAAGAAGAATTCTATGCTATACCACTTGCAAGTGTTCTTGAAACAGTTAGGGTGCCAATTGATGATATTTACACTATTGAAGGTAAAAATGTGCTTCGTTTAAGAGATGAAGTTTTATCTTTAGTAAGACTTTCTGATGTATTTGGAGTTAAACAAGTACTTGAAAATAGTGATCAAACTTATGTAGTTGTTATAGGTGTAGCAGAAAGCAAACTTGGTATCATAGTAGATACTTTAATAGGGCAAGAAGAAATTGTTATTAAATCAATGGGTGAATATTTGCAAAATATTCAAGGAATTGCTGGTGCAACTATCCGTGGTGATGGTAGGGTTACATTGATTATCGATGTGGCTGCTATGATGGATATAGCTAAAGAGATTAAAGTAGATATTAAAGCTCAGATTGAAGCACAATCTAAAAAGGTTGTAAAAGAAAAACCAAGTGATTACACTGTGCTTATAGTGGATGATTCTAAGATGGATAGAAATATCATGCAAAAATCATTAGAACCGCTGGGAGTGAGCATTATAGAAGCAACCAATGGTGTTGAAGCTTTAAATACCATTAAATCAGGCGAGCATGATATTGATGCAGTGTTGATTGATATTGAAATGCCAAGAATGGATGGTTATACTTTAGCAGGTGAGATTAGAAAGTATTCTAAATATAAAAACCTTCCGCTTGTTGCAGTAACTTCAAGAACTAGTAAATCAGACCGCTTAAGAGGTGTGGAAGTAGGAATGACTGAATACATCACTAAGCCTTACTCTCCAGAGTACTTAGAAAATGTAGTTAGAAAAAATTTAAAACTAGGATGAGAAGATGAGTGATAAATTAAACCAGGTTTTACAAAAACAACAAGCACAAATTTCTGAACCTGATATTGATAAAGAAGAGGATATTATTCAGCTTGTAGGTTTTGTTGTAGGAGATGAGGAATATGCTATTCCAATTTTAAACATACAAGAAATAATTAAGCCTATAGAATACACTAGAGTTCCAAGTGTACCTGATTATGTTTTAGGTGTGTTTAATATGAGGGGTAATGTTATGCCTTTAATTGATCTTGCAAAAAGATTTAATCAAGGCAGTTCTAAAATGACACCTCAAACTAGATATATAGTTTTAAAAGGTGTTGCAAATGGAAATCAAACTCCTGCAGGTAATGCAGGTTTTGTGATAGATAGACTTACAGAAGCTATTAAAATTCACAGAAGCAGAATTGATCCGCCACCTGAAACTTTACTAAAAGAAAAAGGTATGATTTTTGGTATAGGTAAAAGAGAAGAAAATATTCTTACTATACTAAAAGCTGATGCTTTATTAAAGCGCGAGTTTTAATGATAAAACTTTGTGCTTTTGATTTTGATTCTACGCTAATGGATGGTGAAACCATTGATATTTTAGCACAAGAGTATAATGTCGGTGATGCTGTTAAAAGCATCACTGATAAAGCAATGAATGGTAAGCTTGATTTTTTTGAAAGTCTAAGTGCTAGAGTATCCTTGCTTAAGGGTATGCCTGTTGATCAGGTAAAGAAATGCTGTGAAAATTTACCTTTGATGAATGGCGCTAAAGAATTGTGCGAGTATTTAAAAAATAAAAACATAAAAATTATTATTTTTAGCGGTGGATTTCATGAAGGAATTGATTTAATACAAAATAAACTTCATTTTGATTTTGGTTTTGCTAACTTTTTACATAGTAAAAATGGTGTTTTAACGGGAAAGGTTGGCGGAGAAATTATGTTTAACAATTCAAAAGGTATTATATTACAAAGACTTAAGAAATTTTTAAATTTAAAAACAGAAGAAATCATGTGTGTGGGTGATGGAGCTAATGATATTTCTATGTTTAAAGAATGTGGATTAAAAATAGCTTTTTGTGCCAAAGAAATTTTAAGATCTCATGCAGATATTTGCATAGATAAAAAAGATTTAAAAGAGATAATAAAGGTAATACAATGAAAAAATTTTCTCTATGGTGTGATTTTATAGAAAATGAATTTTTAGATCATGAATTTTTGGATTTACTTTATGCAAAAACTATAAATGGAGCTACTTCAAATCCTGCAATTTTCAAAAATGCTATTTTAAACTCAAGCATTTATAAAGAAAAAATCAAAAAAATTAATATCAAAGATAAAAAATCTTTATATGAGTATTTAGCTATTGAGGATATACAAAAAGCTGCAGATAAATTATCTTTAAATTTTTATGAAAATAATGATGGTTTTATCAGCATAGAAATTGATCCAAGATTAAAAGATAATACTAGTTTATCTTTGGCTGAAGCAAAAAGATTATACACACAAATTTCAAAAGAAAATGTAATGATGAAAATTCCAGCTACAAATGCTTCATATGAGGTAATGTATGAGCTTATGAAAAGTGGAATTAGTGTAAATGCTACTTTGATTTTTGATTTTGAACAAACTAAAAAATGTTTTGAAGCTTTAAATTTGGGATTAAAAGAATTTAGAAAAAACAATATCGCAAACAAAAAAGAACCACAAGCTGTAATTAGCATTTTTGTGAGCCGTTTTGATAGATTGTTAAATGGAAAAGTGGTGGATAAAAATTTTATAGGAATTCTTACAGCGACTAAATCATACAAATATATCATTTCTCAAAATGAAGATAATATCAGAGCTTTATTTGCAAGTACGGGTGTTAAGGGTGATGATTTAGAAAAAGATTATTATATAAAAGAATTATTATATGATAAAGCCATTAACACAGCACCCCTTGATGCCATAAATGCTTTTAAAGGAAAAAATTTAGTATTTAAAGAACCTTTAAAAGATGAGTGTATAGAAAAAAAATTACAAGCAAATATTTCAAATGATGAGTTAAAAAATGCTTGTAAGTTTTTATTAGATGATGGTTTAGAGCAATTTTGCATAGCTTATGAGGATATTTTAAAATCTTTATAAACTTATTTAGCTATAATTTGTGTTTATTTTTTTAGAAAGGAAAAAGATGTTAGAAGGTATCGTTAGAGAGAGTATCGGTAGAAAAGCTGCTAAGGCTTTAAAAAGAGATGGTTATCTAATCGCAAACATCTATGGAAAAGGATTAGAAAACATCAATGCTGCTTTTAAAATAAATGAATTTATCAAAGAAGTTCGTAAAAAAACCACTTTAGCTTTTGATGTAAAAGTTGGAGGTAAAGTATTAAATGTTGTAGTGGTTGATTATCAAAAAGATCCTGTAACAGCTGAGTTAAAACATGTTGATTTAAAAGTGGCTCAAAAAGGTGTTATTTCTAAATACATGGTTCCTGTTAAGATAGTAGGAACTGCTATGGGTCTTAAAAACAAAGGTGTTTTAATACAATCTAAAAGAAGATTAAAAGTAAAATGTGCAGCTGAAAATTTACCAAATTATTTTGAACTTGATGTAACAAAACTTGATGTTGGTGATGCTTTATTGGTTCGTGATGTGGTTGTGCCTGAAGGTGTAACTATGGTTGATGCTGATAGAGTAGCTGTAGTTGGTGTAGAAAAAGCAAGATAAAATGACCTTAGTCGTAGGACTTGGTAATATAGGAGAACAATACGCTCAAACTCGTCATAATGTAGGGTTTATGCTAATTGACTTGCTTTTAAAAGATTTAGAAGTTGCTAAACTTTCAAATACTAAATTTAAAGGAGAACTTTTTAAAAGTTCTCTTGCTTTTTTTTTAAAACCTTCCACTTATATGAATTTATCTGGAGAAAGCGTAAAAGCTGTAAGTGATTTTTATAAATGCGATAGAATTATTGTAATCCATGATGATATAGATTTAAATTTGGGTGCTTTGAAATTTAAAATAGGCGGATCAAGTGGTGGGCATAATGGACTTAAAAGCATAGATAATCTTTGTGGTAATGCTTATGAGAGAGTGCGTATAGGAGTAGGAAAAGATCAAGATGTGATTTCTCATGTTTTGGGCAAATTTAAACAAGAAGAGCAAGAAAGTTTAAATAAGGTTTTAGAGCAAGCAAAAAAAGCTTTATTTGAACTTTTAAAATCAAACATAGAGCAAGTTGCTTCAAAATATTCTATAAGAAATTAAAATGAATGTATTTTTTCGTTATATTTCATCATTGTATTTAAAATCATTTTTTATTTTATTTTTTTCTTTAACATTTTTTTTTGTTGCAATTGATTTTTTGGTAAATTTTAATAAAATTCCAAAAAGTGCAAATTTAGAATTACTTTATATACTTTTTTTAACATGCTCAGCAGTTTCTTATATATTGCCACTAGCTATAGTTTTTGCCTTGATTTTATGTGTTTTTAATATGATACGTTCAAATGAATTTGTTAGCTTATATGCTTTGGGTTTAAGTAAAAATCAAGTGATTTTTTATCCTTTTTTATGGGCTTTGTTTTTTTGTTTTGTATATATTGGTTTAAATTTTACCCCTTTTGCTTATGCAAATGAATACAAAAGCAATATAATAAAAACAGGTCTTGTCTCAAGAGAAGGTGGAAATGTTTTAATAAAATATGATAATAAATTTGTGTATATAGAAAAAACTAGTACAAATTCTTTGTATAATGTAAAAATTTTTGATGTAAAAAATTTAGATATCAAACAACTCACACAAGCAAAAAAAGCGCAATTTAACGGACAATCATGGGAGCTTATTGATGTCAAAACCATAAAAGTCCCAGATAAGCTAATAGTCTCTCAAGAGGGTTTAAAAATAGAAGATTTTAAAAGTATAAAAGGTTTGGAAAATTTCTCACCAAAAATTTTAGAGAGAATTTCTTTAGTAGAAAGTGATCCTTCTTATTCTATAAGTGATGCTTTAGAGAGTATTTTGATATTTGCAAAGCAAGATATATCAACAAATACTCTTAGAACAAGTTTATATTCATTAGTTTTTATTCCATTTTTTGCGCCTTTTTTAATGCTTATAATTTATTATTATTTTCCAATCACAGCAAGATTTTTTAATTTAGCCTTTTTAGCCTTTGTATTTTTCATATCAGTTCTTAGTGCTTGGGGTTTATTATTTTTGTTAACAAGATTAAGTGAAAATGAAATTTTACTTCCTGAATTTGGCATAATGTTACCAATTTTTATTTTGATTTGCATGGGAAGTTGGTTTTATTATAAAAACAAATAAAAAGAGGTTTTTTATGGATTATTTAAAATTAGCAAAGCAATATAACACTCCTTTTTATGTTTATGATTTTGATAAAATCAAAGAGCGTTTTTTACTACTAAAAGAAGCTTTTAAAGCAAGAAAATCACAAATTTTTTATGCAGTTAAAGCAAATTCAAATTTAAGTGTTTTAAAACTTTTAGTTTCTTTAGATAGTGGATTTGATTGTGTTAGTGCGGGTGAGATTTATAGAGCTTTAAAAGCAGGTGCTAAAAATTATAAAATTATTTTTAGTGGGGTAGGTAAAAGTGCTGATGAGTTAAAATATGCTCTAGAGCAAAATATACTTTATGTAAATTTAGAAAGTTATGAAGAAATGCTTCTTTTGGAACAAATTGCTAAAGAAAGTCAAAAGATAGCTCGTATAAGCATAAGAGTAAATCCAAATGTAGATGCAAAAACCCATCCTTACATATCTACAGGGCTTCATGAAAATAAATTTGGTGTAGATATAGAAAGTGCTAAAAAAATGTATATTTATGCTAAAAATTCACAATTTTTAGATCCAGTTAGCGTGCATTTTCACATAGGCTCACAAATTCTTGATATAAGTAGTATTCATGAAGCTTCTGTAATTGTTGCAAAATTAGTAAAAGAGCTTTTAGCTTTGAAAATTAATATTAAGTTCTTTGATATAGGTGGGGGTTTAGGAGTTTGTTATAAAGATGAGCAAGAGCCAAATTTGTATGATTATGCTCAAGGAATTTTAGCAAGCTTGCAAGGACTTGATGTATGTATAGGTATGGAACCAGGTAGATTTTTGGTGGCAAATGCAGGAGAGTTTGTAACTAAAGTTTTGTATGAAAAATTCAATGATAAAAAGCGTTTTGTGATTGTTGATGGGGCAATGAATGATTTATTGCGTCCAAGTTTATATAATGCTTATCATGAAATCACACTTTTAAGTGAAAACAAAGAAGAAAGCCTTTGTGATATTGTTGGTGGAATTTGTGAAAGTGGTGATTTTTTAGCAAAAGATAGAAAATTAGCTAAGACAAAAGCAGGGGATTTGATTATAATTAAAAGCGCAGGTGCATATGGCTTTAGCATGAGTAGCAATTATAATTCTCGCAATAAAGTGTGTGAATTAGCCTGTGAAAATAATGAAGTAAGAATGATTAGAAAAAGAGAAAGTTATGAAGATCAAATTGCTTTAGAGCTTGATTTTTTAAAGGATTAAAATGCTTTTTTTGGATGTGCAAGGGACTTTGATTTCAGATTATGATAAAAGTCCTATAGATGGAGCTTTAAAACTCATTAAATCTTTAAATAAAGAAAAAATTCCTTATGTAATCATCACTAATAATACTAAAAAATTAGATTTTTTAAATTATTTACAAAATTTGGGTTTTGAGATTAATGAAAAGGTTTATATTGATCCTTTTTGTGTTTTAAAAGATCATTTAAAGCCTTGTAAAATAGCAGCTTTTGGTGCAAAAGAATTTTTACAAAGTCTTCAAGAGCTAGGTTATGAACTTGATTTTGATAATCCAAAAGCATTTTTAATAGCAAGTTATGATGATTTTAAATTTCAAGATTTTGCTAAAATGATAGAATATGTTAAAAATGGTGTGCAAGCTATAGCAATGCATGAGGGTAGTATTTATAAAAAAAACTCAAAGCTTTATCCAGGTGTTGGAAGTATCATGGCTATGCTTAAAAATGCATGTGGGTTTGATTATAAAGTCATAGGAAAACCTAGCAAAGCTTTTTATGAAAGTGCTTTAAATTTATTAAAACTACAAGATTGTAATGCATGTTTTGAAAAGGTTTTAATAATAAGTGATGATTATAAAGGTGATTTACTTGGTGCTTATGAGCTTGGTATGCAAACAGCTTTGGTTTTAAGTGGTAAAATTTCTAACACTCAAGGCCTTGATACAACTAAACTTAATTTTGTGTATGATAGTATTAAGAATTACTACATATCGAGGTTTAAATGAAAGAGATAGAAAAATTACGCAACAAAATCGATACTATCGATGATAAAATTTTGGCTTTGCTTAATGAAAGAATGCTTCATGTTAAAGATATAGGAGTTATTAAGCAAAATTTAGGTGGGAGTATTTATAGACCTGAGCGTGAAAGGGCTATTATAAATAGACTTAAAAATTATAATCATGGTTTATTAGATCAAAATGCAATCGAAGCAATTTATCAAGAAATTTTTGCTGTATCAAGAAATTTAGAAATGCCTCAAAGCATAGCTTATTTAGGTCCTGAGGGAAGCTATACTCATCAAGTAGCAAGAACGCGTTTTGGCGCTATGAGTCGTTATACTCCACTTGCAAATATAGAAGATGTTTTTAAAGAACTAGCTCATAAAGAAGCAAAATATGGAGTAGTCCCTATAGAAAATAATACAGCAGGTGCAGTGGGTGTGACGCTTGATTGTCTTGGAAAATACGAAGATGTAAAGATTTTTGCTGAAATTTATATGGATATTCATCATTCTTTTGTAAGTATGAGTGAGAATTTAAAAGATATTAAACGCATTTATTCTCATCCGCAAGGTTATAACCAATGTAGAAATTTTTTAGAAAGTCATGATTTAAGTGAAATAGAATTTGTAGCAAGTAAATCCACAGCTCATGCAGCTTACTTAGCTTCACAAGATGTTACTTCAGCTGCAATTTGCTCTAAGATTGCAGCAAAACTTTATAATGTGCCTATATTGTTTGAAACGATTGAGGATAATTTGGCAAATCGTACTAGGTTTTTGATTTTAAGTGATATAAAAATACCTCAAATGCCTCATTGTAAAACTTCCATCTTGGCACTTGCTGCGCACAAACCAGGTGGGCTTAGTGATTTATTATATGAGTTTAAAAAAGAGGGGATAAATTTAACAAAACTTGAATCACGCCCTATAAAAACAAGAGAATTTGTGCATAGTTTTTATATAGATTTTGAAGGACATATTGATGATGAAAATGTCCAAAGAGTATTAAAAAAAGCTGAGCATATAAAATGGCTTGGATCATATTTATCAGGAGAAAGCAATGAAATTTAATCCTTTTTTAGAGGCTATTAAAACTTATGAAAGTGGCAAGGATATGGATTTGGTTGCTAAAGAATATGGTTTAAAAGAAGTTATTAAACTAGCAAGTAATGAAAATCCTTATGGCACAAGTAAAAAGGCTAAAGAAGCCATCATAAATAATGCACATTTAGCTCATTTATATCCTGATGATACTATGAGTGAATTAAAACAAGCTTTAGCACAAAAATATGATATTTTAAAAGAAAATCTCATCATAGGTAGTGGGAGTGATCAAATTATAGAATATATAGTACATGCAAAACTTGATCATTCTAAGGCTTATTTACAATGTGGGGTTAGCTTTGCTATGTATGAAATTTATGCAAAACAACTAGGAGTTAAGGTTTATAAAACCCCAAGCTTAACCCATGATTTAAATGAGTTGTATGAGTTATATCAAAAGCATAAAAATGAAATCAAAGTAATCTTTTTATGTTTACCTAATAATCCTTTAGGTGAGTGTTTGGACGCAAGTGCAGTTTTTGAGTTTTTAGAAAAAATTGATGAGGATTGTTTGGTGGCCATTGATGGAGCTTATAATGAATTTGCTTCATTTAAAGATAGCAAAAAACATATTAATCCTAAGGAATTAATCCATAAATTTCAAAATGCAGTATATCTAGGAACCTTTTCTAAGCTTTATGGTTTGGGTGGTATGAGAGTGGGTTATGGTATAGCTTGCAAGGAAATTATCAATGCATTTTATAAATTAAGAGCACCTTTTAATGTGACTAATTTGAGTTTAAAAGCTGCTGTTGCTGCGTTAGATGATGATGAGTTTGTGCAAAAAACTTTGGAAAATAATTTTTCACAAATGAAACTTTATGAAGATTTTGCTAAAAATTATAAAATTCGATATATTCCAAGCTATACAAATTTTATTACCTATTTTTTTGATGAAAAAAATAGCACAGATTTATCTGAAAAACTGCTTAAAAACGGTATAATAATAAGAAATTTACAAAGTTATGGTTTAAATGCTGTGCGTATAAGTATAGGTACAGAGTATGAAAATTCAAGGTTTTTTGAAGAGTTTTCTAAAAATTTTTAGTTTGTAGGAAATAAATGGATTATAAAACTATACTGCACCAAGTAGGTCAGCTTTATCAAAATTTAAGTTTAAGACAGCGTATTATCATTGCTGCTTCTATTGTTGTTGTAGTTGGATTTTTAGTATTTTTAACCCTTTTTAGAAGCGGTTCTACAGTAGCTAGTGAGGCTGGATATTCAGTATTGTTTGAAAATGCTAATACTAGTGATTCAGCGATGATAGTAACGCAGCTTGAAAAAAGTGGGGTTCCTTATATTTTGCGTAATGAAGGAACTATTTTAGTGCCTAATGATCAAGTATATAAACAGCGTTTGGCTATTGCTTCTGCAGGGTTATTACCAAAGGATAATAAAGTAGGCTTTGAGCTTTTTGATAAACAAGAATTTGGTGCAACAGAAGCTGAGCAAAAGGTAAAATACCAAAGAGCATTAGAAGGTGAACTTGCTAGAACGATTGAAAGTTTAGAGCCTATCCATAGTGCCACAGTGCATATTGCTTTTGCTAAAGATACACTTTTTACCCAACAACAAGTCCCACCAACTGCTTCAGTAGCTTTGACGATAAAAGAAGGTTTAAAGCTTAATAAAAAGCAAATTATGGGGATTAAAAACTTAATTGCTTCTTCAGTGACAAAACTTACCCCTGAAAATGTAAAAATCATGGATCAAAAAGGTATTCCTTTAGATGATGAGGGTGCTTTTGAGAGTGATTTGATCGCTGCTCAAATTAAATATAAAAGAGATCAAGAATATGAATTAGAGCAAAAAATTGTTGCTTCTATTGCTCCATTTGCGGGTGGTTATGATAGAGTAGTGGCAAAGGTTAGTATTGATTATGATTTTTCTAAAGAAGAATCACAAAGTGAAGTATATGATCCAAACACAGTCGTGCGTAGTGAGCAAACTTTAGAAGAACACAAAGAAGGCTATAAAGATAAAGAAATTCAAGGTGTACCAGGTGCTGTTTCAAACATCGGTCCTGTAGAGGGTTTAGATGATAAAGGTGCACGCGAGGTTTATACTAAAAACCAAACTACAACTAATAATGAAATTTCTAAAAAAATCACCAACACCACTAAGCAATTTGCAACGATTAAAAGAATTTCTGCAGCCGTTGTAGTAGATGGAAAATACAAAGTAATTACTGATGATCAAGGAAATATCACAAACGAATATATTCCTTTGAGTGATAAAGAAATTCAAGCTATTGAAAATCTTACTAAAGGTGCTATAGGTTTTAATCTTGCTAGAGGTGATGCGGTTGAAGTAAATAATTTGGAATTTCATAGAACAGCTAAGGTTGAAAATAAGGTCCAAACTTTCTATTCAAGATTTGTTGAGCCATTTATCCCGCCTGTTAAGTATGTCTTTGCCGCGATTTTACTTTTTATCTTTTACAAAAAAGTTATCGTTCCATTTTCACAAAAAATGCTTGCAGATATCAAGCTTGAAGAAGAGATGGAAGGTAAAGACGGGCAAATCATTGATGAGGCTGAAGATGCTATTGAAAAATTCAATGCAGCGCGTAGAAAAGTTGAAGAACAACTTGGCTTTGGGGATAATTTTGATGAAGATGCGCTTCAATATGATGTCTTGCTCGAAAAATTAAGAGCAGTGGCTAATGAAAAAGGTGAAGAAGTGGCATTATTGTTGCAAAAACTTGTTGAAAATGAAGCTGAATTTGGTGAGAAGGATATCTAATGATAAAGCTTAGTGAAGAACAAAAAATGGTCTATGATGACCTTTCTATGCCAGAAAAGGTCGCAATTTTTTTAATCCAACTTGGAGAAGATGTAACAACAGTTTTATTTTCTCATATGGATATTAATGTCATCACTGAAATTTCTCGCTATATTGCTTTGGCAAAAAATGTTGACAAGCCAGTTGCTACTGCAGTACTTGAGGAATTTTATACTTTATTACAATCAAACCAATATTTAAAAAGTGGTGGTTTGGAATATGCAAAAGAAATTCTATTTAGAACTTTTGGTCCTGAAATTGCCAATAAAATTTTGGAAAAACTTACCAAAAGTATGGAAAATAATCAAAATTTTGCTTATCTTTCTCAAATTAAGCCTCAACAACTTGCAGACTTTATCATTAAAGAACACCCTCAAACCATAGCTTTGATTTTAGCTCATATGGATACTACTCAAGCTGCTGAAACTTTGGAGTATTTTAGCGATGAGTTAAGGGCTGAGGTTGTAATAAGAATGGCAAATCTTGGGGATATTTCACCATCAATTATCAAAAGAGTATCTGCTGTGCTTGAAAGTAAACTTGAAAGCCTTACTTCTTATAAAGTTGAAGTGGGTGGTCCAAGAGCGGTTGCTGAAGTGCTTAATCGCTTGGGTCAAAAAGCATCTAAAACAACACTTTCTTATATTGAGCAAAGTGATGAAAAACTTGCAACTACCATTAAAGATTTAATGTTTACTTTTGATGATATTTCCCAGCTTAGTACTAATGCGATTAGAGAGGTTTTAAAAGCTGCTGATAAGCGCGATTTGATGATAGGTTTAAAGGGTGCAAGCGAGGATTTAAAACAAAAATTTATGGCAAATATGTCCACGCGTGCTGCTGAAGCTTTTGTAGAAGAAATGGGCTTTTTGGGCGCTGTGCGTGTAAAAGATGTGGAAGAAGCACAAAGAAAAGTTGTTGAGGTGGTGCAAAAACTTGCAGAACAAGGTCTTATCCAAGTGGGTGAGGCTGATGAGATGATAGAGTAAGATTATGGCTAAATTAACTAATGTAATTTCACCTGAAAATATTTCTGCTCATGTGGTTGAGGGATATCATTTTAAAGTTATGAGTGAAATGTCTTCCAATGAAGAGCAAAAACAAGAAGAAACTCAAACCATAAGTCAAACTCCCCTGGCTCAAAATGCTACTCAGCAAGCAGTGGAAAATCAAACAGTAGAAACTACCCCGCAAGCCCCACAACCACAAATTCAACCTGATTTTGTAGAAGATTTGCTTAAAAAAACTGATGAAATGTCAGGAAATATCATTAAGCTACAAATGCAAATAGAAAGTCAAGAAGCTGAATTTAACAATCGCTTAAATACAGAATTAGAGCATGCAAAAGAAAAATTCACCAAAGAAGGTTATGAGCAAGCTCAAAAAAATTTTGAAAATGAATTAGAGACTTTAAAAGAAAAATACTTAAAAAGTGTAGAAAAACTTGAAAATACAGTGCAAAATCTAAATGAGTTTTTATCTAAAAATGAAAAAGAATTAGCTGATACAGCTGTAATTATCGCAAAAGAAGTGATTGCAAAAGAACTTGAGGAAAATTCCTCACTTATGGCATTAAATTTGGCAAAAGAACTTATGAACGAGCTTAAAAATGCTACTAAAATAGAATTAAAACTAAGCCCTGAAGATTTTGAATATGTAAAATCACATTTAGAACAAGAACAAAGTAATATCAAATTTAGCCTTGATGATGCGATTAATAAGGGGAGTATTTTAATATTAAGCGATGCTGGTAATATAGAATCAAACCTTAATAATCGTTTGCAAAAAATCAAAAATATGGCTAATGAATGATAGATTTAAACAGCTTAAATATTAAAAATATGCAAATTAAAGAGTTAGAAAATTTAGCTAATAATTTGCGTGAAGTTATTATAGATATAGTGAGTAAAAATGGTGGACATTTAAGTTCAAATTTAGGTGTTGTGGAACTTAGCATAGCCATGCATTATGTTTTTGATGTACAAAAAGATCCTTTTATTTTTGATGTTTCACACCAATCTTATCCACATAAGCTTTTAAGTGGCAAAATAAATAGTTTTCACACACTAAGGCAATTTAATGGCTTAAGTGGTTATACAAAACCTGATGAGGGAGATTATTTTATAGCAGGACATTCAAGCACTTCTATATCTTTAGCAGTTGGAGCTTGCAAGGCTATAAGATTAAAAAATGAAGACCGTTTGCCTGTTGTATTAATAGGCGATGGAGCTTTAAGTGCTGGTATGGCATATGAGGCTTTAAATGAGCTTGGCGATAGAGAATACCCTTGTGTGATCATTTTAAATGATAACGAGATGAGTATTTCAAAGCCAATTGGGGCTATTTCAAAATACCTTTCTCAAGCAATGGCAACGCAGTTTTATCAAAAATTTAAAAAACGCATAGAAAATCTTTTAGAGTATTTTCCTCAGGGTGCTTCTTATATGGCAAAGCGTTTTGAAGAGGGCTTAAGACTTATTACACCTGGACTTTTATTTGAAGAATTAGGGCTTGAGTATATTGGGCCTATTGATGGGCATAATTTAAATGAAGTTATTAACGCACTAAATCAAGCAAAAGCCATGAAAAAGCCTTGTGTAGTACATGCTCAAACTATCAAAGGCAAAGGTTATGCTTTAGCTGAGGGAAAAAATGCAAAATGGCATGGGGTTGGTGCTTTTGATGTTAATAGTGGAGAAAGCTTAAAACAAGGTGTAAGCAAAAAAAGTGCTACTGAAATTTTTTCAAACACTTTGTTAAATTTGGCTCAAAAATATGAAAATATAGTAGGTGTAACTGCTGCTATGCCAAGTGGAACAGGGCTTGATAAATTGATAGAAAAGTATCCTGAGCGTTTTTGGGATGTTGCAATTGCTGAACAACATGCAGTTACCTCTATGGCTGCTATGGCAAAAGAAGGGTTTAAACCTTTTATAGCAATTTATAGCACCTTTATGCAAAGAGCTTATGATCAAGTGATTCATGATTGTGCTATTATGAATTTAAATGTGGTTATTGCCATGGATAGAGCAGGAATTGTGGGTGAAGATGGAGAAACTCATCAAGGTGTTTTTGATATAAGTTTTTTAAGTGTTATTCCAAACATTACCCTAGCAGCTCCACGAGATGAAGCTATGATGAAAAATATTATGGAATATGCTTATTTTCATCAAGGAGTTTTTGCTTTTCGCTATCCTAGGGGAAATTTTTTATTAGATGATGAATTTAATCCATGTGAGATAAAACTTGCTAAAGCTCAAATTTTATCTAAAGCACAAAGCGATAAAGTATTTTTAGGTTTTGGTCAAGGTGTAGCCAAGGCAAAACTAGCTTTAGATAAACTTGGATTAGATTATGCGAGCTTAATAGATTTGATTTTTGCAAAACCTTTGGATGAAGAACTTTTAAGAGAAATTGCTAAAAATACTAAAACCTGGTTTGTCTTTTCAGATAGTGCCAAAATAGGCGGAGTAGGAAGTTTGATTACAAATTTTTTACAAAAAGAAAATCTTTATCATATAAAAGTTGTAAGTTTTGAATTTGAAGATCAATTTATAGCCCATGGCAAAACAAGTGAAGTGGAAAAATTTTTAGAGCTTGATATTGATTCGTTATGCCAAAAAATTAAAATTTATTAAAAGATAAAAAATATCTTCTAATATAATCATTTTTTTATAAAAAAAGAGTTATACTATAAGCAAAAATATTTGGAGAATAGACTATGGAACTTATTCAAATGCTTAAAAACTGTGATTTAAAAGCTACTCCACAAAGACTTTGTATTTTAAAAATTTTAAAACGCCACGAGCATCCTAATATAGAATCTTTGTATGAAAGTATTAAAGAAGAATATCCTTCTATCTCTTTAGCTACGGTATATAAAAATTTAAATACCTTAAAAGAACAAGGTTTGGTAGTAGAAATTAATACTCCAAATCAAAAAACTTGTTATGACATTTATGAATATCCACATATTCATGTAATTTGTAGTAAATGCAATCACATAGAAGATGTGCGCTATGAAGATAGTGGGATTAACAAATATCAAGAAGATCTTGAGAAAAAGATTGGTAATATTATTGACTATCTTGGCGTGTTTGCTTATGTGAATGGTTGCAAATTTTGTAAAAATAAATAAGACGCATTTTCTTGCGTCTTGAGTATACTGCTGTGAATACGATTATTAGCAAAAAATCAAATGTCTTTTTTGATAAAAAATCTTTTGAATTTTTAACTTATAAAGATTATATAAAACTTATAAAAAAAGAGCATAAAAGCAAAATAAATTTTTCTTCGCAAATGCAAAGTTATATTGTTTTAAAAATTATACTTTTTAGTTTAAGTACAAAATTTACATTTTGCAAAAATGCTTTTTTAGAAGAGAAGACCAGTAAAAATTTGAAAAAAACTTATAAAAAATTTACAAAAATATTTTTATTTTTTGAAATTTTTACTAGTGTTTTTGAAGAAAATATCCAAGAAAAATTATATGCAAATTTAAAAAATTTAAAACACAAATTTGAAATTTTAATGTCAAAAAAATTTATAATTGATGATGTAATTTCTTTTTTTAATGATAAAAATTTTGAAAATTTTTTTATAAATTTAGAGTATATTTTAAATGAAGATGAGAGTTTTTTTAGAAAAAATACGAATTCAAATTTAGAAAAAATTTTTATAAACGCACTTAAGAAAGAATGCTATTTGTTAAAAGGGCAAATAAATTCTTCAAATAATCATGTAGATTTTGATAAAATAAATTTTTTAATTAAATATTTTTCAAAAATTTATCCTAAAATGAAAAAATTTAAAAAAATGCTAAAAAATCAAAATTTGATGATAAAAGAAAAAGAAGAAATCATAATAAAAATTGATAATATCATCAAAAAAATAAGTAGGTGAAAAATGCAAAAACAAGAAAAAATAGTTAAAATGTTTGATGATATAGCTCCAACTTATGATAAAGCTAATAGAATTTTAAGCTTTGGAACTGATGTGAGTTGGAGAAAAAAAGCTTGTTTAGATGTTTTTAAATTTTCTAACAATGAACTTGATATTATCGATGTGGCTTGTGGTACGGGCGATATGATTATAGAATGGCAAAATCAAGCCCTAAGAGCAAATAAAAATATCATCAGTATAAAAGGGATTGATCCAAGTGCGGGTATGCTTGAAGTAGCTAAGAAAAAAATTCCTGAAGCGACTTTTGTACAAGCAAAAGCACAAGAGCTTCCACTTGAAAATGAAAGTGCAGACATCATAAGTATAAGTTATGGCATACGCAATGTTGTAGATAGAAAAGAAGCTATAAAAGAATTTGCAAGGGTGTTAAAAAAGGATGGGATTTTACTTGTGCTTGAATTTACCAAAAGAGAGCAGGGTGGTTTTATAGCTGCTTGTAGGGATTTTTACTTGAAAAATATTTTGCCAAAAGTGGGTGGATTTATTAGCAAAAATTATAGTGCTTATGAATATTTGCCAAATTCCATTGATGATTTTTTAAGTAAAGAAGAATTTATTAAAGAACTCCGTGAGCATTTTGAAATGCTAGAGTATAAAAGCTTTAGCTTTGGTGTTTGTTCTATGTTTATTGCAAGAAAAAAATGAAAGTTTCAGAACTTAATTTAAAAGCTAAAAGTTTATTAGAATTTCATCTTGATGATATAGAGCTTAGTGGAGAAATTTCTAAGATAACTATACATGGTTCAGGGCATTGGTATTTTGATTTAAAGGATGAAAAATCAAGTATAGCTTGCGTAATGTTTAAAGGCTTTAATCAATTTGTCCAAACCCAGCCTAAGGTTGGCGATATGCTTGATTTAAGAGGTTATGTAAGCTTGTATGAAGCAAGCGGTAGATATCAATTTATAGCAAAAAGCATGCAAAAAACAAGCCTTGGGGATTTAGAAGCTAAATTTTTAGCCTTAAAAGAAAAGCTTGAAAAAGAAGGTTTGTTTGATATAAATGCTAAAAAAAGCATTGTTAAATTTCCCAAAAAAATAGGCATAATCACCTCTTTTACTTCAGCTGCTTTGCAAGATATGTTAAAGTTAATTTCACAAAAAGAATACAATCTTTGCAAAATAACTATTTTTAATGCTCTCACTCAAGGACAAAGCGCTCCAAATTCTTTGATAAATGCTTTAAAAAAAGCCAATGAGTATGATTTAGATGCGATTATTTTAGCAAGAGGTGGTGGAAGTAGGGAGGATTTATTTTGTTTTAATGATGAAGAGCTTGCAAGATGTATTTTTTCTTTAAAAACGCCTGTTGTTTCTGCTATTGGACATGAGATTGATTATGTTATTAGTGATTTTGTAGCAGATTTAAGAGCGCCAACTCCAAGTGCGGCTATTGATATGATTTTTCCAAATAAACTCAGCTTAGAACAAGGACTTGATGAACTTACTATGCGTTTTAAAAGCCAAATGCTTAATCATCTTAAGTTTTATCAAAATAAAATAGATCATTTGCAAAATTTAGCCAAAGCGAAATCTTTAGAAAATGCTTTTTTTCTTAGAAAACAAAAGCTTGATTTTTTACAAAGTCAACTAAAGAGCGTTTTAAATTTAAAATTATTAAATTATGAAAACAAACTTAATAATTTTGAAGAGCTTTTAGCTCAGCATAAAAATTTCTTTGATAAAAGTAAAAATTTGATAAATTTACAAAAAGATGGCAAAAATATTTCTCTTGAAAAACTAAAAAAAGGAGATATTATAAAACTTTGCTCAATAAATGAGAGTAAAGAAGCCCAAATACTATAAAAAGGAGACAAAATGAGAGTAATGAATTTTAGTGCAGGTCCTTCAAATTTGCCTGATGAGGTTTTAAAAGAAGCACAGGAGCATTTGTATGACTATCATGGCAAGGGCTTTTCTATTATGGAAGTTTCTCATCGTGGAAAGGTTTTTGAAGAAGTGCATTTTGAAGCTATCAAAATGGCAAAAGAACTTTATGGGGTAAATGATGATTATGAAGTGCTTTTAATGCAAGGTGGGGCTAGTTTGCAATTTGCTATGATACCTATGAATTTATATATGGGTGGAGTTTGTGAATTTGCTAATACGGGAGTTTGGACTAAAAAGGCTATTAAAGAAGCTGAAATTTTAGGAGTAAATACAAAAATAGTAGCAAGTAGCCAAGAAAGTGAGTTTGATCATATCCCACAATTTGAATTTAGCGATAATGCTGATTATGCATATATATGCTCTAATAATACCATTTATGGAACCCAATATAAATGCTATCCAAAAACTAAAAGTCCTTTAATCATCGATGCTTCAAGTGATTTTTTTTCTAAAAAGATAGATTTTTCTAATATTGCTATGCTTTTTGGTGGAGTGCAAAAAAACGCTGGAATTTCAGGACTTGCTTGCGCATTTGTGCGTAAAGATATGATAGAGCGTAGCAAAAATAAAAACATACCTAGTATGTTAAAATACAGCATTTATGCTGAAAATGATTCTTTATTTAACACCCCTGCGACCTTTGCTATTTATATGTTTAATCTTGAAATGAAATGGCTTTTAAATCAAGGTGGCTTAGATAAAATCAATGAGCAAAATATACAAAAGGCTAAAATTTTATACGATGTGATCGATGAAAGTAATGGCTTTTACAAAGGGCATGCTAAAAAAGAAAATAGATCGCTAATGAATGTTAGTTTTAATATAGCTCATGATAAAAACTTAGAGCCAGTTTTTGTAAAAGAGGCTGAAGAAAATGGTATGATAGGCCTTAAAGGACATAAAATTTTAGGCGGAATTCGCGCTAGTATTTATAATTCTATCAGCATTGAAAAAGTTCAAAAACTAAGTGAATTTATGAAAAATTTTGCTAAAAAACATGCTTGATTTTTGGTGATTTTCACCAAAAATCATTTTTTGTATAGTAAAAACTTTACTCTTTAATGTTTATCAGCATTTTCCTAAGCCACTATTGTATTTTTTTTCAAGAAAATCTTTAAAAAATTCTTTTCTACTTTTGCAAGGTGTTTTAGGATGTTTTTCTCTCATATGTTCAAGGTATTTATCATAACTTGCAACTCCAACCAAAGGATGAAAAAACCTTTCGGATTTTTCATACCATAATTTAAGTTTTTTTATCATGCTTTTTCCTTTTTTAATGCTATATAAGGGCTTTCTTTTAAAGGAATGTTTAATTTTTTGATAAAAATTCCAAAGCAAGAAAGTATAACAAGCAAAGTGGTAATCATGAAAAACACACAAAGTATTGCATTGACAAGATTAGATGTTTTAGCTTGTGAGGCTAGTTTTAAATCTTTTTTAATTTGTTCAATTTGTATTTGATCAGTTGTTTGCTCTAATTTTAAATTTAAATCTTTTATTTTTTGAGCATTAACTTGTACAGCAGCTACATGGCTTACGGCATTATGTACTTTATCGCCTTCTTTATATGGAAGTATTTTTTGAAATCCTCCATAAAGAGTTGCAACTAGAACAAAAGTAGCTGGGACCAGCGTTACCCAAGTATATTTTGCCTTGCCCATTTTAAATAAAATCGCACTAGCTAAAAGTAAAGCCATGCCAGCAAGCATTTGGTTGCTCACTCCAAAAAGTGGCCAAAGTGAGTAAATTCCACCTTTTGGATCAATGGCTCCTTGATAAAGAAAATATCCCCAACCTGCAACACTCAATGCAGTGGCAAAAATACCTGCAAAAGTGTTATTGATATTTCCTAAAGGTTTATATATATTGCCTAATATATCTTGAGCCATAAATCTGCAAGCTCTCGTTCCTGCATCAACTGCAGTTAAAATAAATAAAGCCTCAAATAAAATAGCAAAGTGATACCAAAAGCCCATTAAATTTACTCCACCAAAAAGCTCGTGTAAAATTAAAGCTACACCTACGGCGAATGTTGGTGCTCCACCAGTTCTTGAAAGTATACTTTGTTCTCCTATATTGGTAGTAAGAGTTGTAATTTCTTCAGGTGTTATTTTAAAGCCCCAGCTAGAAATAGTAGCAGCGGCATTGACAACATCAGTCCCTATAACAGCTGCAGGAGAGTTAATAGCAAAATAAAGACCAGGATGTAAAATACAAGCACAAATTAAAGCCATGATAGCCACAGCACTTTCCATAAGCATGGAGCCATATCCAACAGCTAAAGCATGGGTTTCATTTTCAAGCATTTTAGGAGTTGTACCACTTGAAATTAAAGCATGAAAACCACTAATAGCTCCACATGCTATAGTGATAAATAAAAATGGAAAAATAGCTCCAGCAAACACAGGACCACTTCCATCTAAATATTGAGAATTGATTTTTGGCATTTGTAAATCAGGTGCTACAAAGATAATAGCCAAAGCCATAATTACAATAACACCGATTTTCAAAAAAGTTGATAAATAATCTCTTGGAGCAAGTAAAAACCAAACTGGTAAAATCGCTGCTATAAAACCATAAGCCATCATTATAAGGGCTAGAGTTGGAGCGCTTAGTGTGAAAATATTAGCCCAATAAGGATTAGCAGCTATTTCACTACCATAATGTATAGCAAGTATAAGAAGTATAAAACCTATTATAGAAGCTTCACCTACTTTACCAGGTCTTAAAAATCTCATATAAATACCCATAAAAATAGCAATAGGTATTGTCATGGCTATGGTAAACAATCCCCAAGGTGACTCAGCCAAGGCTTTAACAACAACCATTGCCAAAATTGCTATAATGATTAACATGATTCCAAAGATAGCAAGCATAGCAAATCCACCAGTAAGCTTACCAAGTTCATCTTTTATCATTTCACCTAAAGATTTTCCATTACGGCGTGTAGAGATAAACAAAACAACAAAGTCATGCACTGCTCCAGCTAGTACTCCGCCGATTAAAATCCAAAGCATGGAAGGTAAATAACCCATTTGAGCAGCCAGTATAGGACCTACTAAAGGACCAGCTCCTGCAATAGCTGCAAAATGATGCCCAAAAAGTACAATTTTGTTAGTAGGGACAAAGTCACATCCATCATTTTTAACGGTAGCAGGAGTTGCTCTATTTTTATCTAGTTCTAAGACTTTATATGCAATATATCTACCATAAAATCTATATCCTATGATATAAATACATAAAGCAGCAATAACAAGGTAAATTGCTGAAATACTTTCGCCATTTTGGAGCGCTAATATACTAAAACATACAGCAGCAACAATAGCGACAAAAAACCAAAGTATTTTGTTTGTTACACTCATTTTCTTCCTTTAATTTTAGTGACTTTTAGTGTATCGTAGTTTTTTATTTTATGATTGTTTAAATGATTTAATAGGGATATATATTACAAAATGTAACACAAGTTAAATTTATATTTGCTAAAATAAAATAATTTTTAAAAATATTTGAATGTGATTATTTTAAATACTTGTGATAGAATATTAGTTTTAAAATCAAGGTAATCATAATATGAATAAAGACAAAATAATTATAATTGGTGCTAAGGAAAATAATCTTAAAAATATTAATCTAGAAATTCCTAAAAATAAACTCATAGTTTTTACAGGACTTAGTGGAAGTGGTAAATCTACTTTAGCCTTTGGCACGCTTTATGCAGAAGGACAACGCCGTTATATTGAAAGTTTAAGTGCTTATGCAAGGCAGTTTTTAGATAAAGTGGGTAAGCCAAATGTCGATAAAATAGAAGGTTTAACCCCTGCCATTGCCATTGATCAAAAAACAACTTCAAAAAATCCTCGATCAACCGTTGGAACCATTACTGAAATTTATGATTATTTAAGATTATTATATGCAAGAATTGGCACGCAACATTGCCACAAATGCGGACAAAAAATCTCATCTATGAGTGCAGCAGATATCGTAGGTGAAATCTTAAAGCTTCCAAAAGGAGCAAAAATTGTCATTTACGCGCCTTTGATCAAAGAAAAAAAAGGAACTTTTGCAGATCTTTTGGAAAATTTAGTCGCAAAAGGTTATGTTAGAGCACAAATTGATGGGGTTTTAACGCGTCTTGATGAGGATATTGAGCTTGCTAAAACTAAAAAACATACAATAAAACTTGTAATAGATAGACTTCAAATTCAAGATGATATGCTAGCAAGACTTGCAAGTGATATAGAAAAAGGATTGAGTGAGAGTTTTGGCGAGGTAGAAATTGAAGTTTTAAATAATGAAGAATTAAACATACCTAAGCATTTTCATTATAGTGAGCATAATGCTTGTTTTGATTGTAAAATTTCTTTTCCTTTGCTTGAGCCTTTGAGTTTTTCTTTTAATTCTCCAAAAGGCGCTTGTCCAAGTTGTGATGGTCTTGGTATAAGATATACACTGGATATGAAAAAGCTTATCAATGAAGAATTAAGCTTAGAAGCAGGAGCTATAAAACTTTTATATGGGTTTAATAAAAGTTATTATTATAAATTTTTAATGGCATTTTGCGAGCAAAATGATATCAGGATAAAAATTCCATATAATGAGCTAAGCGAAGAAGAAAAGCGTTTGGTGCTTTATGGTAATGCTAAGGAAATTAACTTTTTATGGAAAAGACATCGTTTAAGTCGTAAATTTGAAGGTGCGGTTAAATATGCCTATGAAATGCTAAAAGATGAAAAAGATTTAAGCGAGTATATGAGTGAAAAAACTTGCAAAGATTGCAATGGTCATCGTTTAAGAGCTGAGAGTTTAGCTGTAAAAGTTGCAGAAAAAAATTTGGGTGAAATTTTAGATATGAGCATAGAAAATACCACTGCATTTTTTTCAAAAGAAACTAATTTTGCGTATTTAAGTGAACAAGAAAGATTGATAGCTAAGCCTATTTTTAAAGAAATTAATGAAAGATTATTTTTTCTTTATGATGTAGGACTTGGGTATTTATCCTTAGGGCGTGATGCAAGAACCATTAGTGGAGGAGAAGCTCAAAGAATTCGTATAGCTTCTCAAATTGGTAGTGGTTTAAGCGGGGTGATGTATGTTTTAGATGAGCCTAGTATTGGTTTGCATGAGCGAGATACAGCAAAACTCATTAAAACTTTAAGAAATCTTCAGCAAAAGGGTAATACTTTAATCGTAGTTGAGCATGATAAAATGACTATAGAAGAAGCAGATTTTATTGTAGATATTGGCCCAAATGCTGGTAAATTTGGTGGAGAGGTCGTATTTAGTGGAACTTATAAAGAATTATTAAAAAGCAAAAGCCAAACCGCCCTTTATATGAGTGGCAAAAAGCAAATTGCTCATCAAAAAAACAGAGAACAAAAAGATTTTATCAGCTTAAAAGATGTGAGTATTAATAATATTCAAAATTTGAGTGTAGATTTTCCACTACACAATCTTGTAGCAATTACAGGCGTTTCAGGAAGTGGTAAAAGCTCATTAATTTTACAAACTTTACTTCCGTTTGCAAAAGAAGAACTTAATCGTGCTAAAAAAGTTAAAAAACTAAGTGGGGTTAAAATAGAAGGTTTAGAAAAACTTGATAAGGTGATTTATCTTGATCAAAGTCCTATAGGAAGAACTCCGCGTTCAAATCCTGCTACTTATACAGGCGCTATGGATGAAATTCGTAATCTTTTTGCAGCTACCAAAGAAGCTAAAATGCGAGGCTATAAAGCAGGGCGTTTTTCTTTTAATGTTAAAGGTGGAAGATGTGAAAAGTGTAGTGGCGATGGCGAGATTAAAATCGAAATGCATTTTTTACCTGATGTGATGGTAACTTGTGATGTTTGTAATGGTAAAAGATATAATGATGCAACACTAGAGATTAAATATAAAGGTAAAAGCATAGCTGATGTTTTAAATATGAGTATCATAGAAGCAAGTGAGTTTTTTACTTTGGTGCCAAAAATCAAGCAAAAGCTTGATACTTTAGTAAAAGTTGGGCTTGATTATCTTACTTTAGGACAAAATGCAACTACTTTAAGTGGTGGGGAGGCTCAGCGTATTAAGCTAGCTAAAGAATTAAGCAGAAGCGATACGGGAAAAACTCTTTATATTTTAGATGAGCCTACAACGGGACTTCATTTTGAAGATGTTAATAAACTTATTTTGGTTTTGCAACATTTAGTTGATCTTGGAAATAGCGTGTTTGTGATAGAGCATAATCTTGATGTTATAAAAAATGCTGATTATATCATAGATATGGGGCCAGAAGGTGGAGTTAAAGGTGGTAAGGTTATAGCTAAAGGTAGCGTTGAAGAGCTTGTTAAAAATCATAAAAAAAGTGGTTCTTATACTGGGTATTATTTAAATTTAGAGTTAAAAAATAAGGAAGATTAAAAAATATTAAATTCCTGCCAAAAGGCAGGAAAAATTATAAAGGATTTTTATAGGTTTTTATTACATCTTTTTTGTCATTTGTGCGATCTAAGATATAAATAATATCATTTTTTATGGCTAAAGATTTTGGATTATCAAGTCCGCTTATAGCGTATGCATCTGTTATTTTTGCATTTTTATAATCAATTATAAGTAAGGTGCTATAGCGTAAACTTAAAGCAAGCATTTTGCCATTGTCAATTTCTGCGCCAACTATGTAATAATCGTTAACATCCCTACCATCTTTTAATTTTAAATTTTCATCTACGCTGATTATTTTCTCTCCACTTAATAAATAATCTTTAGTGCTAGCATAAGATAGAATAAGTTTTTTGCTAAATTTATTTGGAATAGTAATTAAATATAAAAATTCTCCATCATTTGCATAAGAGTGAACATAATTTTGCTTCGCTCTAATCGTTAAAATATACTTTCTTGATGGTTCAAACCACTCATTTTTTTTCGTATAAAACGCAGGAGAGATTCCGCCGCTTGTTTCTTTAAAAGTTTGCCATTCAAGCATAGGGTCGATTTCTTTTTCTGTTTTTTGGGTTCCACTAAAAGTTTTATTGAAAGCTCCAATTACAAATTTATCGCCTATAAATGTTGCATCAACTATATATTTCATATCATTACCATTAGTTTTATCAAATAGCACATGGCCATTTGAGCTTTTAAAATCTTTAGTATATGAAACTGCCATTTCATTACTTACCAATGCAAATTCATCATTAGTTTTGTCATATGCTAATGCGTTAATGTTTTTGTATTTTGCAAGTTCAGGAATATTGATTTCTATTGTTTCTAAGTTTTGTAAGCTTTTGCTTAATTCAAATGCACCCTTTGAAGGATCTTTTTCTATAATTAAATCTTTTGGTTCGATTATATCTTTTATATATACATTTTCAGGTACATTTTTTCCAAGAAGATTAAATTTAGTAATTCTTGTCCAAACTTCTGTAGTCCAAGTTTTACTCATAATGCTCATATCAAAAGTCATACGGTCAGGATTTGATTTACCAGTATATGGAGGAATTCCATTGATAATTAAAGCTTGAAAGGCATTTGAACAAACTACTATAAAAGAAAGTATAATAACCAATTTAGAATAGCCATTAAGTGGTTTTACGGATATTTTTTCATTTACTAAATCTTGCATCATAGAACTATTTTTTCTTATAAAAAGTAAAGCAAGTCCCATCACAACTACAACGCACCAATAAACAACAACAGCCCAAGTATAAGTATGAGCCCCAACTAGTTTATCGCCAAGACCTATTCCAATATCTCTTTGCCACCAACTTGCAGTATGGCGTATTCCCATATAAATTCCATAACCTGCAAATAAAAACACACAAACAATATATTTTATTTGAGGCCCATATCTTAAAATTAGCATACCAAGAACACCAATAATTATCATACCAATGCGCTCAAACCAACAAAGTGTGCAAGGTGATTCATTGTGATAATATCCTAAATACATATTAGCAAATCCAACAGGTATTGCTAAGATAAGTAAAACAGCAGTACTCATGAAAAGGTAAAAATATTGATCGTTTTTATTTAAATAAGTATTCATTTTAGCTCCCTACCAATTACCACTAGGGATTATAGAGTCAAAACTTGCGATTAAATACATGAAGTAATTAAGCAATGCGCCGCAAAGAAAAATGCCAAAAATCATTTTTTCCTTTTCTGGTTTAATTAAAATTAACAATATAGAAATTGCCAGTAAAACTAATATGCTAAATTCCATATTAACTCCTTTTCTATTTATATTTGATAAAATTTTATTAAAAAAATGTTAAAAATTATCTTAAAAAATAAGGAGTTATTGGAATTTATAAGCTAACCATAAATTTCACCTCTTTTGTATTCATAAATACTTTGCATATCTTTATCACCCCTTCCTGAAAGATTTACAACTATCACACTTTTTTTCTTTAAAGTCGGACAAAGTTTTTCTAAATAAGCTAATGCATGTGAGCTTTCAATAGCGGGTATAATACCTTCTTCTTTACATAATAATTTTAAAGCATTAATACACTCATCATCGCTAATAGCATGATAACTTGCTCTTTTGCTTTCTTGTAAATATGCGTGCAAAGGACCTATGCCGGGGTAATCAAGCCCAGCAGAGATACTAAAAGTATGAGCAATGTTTCCTTTATTATCTTGTAAAACCTTAGTTTTCATACCATGGATAATACCCTCTTTACCTTTAGTAAGTGTGGCTGCATGATAAGGTGTATCTTTTCCTAAACCTGCTGCTTCAACACCTATGAGCTTAACTTTTTCATCTTTTAAAAATGCATGAAAAATTCCAGCAGCATTGCTACCACCTCCAGCTGCTGCTATGATGTAATCTACTTTTTTGTTTAATTTTCTAAGTTGTATTTTGCATTCTTTACCTATAATGCTTTGAAAATGCGTAACAATTTGTGGATAAGGATAAGGCCCCACTGCACTTCCTACTACATAAAATACTTCTTTGGTATTTTTAACCCAAAACTTTAAAGCCTCATCTACTGCATCGCTTAAAGTTTTACTTCCACTTTCTACTGCATGAACTTTTGCCCCTAAAAGCTCCATTTTATAGACATTTAAGGCTTGTCTTTTTACATCAATAGCTCCCATAAATATCTCACATTCAAGTCCTAAAAGGGCTGCTGCGGTAGCTGTTGCAAGCCCGTGTTGTCCTGCTCCAGTTTCTGCGATAATTTTTTTCTTATTCATTTTCTTTGCCATTAAGGCTTGAGCTATGGCATTATTGATCTTATGAGCTCCTGTGTGAGTTAAGTCTTCTCTTTTTAAATAAATTTCATGATTATAAAGCTTGCTTAAATTTTTAGCATGGTATAAGGGTGTGGGTCTTCCTATATAATTAGCTAAGAGTTCTTTTAATTCTGCGTTAAAATCTTTATCTTTTTTGAGTTTTAAAAAAGCTTTTTCTACTTCATCTAGTGCTATTTTTACTTCATTTGGCACAAATTGCCCACCAAATTTTCCATAATATTTTTTCATAGTATTTCCTTAAAATGATTAATAATATAAAATCAAAAATGATTAACTAAAACTAAAAAAGTAAAATAAAAATGATTGAAAATGTAGTAGTAGGCTTAACGCCAAGAAAAAGAAGCTTTGTTAAATGAGTATTCTAAAATTAGTTTAGAAAATTTTTTCCTTTCCATAGTTTTTCCTTTTAAAAAATTGCCAAATGACTTTACATTCTAAGATAATTATTATTAAAAATTCTTTAAAATGGCAGTTTAGAAAATAAATACTAAGAAAATTTATAATGTTTGATTTTTTATATAATGACATAAGCTATATAGGACTTTTTATAGTATGTTTTCTCTCTAGCACGCTTTTGCCTATGGCAAGTGAGGCTTTTGTATTTGCTTTTGTGAAATTAGATTTTAATGTTTATATGGTTTTATTTGTCGCAAGTTTGGGAAATACTTTGGGTAGTTTAAGTACTTATGCGTTAGCTTATTTTGGAGAGAGTCAAATTCTAGAAAAATATTTTAAAAACTCTTTATGTAAATTAGAAAAAATCAATGCAAATTTTAAAAAATTTGGCTCTTTGTATGCTTTTTTTACTTTTTTACCCATAGTAGGAGATCTTTTTGCGCTAGGGCTTGGATTTGCTAAGTATTCTTTTTTAAAAGCAAGTATTTTTATAGCCTTGGGTAAATTAAGCCGTTATATTTTTGTAATTTTCATGGCAAATTCCATTTAAAAGTCTTGATTTTAAAAGATTTAAAAGTCTAGCATTATCAATATCTTTTAAAACTTTTATAGTATTTTTTAATTCATGATTTTTCATAGGCATTTTTGCATCTTTAAAACATCTTATCGTGCTTCCTCTAGCAAAAGTACTATCGCAAATAACATCTACTAAATACTCATCAAAACTTGCTAAATTGGGATCAAGCATATAAGCAATAGTTAATGCATCATGTATCCATGTACCATTTGTGCCTCTTGTTTTGCTTGCATAATTAATCCAAACTCTTAAAGTCTGTACTAAAAAATCACAAAGAGGATTTTGATTTTCTAAAGCATTTAAATCCTCATGTGTGAGCATAGTTTGCATTGTTGCATTATAAGGAACAAGTGTGATTTTGGCTCTTGAGTTTAAAACTATACTAGCAGCTTCAGGATCAAAGCCAAAATTTGTATCTTTGATGTGATAAGGCATGTCAAAACTTCCACCCATGATAAAAATTTCTTTCACATTTTTATCAAAGTCTTTAAAAAGCTTCATCGCTATGGCTATATTTGTTAAAGGCCCTATAGCGCAAATTGAAATTTCACCTGGGTTTTGCATAATAAGCTCACCCATTTTTATACAAGCATTTGGAGTGATATTTTCTAAAATTTTAATAGGCTCAATCTCATCCCAAAGATGGCTAAGATTAAATTTTTTAGCACTATCATCTAGTCTTTGTCGCCAAAATTTACTATCTTCATATAAAGCTTCATGAGCGCCTAAATACAAAGGTATATCCAGATTAAGCTTACTTAATAAATCTTTAGCAACGCTATAAGCGGTTAAAGCTTGTACATTACCACTTAAAGTGCTAATCATTTCAAGTTTGATTTCTTTGGATGCTAAAATAAGTCCAAGGGCTAAACCATCATCCGTATTAGCCCCTGCTATTCCATTGCCTATATCAGTATCTAAAATAAGGCGTATCATATCGCATCTTCTATTAAATTTAAATCCCTGCCTCTAGTTTCTGGTGCAAAGAAAGTTGTAATAAAACCAATTCCTGCAGTGACAACAAAATACAAGGCTATTGGCCACCAAGTGCCATAATAAGCAAGCAAAGCTGAAGCTATCATAGGAGCAGTTCCCCCTGAAAGTATAGAGCCAAATTCTTTTGCTAGTGCCATTTTGGTATAGCGATTTTTTGCTCCAAAAAGCTCCACACCCCACGCAGCTTGCACGCCAAAAATCCCTAAAGATGCCAAA
Source organism: Campylobacter lari subsp. lari (assembly GCF_013372185.1). Lineage (NCBI taxonomy): Bacteria > Pseudomonadati > Campylobacterota > Epsilonproteobacteria > Campylobacterales > Campylobacteraceae > Campylobacter > Campylobacter lari. The sequence goes on along the minus strand of NZ_CP053830.1, from coordinate 1,279,320 downwards.
GACATGCCTACGATGATAGTTAAAATTACAATAATTTCATTTTTACTATCAAGTAGCATAAAAGCAGGGAAGGCATAAAGCATTAAAAGTAAGCAAAAGGTTCTATAAGTAATACGTCTTCCAAATTTATCACTTAAATATCCTGCTAAAGGTATAACTAAAAATCCCACCAAAGAAGCGATAACAACAGCAGTTGTGGCTACTGATTTATCAAGAAGTAGAATTTTAGTTACATAGCCTACTATAAAGCCTTGTGCAAGATAAGATGGCCCATTTTCTCCTATTCTTATACCTACCATAGTCCAAAATGCGCGACTTTTTTGCCAAAAAGTTCTTTCATCTTTTTTCATATGCACTTCATTTTCATGACGAATTTTTAGCATTAATTCTTTTTGTTTTTCAAAAACAGGAGTTTCTTTTACATTTAAACGTATATAAACAGCAAAAAGTGCTATAAAAATACTTCCTATAAAAGGAATTCTCCATCCCCATTCTTTGAAACTAGCATCATCCATGCTTGTAACTAAAAGCCATACAAAAGCTGCAAGCAAGGTTCCACTATTTGATCCAAGAGCGATGATAGAAGAGATTAAACCTCTATGCTTACTAGGAGCATATTCTCCAAGCATGACAGTCCCGCCTGAAAGCTCAGCACCTGCGCCAAAGCCTTGCATAAAACGCAAAATAACCAAACATATAGGAGCCCAAATTCCAATTACTGCATAACTTGGTATAAAACCAATTAAAGTAGTTGAAATACCCATTAATGCAATGGTGCTCATCAATACATTTTTTCTTCCGTATTTATCTCCTAAATATCCAAAAAATAAAGCTCCAATAGGTCTAGCAATAAAACCTATACCATAAGTAACAAAACTAAGCAATAATGCTATAACAGGAGTTTGCTCAGGAAAGAAAACTTCTGAAAAAACAGTAGCTGCAGCTAGGCCATAAAGTGCAAAATCTGCATATTCCATAGCAGTTCCTAGCCAACACGAAAACACAGCCTTTTTGAAGGCTTTTTTTCCTTGTGGAGTTTGAAAATTTTCATCCGCGATTGATTTTGTTTGCAAGATTAAACCTTTATTTGAAATTTCAAAATGATAATTTTATCTAAAATGCTTAAAATGGAAATTTAATACTTTTTACCGACTTTTAAATAATTTTGGGCGATAATTATTATTATTTTTTAATATAGGAAAAAAATGAAAACTTTAACCATAATTGATACTTTTGGTTTTTTCTTTAGACTTTTTTATGCTTTAAAGGGTTTGAAAAATTCAAAAGGCGAACCTAGTAATATGATTAGTGGTTTTGCTAATTTTATTTATAGTTTGAAAAATGAACATCCTAGCGATATGATTATTTTTGCTCTTGATAGTAAGGGAAAAACTTTTAGAAGTGAAATTGATCCAAATTATAAAATTAACCGCACTCCACCTCCACCTGATTTATTAGCTCAAATTCCAATTTGCATTCAAATGATAGAAAAAATGGGTTTTTCAAGTTTTTCTTGTGAAGGATATGAGGCTGATGATATTATCGCATCTTTGGTTAAAGAGTGTGAAAATAAGGATATTTTTATAAGAATTATTACCCAAGATAAAGATTTATATCAACTTATAAAAGATGATAAAGTTAGTATTTATAGTCCTATTTCAAAAAATGATTATAATGAAGCAGGGTGTTTAGAAAAATATGGGGTAAAACCTAGCCAAATAAGAGATTTTTTAGCTCTATGTGGAGATAGCTCAGATAATATCCCAGGGGTAAAAGGAATTGGCGCTAAGGGCGCTAAAAATTTACTTGATGAGTTTGAGAGCATTGAGGGAATTTATGAAAATTTAACACTGGTGCGTAATGAAAGAAGTCGTAATTTATTGCTTGAAGGCAAAGAAAATGCTTTTTTGAGCAAAAAACTTGCTTCTTTGTATGAAAATTTAGATGTGAAAAATATGCTTTTAAATTGTGAGTATCCAAAAGATGAACCTTTGCTTAAGATTATGGATGTTTTAGAACATTATGAATTAAATGCTTTATTAAAAAAACTACGCACTAATCCTACTAATAAAGATAAAAATTTAGGATTTAATGCAAGATTAATTTTAGATGAGAAAGAATTATTTGACATTTTAGAAAAAATTGATGATCAAAGCATTGTTGCTTTTGATACTGAAACTACAGGCTTAGATACTAAAGAAGCTAAGATAGTAGGATTTAGTTTTTGTTCTCATGAAAGTGAAGCCTTTTATGTACCACTTGCACATGATTATTTAGGAGTTTGTAAGCAAATTTCTATGCAAGCGGCTAAAAAGGGCATAGAAAAAATCTATCAAAGCACGGTTATAGGTCATAATCTTAAATATGATTTTGAGATTATAAAAAATAATTTTAATTTACTTCCACCAAAAAACTATGCTGATACCATGATACTTGCATGGCTTAAAGAGCCAAGTTTGCGTGTAAATATGGATGTTTTAGCAAAAAGAATATTTGATTATGAGACTTTGCATTTTGAAGATTTAGTAAAAAAAGGAGAAAGCTTTGCAGGGGTTGATGTAGAAAAAGCTTGTAAATATGCTGCTGAAGATGCCTATATCACTTTAAGATTTTATCTGTATTTTTTAAAAAATTTAGAAAAGTCTTTACTTGAACTTGCACAAAAAAGTGAGTTTGAATTTATCAAAGTGCTTATTATGATGGAAAATAATGGCATTAAACTTGATATTCAAAAGCTTGAAAGTTTAATGCAAAATTTTAATCAAGATATAAAAATACTAAGTGAAAAAATATATGATTTAGCGGGTGAAAAATTTAATATTAACTCTCCTAAACAAGTAGGGGATATTTTATTTGAAAAACTCAAACTACCAAGTGGTAAAAAAAGCAAAACAGGTTATTCTACTGATGAAAAAGTTTTAAACAATCTCATAGATGAACATCTTATTATAAAAGAAATTTTAGCCTATAGAGAGCTTGCAAAATTAGTTGGGACTTATTGTGAACCTTTGTTAAAATTAGCTAAAAAAGATGAAAACTCAAGAATTTATTCAAGCTTTTTACAAACTGGTACTGCAACTGGGCGCCTTTCATCAAAAGATCCAAATTTGCAAAACATCCCTGCGCATGGTCAATATGCTAAAGATTATAAAACCTGCTTTGTGGCAAAAGAAGGATTTAGCTTTATCTCGCTTGATTATTCACAAATTGAGCTTAGAATGCTAGCGCATTTTAGTGAAGATGAGAAATTATTAGAAGCGTTTTCAAACGATGAGGATATTCATGCAAAAACCGCGATAATGATTTTTGGCGAAAGTAATTATCATACCAGAAGCATTGCAAAAAGTATTAATTTTGGACTTATTTATGGCATGGGTTATAAAACTTTAAGTCAAAATTTAAAGATCGAAGCAAAGTTGGCTAAAGAATATATTGAAAAATATTTTAAGAATTTTACTAGTATAAAAACTTATTTTGAAAAAGTAAAAAATGAAGCTAAGCAAAATGGTTTTATAAAGACTTTACTAGGCCGTAAGCGTTATTTTGACTTTGAAAATGCAAAGCCTATGCAAATTGCAATGTATGAAAGAGAAAGCATTAACTCTATACTTCAAGGTTCAGCTGCTGATATAATAAAACTTGCAATGATAGAAATTGCAAAAGATTTAGATGAGAACAAACGCTTGATTTTGCAAATCCATGATGAGCTTATTTTTGAAGTAAAAGATGAATTTTGTGATGAATTTGCAAAAAATGCTAGTGATATTATGGAAAATATTGTAAAATTAAAAGTTAAATTAAAAACTTCATCAAGTATTGCCAAAAATTGGGGCACATTAAAATAAGGAGAATAATTAATGGATCTTTCAACCATACTTGGGATGGTATTAGCTGTTGTTAGTATTTCTGTGGGAGATATTTTAGAGGGTGGTAATCCTTTGCATGTTTTGCACTTAAGTTCGTTTTTGATCGTGGTTCCAACTGCGGCTTTTTGTGCGATGACAGCAACTCATAAAAAATTTGTCAAAGCAGCTTATAAAGAATTAAAACTAGCCTTTAAAGGTGCAGGGGTAAATTTAAGCCAGAGGATAGCTGAACTTGTAGAATACTCTGTTATAGCAAGAAGAGATGGGCTTTTGGCTTTAGAGTCAAAAACTAATGAAATTGATAATGAGTTTTTAAAAGAAACCATGATGATGATGGTTGATGGTAAGAGTGTAGAAGAGATTAAAGAAAGCATGGAAATCCAAATAGAAGAAATGGAAGAGTATTATAAGGAATGTGCGGAATACTGGATCCGTTTTGGTGAAACTTGTCCTACTATGGGACTTGTTGGTGCAGTTATGGGACTTATGCTTGCTTTGCAACTTTTAGATGATCCTCAAGCTATGGCAGCAGGTATTGCAGGGGCATTTACTGCAACAGTAACGGGGATTTTTGGTGCTTATGCTTTATTTGGTCCTTGGGGGCATAAAATCAAAGCAAATGCTCATGAGCTCATTAAAGAAAGGATAGTTATCTCGCATGCTATAGTGAGTATTGCAGAGGGAGCTAACCCTAGAGATTTAGAGGCTAAATTGTTTAACTATCTTGGACAAGGTGAGCCTAGAATTTCTCAATTTGATAAGTAAGAGTTAAAAATGGGAAAAAAACACAAATGTCCAGAATGTCCAGCGGGTGAAAAATGGGCCGTGCCTTATGCAGACTTTTTAAGTTTGCTTTTGGCTCTTTTTATCGCTCTTTGGGCGATTTCTGAAAGTAATCCTGCTAAAACCGAGGCTTTAAAAACTGAATTTGTTAAAATTTTTGAATTTACCGCTTCAAATCCTTTGGAAAAAGAAAGTGAAGTGCATAATAAATACAGTGCACCATCTAATGCAAATGTTGAAGAGCTTGAAAAACTTAAAAAATTGAGTATCACTCAACAAGAAAATATAGAAAAACTAAAAGCGGCATTAGATCAAAGAGAAAATAATATCGTTTTAAATTTACCTGCAAGAGTTGAATTTGCAAGAGCTAGTGTAGAAATAAATTCAGCTGATGTGCAAGATTTTTTAAAGCGTATTAGTGAAGTGTTAAAAAGAATGCCAAAACAAGCTCAAATAGAGCTTAGAGGTTATACTGATGCAAGTGATAAAGATCCTAAAAGAAATTTTGATTTAGCAAGTAAAAGAGCTCAAGTTGTGGCTGATTATTTGATTGCTAGAGGGATTAATCCAGCTCAGCTTATAGTGGTTAGTTTTGGTGAAAATTATCCTTTGAGTGCAAACAAAGAAGATGAGATAAACAATAGAGTTGAATTTTATATTCGCGTAGATTCTTCAGATAATCAAACTAGAAAGTCTGTATTGGATCAAATTAGAACTTTTAAATAACAAATAAGTAAAAAACCTATTTGTTATTTTCTCCACCAAAACGAAGTAGTGCTGAGCCCCAAGTAAAACCACCACCAAAAGCATCAAGTAGTACCAATGAACCTTGTTTTAAACGACCTTGTTCATAAGCATCATTCATTGCCATAGGGATTGAAGCGGCTGAGGTATTGCCATATTTTTGAACAGTAACTACACATTGTTCATCTTTGAAATTTAATTTTTCTTGTACGGCCTTAATAATTCTTAAATTAGCTTGATGAGGTATAAAAAGATCAATTTCTTCACTTTTGATGTTGTTTTTAGCAAGAATGTCAATAACATCATTACTTAGAGTATTTACTGCGATTTTAAATACTTCATTCCCTTTCATTTGCATGGAAAGTGGAGAACAAACACTGCTTTTTTGAGCTCTTTGAGTCATTAATAAATCTCCAAATTCTCCATCACTTGCAGTATGGGTATCTATAATAGGAAAATTATCATCTAATGATACAACTCCAGCCCCAGCCCCATCACCAAATAATACACAAATGCTTCTATCGGTATAATCCATAATAGAGCTAATTTTTTCAGCCCCTATGATTAATACATTTTTTTTAGCACCACTTTCAACCATAGATTTTGCAAGTTCTAAAAGATAAATAAATCCTGAGCATGCGGCAGAAATATCAAAAGCGGTGATATTTTTTAAGCCTAAATTATGAGCGATTTTACATGCAGTTGATGGCATGGTAAAATAATCAGGGCTTAAAGTAGCTACGATGATCGCATCTATATCTTGAGGACTTAAATTAGCTCTTTGTATAGCCTTAATAGCTGCTTTAGTGCCAAGATCGCTTGTGTTTTCATCATCATTTGCTATATGTCTTTGTTCTATACCAGTTCTTCTTAATATCCACTCATTGCTAGTTTGAACCATTCTTTCTAAGTCAAAATTACTCAGAGTTTTTGTAGGAACATAAGAAGCTATACTTTTTAAGGAAGCTTTAGTTGATTTCATAATTAGAAAGTTCTTTTTCTATAGTTTGATTTATATTTGATTGTGTGAAATTTAATGCTTGAAAAATAGCATTTTTTATAGCTTTTGGACCACTTTTACCATGACTGATAATGACACATTCTTTTACGCCCAAAAGTGGAGCTCCACCATATTCTTCATAATCAATATGAGTTTTTAGTTCATTAAAGGCTGGTTTTGCTAAAAGATAGCCTAGTTTTGCTAAAAAAGATTTTTGAATTTCTTGTTTTAGAAGCTTTGTAATAACACTTGCTACACCTTCACCTGTTTTAAGTAAAATATTCCCATTAAATCCATCGCATACTAATACATCTATAGTACCATTAAAGATATCTCTACCTTCGGCATTTCCGACAAAATTTGGAAGTTGTTTTAAGAGTTGATGAGTTTCTTTAGTAAGCTCATTTCCTTTACATTCTTCTTCGCCATTTGATAGTAAAGCAACTCTAGGTTTAGCAATTTTTAAAATCTCTTTAGCATAGGCTTCACCCATAATAGCAAATTGAAATAAATGCTCACTTTTACAATCAACATTTGCTCCAACATCTAGCACAAGTGTTCTTGAATGGATATTTGGCATTAAAGTAGCAATTGCAGGTCTAGCAATATTTGCTAACCTTCCAAGCCTTAATGTAGCTAAACTCATAGTAGCTCCACTATGTCCAGCAGAAACAATGGCTTTTGCTTTTTGATTTCTTACTAAATCTATGGCTTTGTAAATAGTACTATCTTTTCTTTTTAGTGCATCTGTAGAATTTTCATCCATAGCAAATACATCAAAAGCTTCTTCGTATTCTATGTATGAGTTTAATTCTTGAGGTATTAAGGTTTTAAGCTTTTGAGGATCCCCTACCAATATAGCTTTAAATTCACGCTCTTTTAGAGCTTGAATCACACCTTCTATAATAGGTTTTTCCCCAAAATCACCACCCATTGCATCAATAGCAATGCTTGTCATCGTTATTAATATTCCTTAGTTACCGGATTTACGCGGTGAGGCATTTTATAGCTACCATCTTTGTCTTTTATAGGCATAGGTAAGGTAACTTTATAATGAGTTCTGCGTTTTGCTGCGCGAGTTTTACTTACTCTTCTCTTAGGTACTGCCATTTTTTACTCCTTTATTAATTTAAACATTTATTACAATAAAAATAATCACTTAAATAAGATTGTAACTCACTTGTGGCAAGTTCTATTAAATCTATATGAGAGTCAAAAAACTCCATAGTATCACTTAAAGTGTTATTTTCATCTTTAAAAATTCCATCGCTTGCAAAAAGCTCTATATTTTGATCGATTTCAAGCTCCATTTCATCGCCGCATCGATCGCAATTTCTATAAGCAAATCCTTTAAAATTAGCTTTTATTTTTGCTAATTTTGGATTAAGCTTTGTGATAGTTCCTTCAAAAACTATATTATCAAGATCTAGTTTAAAAGGATAAGCCACAGAGCTAAGTTTTGCAAAGGCAATTTTCATTATAAAATTTCAGTTTTTGAAAAGAAAAATTCTATTTCAATTTTTGCATTTTCTAAGCTATCACTTCCATGAACCGCATTTGCATCAATACTATCTGCAAAATCAGCTCTTATAGTACCAGCAGCTGCTTCTTTTGGATTTGTAGCACCCATTAATTCTCTGTTTTTTAATACTGCATTTTTGCCTTCTAAAACAGAAACCACAACCGGACCGCTGATCATAAATTCAACTAAATCTTTAAAAAAAGGTCTGTCTTTGTGTACAGCATAAAATTCTTGCGCTTCTTTTTCTGAAAGCTGTATTTTTTTTGTTGCTGCTATTCTTAGACCATTGCTTTCAAAGCGTGTTAAAATTTGACCAATAACACCTTTTTTTACTGCATCAGGTTTAATAATAGAAAGTGTTTTTTCCAAAATCGTCCCCTTAATTGAATTAAGTTTTATATTTATAAAAGAGCTAATTATACCAAATAATGCTTTAAATTTATATAAAAATTTAGAATTGTTGAAGGGTTTGTAAGTAACTTGAAGTCAAGATACTTACATAAAAAATTTATTAAGCAAATACTGGAGTTGAGCCGTCTCTTAAATCACTACCGATGTTGTCGCGGCTTGGTTGACCACCTACTACATCACTCCACACAATACAGCCATCAGTTGGGCAAGCGCTTGCACAGGCTGGTTGATCATTGTGTCCTACACACTCAACACATTTATCTGCATAAACATAATATCTGTCTTCGCCCTCAGGATTGTTTGCATCATCTACGATTGCGCCTACTGGACATTCATCTATACAAGAACCACATGCTATACAAATATCAGTAATTTTAACTGCCATTTTTTACTCCTTAAATATTAATGTTGAACACAAGATTATCAAAATTGTCTTAATTTTATTCTTAAAATCTATTAATTTTGATAATAAAATTAAATTATGGATAATTTTACACAATTAATAAATTTTTAAATTTACAAATGATATTATTTTGTTACAAATAAAATTTATTAATTAGGAGATAAAAAATGATAGTTACTAAAAAAGCTATTGATTTTACAGCACCAGCTGTATTAGGAAATAACCAAATAGTTGAAGATTTTAATCTTTATAAAAATATAGGACCAAAAGGTGCTGTAGTATTTTTCTATCCAAAAGACTTTACTTTTGTTTGCCCATCTGAAATCATTGCTTTTGATAAAAGATATCAAGATTTTAAAGACAGAGGCATTGAAGTAATCGGCGTATCATGCGATAATGAATTTTCTCACTTTGCATGGAAAAATATGCCAGTAAATCAAGGTGGTATAGGCCAAGTTAAATTTCCTTTAGTAGCTGATTTAACTAAACAAATTGCTAGAAATTTTGATGTTTTATTTGGAGAGGCAGTTGCTTTAAGAGGTTCTTTCTTACTTGATGCTGATGGAACAATCCGCCATGCAGTAATCAATGATTTACCACTTGGAAGAAATATTGATGAGATGATTAGAATGGTTGATACTATGTTGTTTACCAATGAACATGGTGAAGTTTGCCCAGCTGGTTGGAACAAGGGCGATGAAGGTATGAAAGCTGACCCTAAAGGTGTTGCTGATTATCTAAGTAAAAACGAAGGTAAACTATAATTTTATAGCAGTGAAATCTTACTTCACTGCTATTTTTTCGAAAACTTCTACATCTATCACTTTATTTTACATTTTTTAAAAAAATATTTTATTTTTATGAATTTTTAAAATTATTATTATAATTTTTTGATAGAATTATTAATATAATAATAATAAAATTTAAGGAAAATAAATGTTTTTTAAAAATAGTTTTATTAGTGTAAAGAATAAGCTTTCTTATACTACAGGGATTATAGTTGCTTTAGCTTTGTTTATAGTAGCGGCAATGGCTTTTTATTCAAGTAGAGAAAATCTTATTATAAATAGTAAAAATGCAAATAAAGATTATTTGTTAGTAACTACTGCTCAAGTGGAAACTTATATTGAAAGTTATGTTGAAATTCTACTATCTATAAAAAAATATATAGATTCATTACCAAAATACCAGACAGAAAATTTTGATAAATTAGGGGAATATTTTGCTAAGGATTTGAAAGTATTTAAAGATGGTTCAAATACTTTAGCAGTATATCTTGGTTTTCCTGATGGAACCATGCTTGTTAGTGATGCAGAATCAGATAAAAAAGGAATACCTTTTAGAAAAAGAGGTGGTGGTATAAGTCATTATGATGATCCTCAATATAATGCAACCACACGAGATTGGTACAAGGGGGCATTAAAAAATAAAGGTGTTTTTGTAAGTGATGTATATGAAGATTCAGTAACGAAATTTCCTAGTTTTACTTATTCTGTACCTATTGAAAAAAATGGAAAACTTGTAGCTGTTTTGGGTATTGATTTACTTTTAACATCATTACAAAAAACATTTGAAAAATTACCAGGAAGTGTATTTGTTTTTGACAATACTAGTTCAATACCTTTTGCATCTAACGATAAGTCTTTAATATTAAAATCATACCCAAACATCGACGAGATTAAAAATCATCATAAAATAGTAGGTGATTATAAGACTTTTGAATATACTGGGGTAGATAGTGGAGAAAAAAGATTTGGAGTTTGTGCAAATATTAATAATTCAAATGCGCATGTTAGCTATGTAGCGTGTGCAATTCAAAAGCAAGATGATTTAGATAGATTAGTTATTGAAGATGTATTTGATCAAATTATAACATCTATTGTGATTTTGATTTTATCATGTTTTATTGTTTATTTTATTTCATCAAGATTATTATCACCTTTACAAGTTATCCAAACAGGCCTTAACTCATTCTTTGATTTTATCAATCATAAAACCAAAGACTCAGCTATGATTAATGTTAATACAAATGATGAACTAGGTGCTATGGCAAAAGCTATCAATGAAAACATCACTAAAACTAAAAATGCTTTAGAACAAGATGCTAAAGCAGTAGAACAATCAGTTGAAACAGCTAAAGAAATAGAAGCTGGTAATTTAACAGCAAGAATAACAGCTATTCCTGCTAATCCTCAATTAATAGAATTAAAAAATGTATTAAATGATATGCTTAGTGTATTAGAAGAAAAAGTTGGTTCTAATATGAATGAAATTAACCGTGTATTTGATAGCTATAAAGCATTAGACTTTACAACAGAAGTTGCTAATGCTAAAGGTGGGGTTGAAATAACTACTAATGTATTAGGTCAAGAAATAGTAGCTATGCTAAGACAATCTTCTGAATTTGCTAATTTACTTGCAACACAAAGTGGTAAATTACAAAGTGCTGTTAGAGAATTAACAGATTCTTCATCAAGCCAAGCTTCTTCTTTGGAAGAAACAGCTGCTGCTTTAGAAGAGATTACTTCTTCTATGCAAAATGTATCTCATAAAACAAGTGAAGTAATAGCTCAAAGTGAAGAGATTAAAAATGTTACTTCTATAATAGGAGATATAGCTGATCAAATTAATCTACTTGCATTAAATGCTGCTATTGAAGCTGCAAGAGCTGGAGAGCATGGTAGAGGCTTTGCTGTTGTTGCTGATGAAGTTAGAAACCTAGCTGAAAGAACTCAAAAGTCTTTAGGTGAAATAGAAGCTAATACTAATATCTTAGTTCAATCTATTAATGAAATGGGTGAAAGTATTAAAGAACAAACTACAGGTATTACTCAAATTAATGATGCTGTAGCTCAAATTGATCATGTAACTCAAGAAAATCTTAAAATAGCTAAAGATAGTGCTGCAATATCTGAAAATGTAAATAAAATAGCCAATGATATCTTAGAGGATGCTAAGAAGAAGAGGTTTTAGAATTTGAATTAAAACATCTGTAATTTTACAGATGTTTTAGCTATAATTGTGCTTTTTAAAGGTTTATTATGGCTGCTGATGATCAAGAAAAAACAGAAGAACCCACATCCAAGAAAATAGAAGATGCGCGTAAAGAGGGTAATGTCCCAAAAAGTCAAGATGCATCGGCTGTTGCTGTATTGATTGTAGCAGTTGTTGTGGTGCTTTTTACTCTTCCTTTTATGGGAGAAAGAATTAGTGGTCTTTATAGGTTTTATCAAAGCTTTATAGGCATAGAACTTGATTTAAAAATCTTGCAAAAAATTATTATAAAAACCATGATAGAAATGTTTATTATGGTTTTACCTATTACTTTAGTGATTATGATAGCAGGTGTGCTTGGAAATTTAATGCAATTTGGCTTTATATTTACTACCAAGCCCATTACTCCAAATTTTAATAAAATTAATCCTTTAAATGGCCTTAAAAATCTTTTTTCGCTAAAAAAAATCATTGAAGCTTTAAAAATCACTCTTAAAGTTGGAGTGGTTTTTGGTATAGCATTTGTATTTTTATTACAATTTATGCAAGAATTACCAAGAGTAGAGCTTTATACGATATATCCTCAGCTTTTATGGCTTAGAGATAAGGCTATTATTCTAGCTGCTGTTGTAATCATCGCATTTTTGCTTATTGGCTTTTTAGATGTTCTTATAGTAAGGTATCAGTATTTTAAAAATTTACGCATGAGCAAACAAGAAATCAAAGATGAATACAAACAAACCGAAGGGGATCCGCTGGTTAAAAGTAGAATTCGTCGCTTGCAAATGGAAGCAGCAAGGCGTAGAATGGTGCAAGATGTCGCAAGTGCGGATGTTGTTATTACCAACCCTACCCACTATGCGGTTGCTTTGCGTTATGATAGCTCCCAAGAAGCTGCTCCAAAAGTTTTAGCCAAGGGAGTGGATTTTTTAGCTTTGCGTATTAAAGATATGGCATATGAGTACAATGTAATGATTTATGAAAATCCACCTTTAGCAAGAGAGCTTTATAAGGCTTGTGAGGTAAATGATCTTATACCGCCAGAGCTTTTTAAGGCAGTAGCAGAAGTTTTAAGCTTTGTCTATACTTCTAATAGGCAAAAATTTGCTGATAGATTAAAATAAATTTAATTTTTTAATTAAACTTATGATAGTCATAGTTATAGAAAGAGTATAAATACTTAAAAGTGCTATGCGGTGAGATTTGAGATTGATTTTTTCCATGATTTTAATACCAAGATAAACCCCTAGCATAGAGCTAAGCCCCACTAAGCTTCCATTTTGTAAGACTTCTTTATCGATAATATCATTATATACAAAAGAACTAATCCCTGAAATGGAAGCAAAAATCACAAAAAACAAGCTAAGAGGAACTACTTTTTTAGTATCATAGCCTAAAAAATAAGCCAAAATAGGGGTAATTAAAAGCCCACCACCAATCCCTAAAGATATGGCAAAAATTCCTGTAAATATACCACAAATTAGCAAAATAGAATTTTTTAAAATATTAGAGTGGTTGATGTTTCCAATGGTACTTTTTTGATTAAAAGCAAATTTTAAAAAGAATACAATACTCACGCATAAAAAAATACTTGTTAAGGTTATATCTGAAAAATATGCAAGTAAAACCCCGCTAAACATAGCCCCAATAAAACCTCCAAGGCCTATGATAAGACCATCTTTTAAGATTAAATTTTTCTTTTTATAATTTAGATAAGAACCAAAAATAGAAGCAAAAATCATTTGTACAACTGAAATTGCAACAGCATGGTGAGAGCTAAGTCCTAAAGTAAGCATAAATGGAACGATAATCATGCCACCACCTATGCCAAAAACTCCCGAAGCTATACCTGAAAAAATTCCTATAATCATATAAGGAAGTAAAGTTAAATCCATATTCTATACGCTTTAATCAAAAAAATATTGAGTAAATTCTTCACCATATTTTTGTTCTAATATTTCATAAGTGTTGTTAATATTGTTTTTAAATTCTTGCGTTTTCCATGCATTAAATGTTAGAGCATTATTTTCATATAATTCAAAAAAATTTTGTTTTTCTTTTTCATTTAGCTCATCAAGATAAATTTTACCATTCAAAGATTTTTTAAAATACAACATTAAAGCTTCATCTAAATATTTTAAAACCATAAATACAAAAATCATAATTGGTTGTCGCCTAAGAAATTCTGTACTTTGCTTAAAATCAAGAATTAATTGTTGTTTGTGTTGGCTAACTAAAGTACAAGGATGGTTTTTTTCATTTTTATAAAATAGATCAAGAAAAGCACACTCTCGTACACCTAAAAAATCTCCATCAAAATTAACTATAGGAAAATAAGGATAAATTTTACAAATTAAAGGTCTAATACAATGAGGATGACATAGTCCCTTAGAAGAGCATTTAAGAAAATATATCTTTATTTTTTTATTATTATCTAGTGTAAAAATTTTTTCTTTAAAATTTAAAAAAGTTTTTTCTGGATAATTATTTATTAATTGAAATTCTGGTTCTAATAATGGTATGATAACATCTTCTTGATTAAGAAATTTAAAATTATTCGCATGAAAATTTTTACAACAATAACCATCACATGTAGTATAACATTCCTTAAAAAAGACAAATTCTGTTGTTTGCAATTTTTTAAAAAAAATATTTTTTTCACCCATATTAAACTACTTTGTGCATATAATTTCTATCGATTTTATAGTCTGTGTTTGATTGTTAAAAGTTTTTGTTAAATAATCAATTTGTATATCTTTAAATTTGATATTATTTTGCTTTAAAACATTTAAAAATATTTCTTGTGTTATAGGAGTAGGTGCTAAAGTTTTATCATAAAAGTCATTGTTGGTGCTAAAGATATATAATTTTCCATTGTCTTTTAATGCTACATTACAAAATAATAAAATTTTTTGAATACTTACTGTATCATTGCATTCTAAAACACCGCAAGCATAAATTAAATCAAACTTAGAGCGATATTTTTCCATATTTATTTTGGCGATATCTCCACAAAAAACATTGTAGTTTTGAGTTTTTAAGTATTCTATAGCTTCTTGAGAAAAATCTACACCAATAGGATCATATCCTTCTTGTTTTAAGAATTTTAGATTGTTTCCCCAGCCACATCCTATTTCAAGTATATTGATATTTTTTAAATCATTATTTATAAAATTTCTATAAAAAAAACTAATAAAATTTTCATTAGGATATAAGATGCATCTTGAGCGTTCTTTATAAATTTTTTCCCAAAGTTCATTATTCATTTTTATTCCTTGCTAAGTATTATACTTAACTATTCTAAATAAATTTTTATAATAAATTTTTTTCCATTTTTATAAAAAAATGCAGGAAATTCTTCATTATTGGAAATTCTTAAAAGATTAAATTGTTCTTCTATAGTTTTATTAATATCAAGCTCATGATCTTTTGAAGTTCTTTTTGGATAAAAACTTTCTTTGCCTTTTTGGGGAGTCTTTTTTATATTTGAAAAATTTTCTAAAAATTCAAGACATAATTTTATAGTAAAATTTGCTTGTTTATCTCTTAATTCTTCATAAAGTTCTAAGCCATTTAAAACCAATGTTTTTTGTAGATATATATCGCCATTATCTGCTTTTTCATCTGCTTCAAATAAAGTAAAAATAATTTCATTTTTTCCTTCTAAAACTTGATGAAAAAGAGGAGCCCATCCTTTACCTTGTGGTAAATTTGAAGCATGTATGACAATGTTGTTTTTATTTTTGCTTAAAAATTCTTTCGAGATTATTCGGTGGTAGGAAAGTATAAAAACTATATCATAACCACTTATTTGTTCATGCTTGTAAAATACCAAAGAGTTAGGTATTAATTTTTGTAGTTTTTTAATATAGGGTACAAACCATTGATTAGGCGAAGTAAGTAAAGCTATTTTCATTATGCTGCCTTTTTAAGAAAGGTAAAGTTATAAGAAGTATTAAGCTTACCCCCCCCCATAATATCCAAAAATAAAAACATGAGATAAAAATTATTATTTTCTTTGATTATTTTAAATTTATGTTTTAAATATAAATTTAAAGCTTTTGTGTTTTCTTTGAAAACACAAGCATTTAAAGTTTGAACTTTTAAAACATTGAAAGCATAGTTTTTAACTTCTTGCATTAAAAGTTCGCCTACATCTTTTTTTATACCATAGAGTCCAAATTCGCATGAATTGTTAGTTATATTGATAAAATCAATCACGCCTATAGCTTGTTTGCTATCATAAACTAAAAAGTATTTTTTAGTTGTATCTGTTTTTAGGCTAGATAAAAAGCTTAAATGCTCTTTTAAAGTGATATTTTGTGTTTTCATAAATTTAGCAATACTTTCATTATTTCGCCATTTTAAAACGAGCTTGATTTCTTCTTGATTTAAGTGGATAAAATCTTTTAAAACTATCATATAAAACTCTCCACTTCATAGCCTTTTTTAGCTAGCCAAGTTGCAATTTTTTCTTGATTTTTAGCATAAACTATGGCTTTAAAATTTGCTTTTAAAATCAAAGCTTCATTGACTAATGAGCTTGCACTAATGATGAGTTTTTTACTTTCATTCATTAATCTAGCAAGGCTAGGATGGTCAATGAGAATTTGTATATTAGGGTTTTTTTGGCTTAATTTTTGAAGTAAGTTTAGATGAGAATTTGCTTTTGTGGTAGCTATGATGACAGTTTTATTTTTATTTAGTTTATTTGCTATATCAAAGGAAATATTTTTTGGATCGCTTCCCCCTATACAGATAAAATAATCATAAATTTTATCTCTTTTTATCTTGCTTTCTTGATAAAACTCATCGCGTATTAGAGCATAGGAAAAGCCACATCTTAATTCACAATATTTTGGTACTAAATTTTCATAATCACTTTCTTTAGCATAAGCATTGACATTAAGTAAAATATCGCAAAAATGTTCTTTTATCTCATCATCAAAGCTAAGAATTTTAATTCCTGTTTCTAATTTAATGAGTTTTTCATCATTTGCAGTAATCTCATAATGATCAATGATTAAAAGATCAAATTTTTCCTTTTTGATGAGATTGATGAGTTCATATATGCTAGCACTTGTTAGCTCATAAACAGGATAAGGAATTTCATCTATTAAAGAGCCTTTTAGTGGTAAACAAGCAAAAGATACATCTTGGTATTGTTTAGCTAGCAAAAGATCTCTTTTAATGTGTCCGTGTCCTATAGCGCTAGAACTATCGCTTCTAAAAAGAACTTTCAAATTTTGCCTTTGTTGAATTGATAAAGTATTTTAGCAAATTCTAAGTCCTCAAAGGTGTCAATATCGCAAATTTTATTCCTTGGAAGTAAAAAGGCTTTAGAATGAGGTTTAAACATAAAATCTTCTTCTAGCCATGCTTCTTTTTTACCAAAGTAAAATGCACCACCATCGTGATAAGCTTTAATAAGATCTTGTGAACGTTTATGATAATTTGACTCATCAAACATATAAACTTTGTTTTGTTCATCAAGGTAAAAACCTCTTTGTATAGGGTATTCAAATTCACAAGCTGAAAATAAAAATTTGCACTCATCTTGAATAAATTGCTTAAAAGCTTTTTGTAAGATAAACTCATCTATAAGTGGTGCAGTAGCATATAAACAACATACATTTTCATAGATTTTATCTTGCATTTTTAGGGTAATGATAGCATCTTGGATTACAGCAGTTGAGCTTGTATAATCATCACTTAATTCTTTTTTGCGCACAAAAGGAGCTTTTGCGCCATATTTTAAAGCTACTTCGATGATTTCATCATCATCACTTGAGATAATCACATCATCAAAAATGCCTGAATTTAAAGCACTTTCTACGCTATAAGCAATCAAAGGTTTTCCTAAAAAATCAATGATATTTTTTCTAGGAATGCGTTTAGAACCACCACGCGCTGGTATAATACAAAGATTTTTCATGATTTTTCAAGAGTCAAAATGTTTAATTCAAAGAGACTCTCCACCTCCGTCTATAATGATTTCTTGCCCAGTAATCCAAGATGAAGCATTGCTCAAAAGAAAACATACTAAAGGGGAGATATTTTCAACTTTTCCTATTCCTAATGGGTAAGAATTTTCAAAAGGTTCGCTATCGAAACCAATTTCTGTTAATGGAGTTTTTATAAATCCTGGTAGTATTGAATTTATTCTATATTTTGGAGCTATTTCTAATGCTATAGATTTGACTGCTGCATTTATAGCTGCTTTACTTGCACCATAGGAGCTTAATCCTTTTCCTGGAGTTTTGCTAGCAGTAGAGCTAATCCAAATAAAACTTGCCTCATCTTTTGTTTTTGCTTTTTTGTTTATTAAACCTTTTAAAATTTGTAGATTTCCAAAATAGTTTATATTAAAAATTTCTTTTGCACTATCAGTATAATAAGGAGAGTTAATTCCTAGAGGTTGTGCAATACCCGCAGCTAAAACCGCTCCGTCAAAACCTTCATATTCTTTTGCAAGTTCTAGTGTCCATTTATCAATATTTTCAAAATTTGATAAATCTTTTGAAATTATAATGAAATCATCAGGATTTTTAGCTTGTTTTTTTTGACTTAAAAGCTTATTTTTATCTCTACCGATAGCTATGATTTTAGCGCCAAGCTTATTTAGGGTTAAGGATATATGAGCTCCTATACCACTACTAGCACCTGTAATTATAAAACTTTTATTTTTAAATAGATTTTCTTTAAATATCATCAAAATTCCAATTTTTCACTAGGAATTAATGCAATTAAATCTGAAATACTTTGACAAGATTTAAGTTTTTTTCCTTCTACAAAAATATTAAATTCTTGATCATAAAAAACTGTAAGTGATAATAAAGCCAAGCTATCATATTCTTCAATGTTTTTTAATAACATATTCTCTTCTAAAGCATAATCAACTTGTAATAATTCTTCTAATTTTTTTAAAAAAATTTGTTTTGTCATCGTGTTTCCTTTTTAAATACTTGAGTTTCTTTACACCAAAAATTCTCATCAAGTGTAATTATAGCATTGGCCCAACTAAGCCCTGCGCCAAACCCGCACAAGGCAGTATTTATTTTATGATTTAGTTTATTCTGATGAGTGTTTAATGTGTCGCAAATTGCTGCAGGAATTGAAGCAGAGGCTAAATTTCCATATTTATACATAGTATCACTAGGAGTTTTTTTAGAATCTAATCCCAGTCTTTTTATAATAAGATCCACTATGCTTTTATTGGCTTGATGAAAAAAAATATAATCTAATTGCTCTTTATTGAAATTAGAAAATTTTAATAAACTATTAAAGCTTTCTGGCTCTTTGCTTATTGCAAAATTAAAAATTTCTAATCCATCCATAAAAAAGTCTTTAATAGGAGTGTTTTCCCATCCATTTTCTTCAAATTCATCACTTGTAGGTGTTTTATATGCACCAAAAGGTGTAAATAAAAATGGCACACCCTTGCCATCATTATTGATTTCAAAAAAACTTTTACTTGAAATTGTAGTATATTCTAAAATGCTAACGCTAACACCATGACCTATTAGCTCGTTAGTATTAAGTCCTTTATTAACGGTATTTCCACAAATAAATAATATTTTTTTACAACTTTGATTTTCTAGCATATTAAAAGCAACATAAAGACCATATAAATATCCAGCACATGATTGATTGATATCAAAAGCGATTGTAGATTGAGGCAAATCAAGCTTACCATGAATATAGCATGCAGTTGCAGGCATAAGAAAATCAGGTGTTTGCGTTGTAACAATAATGCCATCTATGGTATTTTTATCTAGTTTATATTCATTAAAAAGTATATTACAAGCATATATTGCTAAATCACTTACAGAAGTTTGCTCATCAACCAAATATCGATACTGTATCCCCGTAGATTGTTTAATTTTATTTAGTTTTTTAATATTTCCTTGATATTTTGTGTGTAATTCATCATCTATGTTAATTTTGTTATCAGGAACTACCGAAATCATTGCTGATATTTTAACATTATTGAATACACATTGCATTTTTATTCTCTTGTTTTAATAAAGCCTTTTCATTTTTTGCTAAAACCTTAGTTCCTGTTTCAAAAAATCTTTTAATGTCGATTATTGATATTTCAGCATTTGCAAAATTTTCACTTTGAATATTATTATCTTGTACTAGCATTTTTAAAACTGATTCGATGGTTGTTTCAGAATTTATATCTAAATGTCTGCAATAATACATAATATCTTTATTTGTTTTATTTCCATTTTCATCTATAATTTCACCACTAAAATTTTTATAAAACCTATAAGAAACTTTCATATGCTCTTCTATATAGTGTATATAGGAATGATCAACATATCTCCCGCCAAATAAAACTAATTTTGCATTTTGTTGAGTTAATACATCAAATACACTATTTTTTCCAAAGCAACTATCTGTATCCTTTAAAAATAATTTTTCTTTTGCACCTTTAACTGCAAAAGAAAATAAAGGATCATTGGTGCGTTTAACCCCAGGAAGTTTTCTAAAGAATTCATTTAAAACACCAATTCTTGTTTTTGAGTTTAACTTATCATAAACTTTGTTATCACAAAAACTATAGGTAAAAGTTGGCATTATTAGCGTACCTTCGTTTCCTATTATTTCAAAAAAACAATCTATAATATTTTTTTGAAGATCGTGAAGGTTAATCATTGGGATCCCAAAATTAAAAATTTCACTATGGATATATAATATATCTCCTTTTTTTATGCCAAGATTTTGTAAAGTTAGTTTTAAATCATCTGTTGTAAAAATATGATTTTGGGTTTTAAAAAGATGAGTCACGGTTTATGCCTTCTCTTATCATATATTGGATACTTTCAAAGTCTTCAAATGCTTCAGGTTTTACAAAGTTAGATTGTATTGGTTTATTGTAGTATTTTTCTATTTCACTAACTAAAGAAATGACATCCATGCTATCTATAGTCCCACTACTAAGAAGATGCTTTGAGTTTTTATTTACATCAGATCTTCCAATATTGTTAAAAAATTCTTGAATTGTATCCATTAATATTTCCTGTGTTATTTTAAATTTATATATTGCATTATACTTTCTATAGAAGTTAATTTTTCCACATCTTCCATAGGAATTTCAATATTATATTTTTCTTGTAAGTTCAAGAAAAGGTTTGCCATATCTAAAGAGTCTATTCCTTGATCTTTTAAAGGCTTGTTTATTTCTAGAGTGTTTATATCAACTAAAACACCAACTTCTTTTAATATTTCTAAAATATCCTTAGCTTCAATTTTCATTTTTTTCCTTGCAATATCGCACTAGCCCAAGAAAGACCTGTGCCAAATCCTGAAATCAGTATATTATTATAGCACTTTTCTTTTTTAAATTCATTTTCTAATAAAATTGGTATTGAAGAAGAAACGGTATTGCCATAAAAATTTGCGTCAAATGGAACTTTTTCTTCATCTAATTTTAATCGCTGTCTAAGAGTGTCAACTATATATTTACTACCTTGATGAAAAATAAAACGATCTACATTGTTAAGATTTATTTGCTCTTCTTGTAAAAAATCCATTATATGTTTTGGTATAGTAGTAGCACTAAATTCAAACACTCCGCGTCCATTCATACTCAAAATATCTTTTTTGCATAAAATACTTTCAAATTTGCTTCCATCGGTTCCAAATTTAAATGCTATAGGAGTATATATAAAATCTTTACTAATATAAGTAACACTTGCTCCATCGCCAAACAATAAGGAAGTATTTTTATCATTATCATCTATAATTTTTCTATAAGGATCGCAGGTAAATAGCAAGCCATGCTTTAAATTGTTATTTTGCATAAAAGAAAGTATAATGGAAAGTCCATATACATAACCACTACATCCAAGTCCTACATCAAAACAAGCGCAATTTTTGGAAAGATTTAATTTGTTATGTAAAATTGCTGAAGTATGTGGAATTTTTACATCGGGGTTTTGTGAAATTAAAATCAAGCAATCAATATTAGATAAATCAATTTTGTGTTTTATTTTTTCAAATGCCTTTAAACATAAGGTAGAGGTTTTTTCATCATCTGAGCTTTTGCTAAGACTTTGAAAGCCTATTTTTTCTTTAATAAACTCATCATTGATATCAAAATCTGTTTTTCTATCAAAATTAGAAATTTTATCAGAACAAATATAAGTTCCTATATCAGAAATACCTAGCATTAACATACCTTTATTTTAAACTAAAATAAATAAATCCCATAAATTTATCATTAAAATAAATTTCACTTTTTACAATTAAAAAATTAAAATTGCTTTTAAAAACAATCTTAATAGGATAAGATTTTTCTAATGGAATGTTTTGGAATTGCAATTTTGAAAAATACCATTTTCCTTTAGCTTGAGGAAAAATATTATTTAGCAAATGCTTATTCAAAGCGACAATTTCTTCTATATAAGTAAAGTTGCTAGTATTATTTAAAATAATACTTTTTTCATCATGGTTGATAGTGGCATCTTTTGTGATGTTTTCTTCTGGATAAGGTTTAGAAAGTGTTGGTTTAGAAAGTGGATTATCGATTCCATAAAGGTAATGTGTCATGGAATCTTTTGCTATAAAATGACAAATAAATCTCAGATCTTTTAAATCATCGGGTTTGGTATCGGTTAAAGTTAAATTATTATAAGCAATATTGTGAAAAGAAATTTCAAAATTTGAAATAATATCATCTTTGTATATAGATAATAATGTATTATAAATATTTGTTCCATGTATATAATTACGATTTTCTTTAAAATTAAATTCTAGTTTTTTTATCATATCTTTTCCATTTTAAAATATAAAAGGTTTTATTTTTGGTTCTTCGCTCATCCAGGCATAAATGTTTTGTTGGAGATATTCTATGCAAGAATTGTAAAAATCTTTATAATTATAAATATAAATGGCATTTTTCCCTAAAGAAAATTCTTTGATTATGGCTTTTTTTCTTGCAAAAAGTAGTTAAAAAAATTAATATTAAGATTTCTTTTGTAGTTTTCCTCGTAGTATTCTTTATATAATACATGAAGATAAAATTTTTTATAAGTAATTTCATCATTTAACTGTATGGGATGATTAAATTCTTTGATATATCTATAAGGAACATGCATATTAAATTCTGCATGATGAACTATGGAGCAAGTCATATTTGGCTTCATACCCATACTTATCATTAAAATATTATCATATTTAAGCATATTATCATATGGGCTTTGCAAGCCATATGCAAAAGGAATTTGACAATCGCAAATCTTTGCATTTTTACCAAATGCTGTATAGGAAGCAAAAGGATGTAAACTTCTTATGCTACCATCAAGATTTAATAAATAATTACCAAAAGCACCTAAATTTGCCCATGTATAACGATGAAATGGAATATCTGTATTGCAAATTTGAAAACTCATAGTTTGAGTCATTATGGTGCTTTTTTCATTGCTAGCTTGCATGATGCTTTCTATGATTAAATCAAGTAAATCCTTTTTGTTATTTGAGTTGAAGCGTCCAAAATTTGCTAAATTCCCAGCAATAAATACTACTTCATGTTCAGGATTAATATTTTGAGTTAATATGTTTTTTAAATCTAGTAATTTATAATCCACATATAATCCTTATCTTAAAAAATTTTTCCAAAAATCAACAAAAATATAATTAGATAATATAAAACCCAAAGGGAGGTTAATCATAACACCTAGGCTAAAAGCTATTAGAGGTTTGTATCCTAGTAATAAAATTTGTTTAATATTTGCACTTAAACCTATACATAAAAAAGTCCAAGTAAAAATCCAATTTCTAAAATTTTTTATACTCGATAAAACTTCATTTTGATAAATTTTACCATGATCTTGCAAAGAAATTATAAAAAATGTAGTAAAAATAGACATAAATATAAAACCTGCTATAAAAATAGGAAATCTTTGCCATATTAGTTTTATATTGGTTTTTTTGTTATTTTTCTTTTCCCAAAAAGTTATAGAAAGAAAAGCCACCAAAACAGTCCAAATACCAATAAACATATCACGGCCCAGCACTTTTATTAGAGTAAAAGCTGCTATAGCTCTTTCATCTCCTATGGCTGATGCAGCAGCTATTCCCGCTGCATCAGCAAATTCTGATGTGCCTATCCATGCTCCAGCAACTCCGGGATCTAAATTTAAAATTTTGCATAAAAATGGTAAAAATAGTATCATTAATATTGCCCAAAATACTACTATGCTAATTGTGATTGAAATATGTTCCTGCTTAGCTTTTGCAGCATTTCCTATAACTATGGCAGCACTTACTCCGCATATAGATCCTCCTCCACCTAATGTTACTCCAAATCTAGGATCAAGTTTAAAAAATTTAGTAGCAATAAAAAATATAGAGAAAAAAGTGATGATTGTGATTATACAAGCTTGTATAATCGCTATAGAGCCTGCTTGTATGATTAAAGTTAGTGGCAAGGTGGCTCCCATGAGTATAATGCCTATTTTGACATAAAATTCTGTAGTTAAGGTGTCTTTAAACCATTTGGGAATATGAAAGATGTTTCCTATTAAAAGTCCTATAATTAAGGCTATTAGTGGTGTTTCTAATTGCCAAGTTTTAGCAAATTCGTGAGTACTAACAAAGTTGGTTAAAATAGAAAGTATAAAAATAATACTGAAGTTTGTGAGGTATTTTTTAATATCATATTTCATAAAAACAAAAGCAAAAGTAAAACACATAGCAAAAAATATATAAAACAATATAATATTAAAAATGCTAAAATAGGATGTTTTTTCAAAGATATTATCAAAATTCCAAGATGTAAATTTAATATCTATAAACTTATAAATAAAATTTAAGTCAAACATCCACAATATAGATATTATAGCTATAATAAAAGAACTTATGAAAATTGCTTGAATATCTTCTTTTTTAAACCATTCCACTTAAAACCTTTTTTATACTTTGATGTAAAAATATAAGTGTTATATTAGACAATTAAGTATTTTGATCTATTTTATAATATTCTTTAAGATAAAAAGTATATAGAAATTTCAATTTTTTATCAAATAAAAAATAAAATAAATATTTAATCTTCTTATAAAACATAATTGCAAAATTCACGGTAATTTCTTGAATTTTTGGATATAATAGCTAAAATTGCAATTTATAGAAAGAAAATAATGCTCCAAAAAAAAACTTATTTTATTGATTCTTGCGATGATATTGAGCTTGGTATAAAAAGAGAAAGTAAGCCTGAAGTTATACTTACATATGATGATAGTAAAGATATTAAAGCTATAGTCTGTATTATACAAGGGCTTGGGGCTGATATAAACGATCCTGTGCTTAAATTTAATATGGAGTATTTTGCTACAAAATATGATGTGGCATTAATGAGTGTTAATTATCATGCTATAGGAAATCGTCCTCAAATTGGAGCAAAGTGGTATTTGGATGATATTGATAAATTAATTTTTGAAGCAAGCATAAAAGCTCTTGATATAACAATTCCTTATGATATACAAAAACTAAATACTTTTGAAGAATTTCATCCTGCTATGGATTATCTTAATAAAAAAATTCAAACTATGAAAGATGATTGGGAGTTAAATAGGGATTATTTTTTAAATTTAAGTGTTAGTTTAAACACTACAAATAATGAATATCAAAATTATGGCATTATGCAAACTATTGATGTTTTAAATGCTTTACTTTATGCAAAAACAAGTATTTTTAAAAATAAAAAATTAAAAATTATAACAGTTGGTGTATCTCATGGATCGTATATGGCGTTTTTATGCGCAAAAATAGCTCCATGGCTTATAGATGTTGTGCTTGATAATTCTACTCATGTAACCTTAGAAGGTGATGCATGGAGGTATATAGGTTTTGGGAAAGAAATTGATTTTAGTAAGTATGCATGTTTTGCAACTTTTGCTTTTTTTAATAATATTAGATTATGTGCTTGTGAAAAAACGCTATGGACTACTAATAAAAAATCACCTTATTATTTTTCTAATGCAAGAAAATTAATTAGAGAAATTTTAAATAAAAATCACTTATCCACTCAAGCAAAATACCCAAAACCAAAATATATTATATATTATAGCATTCATGATGAATATGTTCCTTTAGAGGAAAAAGAAGCTTGTATTGATATATTAAATGAGCTTGGTTTTGATCTTGAAATTATAAAAATATACGATGAAAAGCAAATTGATGGAAAATTTATTAAAAATTTAAAACATGGCATGGGGATACCTGTGAAATTGCTTATCAAAAAGCATTTGCCACAAATTTTAGAAGAACCATTTAACGATAAAATTTGTAAAAAAGAAATTTCTTATGAGAGTGATGATTTAATCTATACTTTTAAAGAAATTAATAATAAAATATTATTAGAAATTCAAAAAAGCAAAGGACAATAATGAAAAATTTTTTTAGCACTTTAAAAGATAAAGAATTTATTTTTGCACCACAATGTTATAAAACTTGTAATGGAGGATGTTGTCATAATATATATGCACAATATTTTAAATTTAATAAATCAAATGCAGTGATTTTGCCAATGTTAGAAATTGAATATCTTAGCTTAAAACAAGCTGGGAATAATTATTTAGAAAATGGAAAAGTCAATACGCTAACTTTAAAAAACGGCAAAAAAATTAATATGTATTTTGCAAAATGTGATTTAAATGGACTTTGTGATCCACATAGCTTACGCCCTTTAATTTGCAAGCTTTATCCATATTATCCACAAGTTGATTATGATGGAAATTTTTTAGGAGTTAAGCCTTGTGCTTTATTTGATATATTTTATAAAGATGCGAAAAAGCATTATTGTACGATTACACATAGAAAAAATGATGAATTTTTGAAAGAATTTGAAGAAAATACATTAATTTTAAGAAAAGAACCTATAATGATTTTTGTATTTAAAGTGCTTGAAATTATCGAAGATACTCTTAAGCAATATACTTATGATCATTATAAAAAAGTAATTTATCTTGAAGATTTAACGCATGAAGAAAAATTTGATTTCTTTGCTTTTCAAGAGATCAATTCTATGACTATGCAAGCATATAAAAATGAAAAATTTATTAACAGCGTTCAAGAGGTTTATGATAATTTAGAAAAAAAATATCATGATGAATTTACACAATATTTTGAGTAATTAAAATGCTAAAAAATGAAACTTATTTTATTGATTCTTGTGATGATGTAGAACTTGGTATAAAAAGAAAAAATAAGCTTGAATATAGAATAAGTTATGATGATGAAAAAACTATGAAAGCTATAGTTTTTATCATAGGTGGTTATGGTGCAAATATTGATTTATCTATAATGGATTTTAACAGAGAATTTGTTGCAAAAAAATTTGATGTTGTAGCGGTAAATGTTTTATATCATTGTTTTAGTTGTAGGATTAATGAAAAAGATAAAAAATATAGTGCTAGTTTTTTATTTGATCCACAAACTGTAATTAAACTTAAAAATACTTTAAATATGTTTAAAATAAATATTGATGGAATGAATGCTTTTAATGCAGGAGAGTATTTTAAGATATTAGATGCAAATATTACTTCTTTAAAACAAAAAGATTGTTTAAATAAAGATTATAAAATATTTTTGTCATTAGACTTATGTCCTCCAAATGATGAATATCAAAACTATGGCATTATGGCTGCAATTGATCATGTAAATGTTTTAAAAGATATCATTAAAAAATATCCCAAATTTAAAACTTTACCTAAAATATATAGTGGAAAATCTTATGGGGGATATCTTTCATTGTTGATTGCAAAAATAGCTCCATGGTATATTGATGGAGTGATAGATAATTCAGGTGAAGCGATGTTGCTTTTAGGTTATATTATAGGAAAAGACTTAAATAATGTTGATGCATTTTATCATGGACAAAATTATACAATTGGTGCTTATTTAAAAACACTCTGGAATGCTGATCGAAATTCTCCTTATTGTTTTAAAGATGAAAATTTTTTAATTAGAACATTACTAAATAAAGATCATTTACTTATACAAGCAAATAAAAGTAAAAATATAATTTATACAAGCTATCATAGCTCAGCAGATGAAATGACATCTTATGAGTATAAAACACAATTTATGGAATTTTTAAAAGCCTTAGGATATGAAGTAAATTTTCATTTAATAAAAGAAGAAGATATAGATGGCAAATTTGTTAAAAATTTAGATCATGGTTGTGGTATAACTGATAAAGCCATGTTTAATAAAGAATTACCTTTAATGCTTGAAAAATTAAAAGATAAAACTTTTGATATAAAAGAAGATAGTATAAGTTATCCTTGCAAAGATAAAGTTTTTACTTTTAAAGATAAAGGTGATAAATTTGTGCTTGAGATTATATAGTCTCAAGCATATTTTTTATTGCGGAAAAATCCTCAAAATTATCTGGAGTTATATATTTAGCGTCTAAATTTTTTCCAATAAATTTTTCTATTTCTAAGATTAATTTCATCATATCCATACTGTCAATAATATCTTCATCTACTAAATTGCGACTACTCTCGTTAATGTCACTTCTATTAATTGCATTAAACATATTCTGTATATTTTCAATCGTAATATTCATAAATACTTCCTTTTAAATACTAAATTTTTAAAGATTATACCATATTTAATTTTGTAAAATAGAATATAAATGCTGTTTTATTGACTTTATTATTTATTGATGTTTATAAAACTTCATTTTGCTTATTGTAAAAGTTTATTAAAACCTTCCTATCAATCTTCCCATTTGCATTTAAAGCAAATTGTTCTATTTTAACAAATTTTTTAGGTATCATGTAAACAGGGAGTTTGTCTTTTAAAAAGTTTTTAAAATCTAACTCTTCCTTGCATTCGTAAAAACAAATAATATCTTCTTTAAAAATACAAGCACAATTTCTTACATTCTCATGAGAATTTATAATGCTTTCTATCTCTCCAAGTTCTATACGATGACCCATGTATTTGATTTGATGATCTATCCTTCCATAGCATAAAAGCTCGCCAAAATCATTATAAGCTACTACATCACCTGTTTTATAAAGCAAGTCTAGGTAATTATCATGCAAAGGATTTTGTACAAAAGCTTTTTGTGTTTTTTCTTTATCGTTGTAATACCCTAAAGAAAGACAAGTCCCTCTTACATAAAGCTCGCCTTTAATTCCCACTTGACTTGGAGTAATTAAATTTAAATCCTCATCAAATACTAAAAGCTGAGTATTTTTACAAGCTTTTCCTATAGGTAAAAGTTCATCATCGCTAAATTGCCTATCAATTATATAAAAAGAACATACATCAGTAATTTCTGTAGGTCCATATAAATTTGCAAATAAAGCATTAGGAAGGTGTTTACGCCAAATGTTTAATTGCTTATTTGGCATGATTTCACCACAAAAAAGGACTTTATTTAAACATTCTAGTTTGAAAGTATCAAGAGCGTTGGTATTAGCAAAATAAATCAGTACAGAAGGCACCCAAAATATAGTATTTACTTCATTATTAACTAAATACTCCATTATTTTATTTGGAAAAGCAAATAAATGATTTGGAAGTATGTGAAGTGTAGCGCCTGCTTTTATAGATGAGAAAATATCTAAAATGCTATTATCAAAATAAAATGGCGCTTGATTAGCAAGTATATCTTCATGACTTAGTTTAAAAGTCTCACATACCCAAAAAGTATAATCAATAACACTTTTATGACTTATACTCACTCCTTTTGGAGTTCCTGTGCTTCCACTTGTAAAAAAGACATAAAGCAAGTTTGTATCTATGTGATTATTTAAAGCTTTTTCTAAAGCATTTTCATTTATATCAAAGCTTTCAAAATCTTCTGTGAAGATAGTATCAAGATTAAAACCTAAATTTAATTTTTTAGAAGTGATTAAAAGCTTTGGTTTTAAAACTTCTATGACTTTTTCTACACGCTCTTTAGGACTTTTTTCATCTAAAAGTGTATAAAAATTTCCACTTTTTGCTACACCAAAAAAAGAAAGCAAACAATCAATCCCTTTAGGAAGTATGATTAATACAGGTTCTTGTGTGCTTTTTGTAGGAAGTTTAGAAAGAATTTTACTTGCTATTTTTTTACTTAAATCATCAAAATCTTTATAGCTTATACTTCTGCCATTAAACTCAACAAAAGCATTTTTACTTCCAAATTTAGCAACGCTTTCTTGTAAAAAATCATTGATGTGGGTTGTCATTTTATTCCTTTAGTAAACCATATGGATTATCTTTTAAATATCTCATTGTATCTAAAAAATATCTTTTGCTTTCAAGACTCACTATGTGAGAACCTGCAAAATTAATTATATTGAAATTATTGTTTTCTTTTAATATATTTATTTGTTGTTGCTTAGAGATTGAAGAATTTTTATCTATATATCTTACATAATAGTCTATATTTGTATTATGCTTAATATTATTTTCATCTATTAAAATACCTTTGAAATTTTTAAAATACCTATAGGGTACTTTAGCTACTTCTTCTATATAATGAGTAAATGTATATCCTATTAAATATGTTCCAAATAGCATTATTTTTCCATTATTTTTTCGAAGTGTTTCATATACACAATTTTCTCCAAAACAACTTGTAGTATCCTTTAAAAACAATTCTTCTTTAGCTCCTTTAATGGCAAAAGAAAATATAGGATCATTGGTGCGTTTTACCCCCCCCCATCTACGAAAATATTCATTTAAAGCACCCATTTTTGTTGGAGAATTTAATTTATCATAAACTTCATTTTTGCAAAAACTATAAGTAAATGTAGGCATAATTAAAGTACCTTCTTTGCCTATAACTTCAAAAAAACAATCCAATATAGTTTGTAAAAATTCATTTCTAGGAAGCAACGGTCTACCAAAATTAAATAATTCTGTATGAACGCATAAAATATCACCTTTTTTAATATCAAGTTTTTCAAAAGTTTTCAATAAATCAACATTAGAATAATTTTTATTATTATATTTTAAGAAATATTTCATTTTATTAATTCGTGAAATTTTAATTTTTCTACTAAATCTTTTAATTCATAAGCTTGTATATCAAGCTTTGAGGCTATATCTAAAACATCATTTTTGCCATCACAAAAGGCTAGAAAATCGACCGAGATTGGTTTTTTGACAACTCCTTGGTTTAAAGTATGGTATAAGTTTCTTTTGCCTAAATTAGGTTCGCAAAATGTTGTTAATTTATAAGTTTCATTTATTTCTAAATTCATGATGATTTCTTGCATAGCTTTTAAACCACCTTGTAATCCCTCTTCGCTGATGAAATTTAAATCATCTTTACTAGTGTGGTATTCTTTATAATCGCCAAATCTAGTCCTGCAGATTCCTACAACAGGTAAATTGATTAAGGGTGCGCAAAATTGTCTTTCATTTCCACCTCTATCTAAAAAGCTAAATTCTTTAAAATTATTTTTTTCTTTTAAGGTATGCAAGGTTACTTTATCTGCTAGGGTATTTTCACTTGGAGTGTGTATGAGTGAGTAAGCATTATCATCACCTATGCAAGAGAGTGCAAAGCCTGCTTTGGTATGCTTTTGTAAATGCTTTAAATGTTTGCTAAGATAAACTATACTCCCTATGGTTTCAGGAGCAAAAACAAAACGATAATTGTATTTTCTTTCTTTAAGCTCTAAAAGCCATTTAGCTAAAAACGCAGCTACTACAGGGCCACTTAGCTCGTTATTTGCCATAGATGGATGACAAAGATAAGTAGAGATTAAAATTTCATCTTTTGTTTCTTGTGTGCTAGGTATGAGTAAATCAGCATAGTTTAAAACCCCATTTTCATGGTGTTTTGCATCTATGAAAACTTTATATTTTCCTTCTTTTAGTTTAACCCTATCTTCATGTTTGATGCAAAATCCCCAACGCCTTTTATAATAGCTTGTCACATAAGGTATAGCATCAGGATAGTCTTCTATAGAGTAAAGATGTTCTTGTAGGCTTGCTAGATCAAGTTCTGTGTCTATACCTTCGCTATAGTTTAACACATGAAGATTATTTTGCTTAAAATCACAAATTTTTTCTCCATCTGGAGTGATGATATAAGCATCGTTTATTTCCCATTCAGCAGGCACTTCCCAATCAAACACTTTACTCCCACTTGCTATAGAGTGAATTTTTAATATACCTCCACCCATAGCCTCATCAAGTATTTTCAAGCTTTGTCTAAAACCTTCACCTGTAATGCTTCTGCATATAGGAAAAAGCTTACAAGCTAGCTCATGTATACTTTTACTCACAACATCCCTTTTTAGTTTCTTCTAAAATCTTAAATAAACTATCTTTAATAAATTGTGCTTCTTTTAAGCTCATTTCTTGATGAGCAGGTATACTAAGCTGGGCTTTGTAAAAATTATCCGCATTTTCTAAGAATAAATTTCCATATAGGTTTTTATAATAACTAAATTCATAAGTAGGTTTGTAATGCACTTGTACACCTATGCCCAAATTTAATAATTTTTCAAAAATAATTTCTTTTTGGCAATAAAATTCAGGGAAAAGCAAAATAGGATATAAATGTCTCGAGCTTTTTTTATAATCTTTGATTTTTATGATGCTAAAATAAGGATTTTTTTCAAACTCTTTATCATAAAAACTTGTGATTATTTCTCTTTTTTCTAGCATATTATCAAGTTTTTTAAGTTGATTTATGCCCAAAGCACAGGCCACATCACTCAAACGATAGTTATATCCTAAATCGATCATATCACTATCCCAAAGTCTTTTTTTGACTATGCCATGACTTCTTAAAAGCTTGATTTTTGAAATTAATTCCTTATTATTACTAACAACAGCACCACCTTCAAAGGTCGTGATAGGTTTAACTGGATGAAAGGAAAATATGTTTAAATCCGCCATAGATCCTACTTTTTGATCTTTATAAATAGCACCTAGGGCGTGACTTGCATCATCAATCAGTGGGATGTTATATTGTTTAGCTAAGGTTAAGATTTCATCCATTTCTACGCTATTTCCAGCAAAATCAACCGCGCAAATTGCTCCTATATTGGAGCTATCTTGGCTTAATCTTAAAGCAAGTTTTTTCTCATCAATATTTCCATCACTTTTTACATCTATAAACTCAACCCTAGCACCTGCCATTAAAGCTGCATTTGCAGTTGCTGCAAAAGTTATAGGGGTTGTTAAAACGATTTTATCTTTTACATTTAAAGATAAATACGCAAGGTGTAAGGCAGAAGTAGCTGAATTTAGTACGCAAGCATATTTTACACCTATATATTCACAAAGGGCTTGTTCAAATTCTTCAACTTTTTTACCACCGGTTAAAAAATCATCTTTTAAAGCTTCGCAAACTATTTGTATGTCTTGATTGTCAATATTTTGATGAGAATAAGTAAGCATAATTAATCTACCTTAGTATGATTAATGATATTTAAAAGTTCTTCTTGGCTAATCCATGATGGATTATTATCTGAACTATAAGAAAAACCATTAGAAACTTTTTTGCCTTTTTGACCTTTTGCATTTATGCTAAAATCAATATCAATATTATTAAACTGAATACTTGGGCTTATAGCGTAATAATCCTTAAATTCATAAGTTAAATGACTATCATCTCTTGAAATCATAATTTCATGTAGTTTTTCACCTGCTCTTATGCCTATGATTTTATGAGTCAAATTAGGAGCCATGGTTTTAGCTAAATCAACGATTTTCATAGAAGGAATTTTTGGTACAAAAATTTCTCCTCCATGCATGCATGCAAAATTATTCAGTACAAAATTAACTCCATCTTCTAAAGATATCCAAAATCTTGTCATTCTCTCATCTGTAATAGGAAGTTCTTTGGCACCTTCATTGATTAGTTTTTTGAAAAATGGTATAACAGAGCCTCTTGAGCCTACTACGTTACCATATCGTGTAACACTAAATTTAGTATGAGAGCTTCCTGCGATGTTATTTGCTGCTACAAAAAGCTTATCACTCGCAAGCTTTGTAGCTCCGTATAAATTAATAGGATTACATGCTTTATCGGTTGAAAGTGCGATACATTTTTCTACATTATTTTCTAAACACGCATCAATTACATTTTGTGCTCCATGGATGTTAGTTTTTATACATTCCATGGGATTATATTCTGCAATTGGTACATGTTTCATAGCAGCTGCATGGATTACAAAATCCACATCTTTCATTGCTATATTTAATCTTTCTTTATCTCTTACATCGCCTATGAAATAACGCATACAATTATCATTAAATTCTCTTGCCATTTCAAATTGCTTAAGTTCATCGCGTGAATAGATGATGATTTTTTTAGGTTGGTATTTTTGAAGTAAAGTTTTTGTATAAGTCTTTCCAAAACTTCCTGTACCACCGGTGATTAAAATGCTTTTTCCATTAAACATATTTATTTTCCTATTACTTGACTAAGTTTTTATATCGGCTGAAAATAAAATTATTTTAAAATTCTTGGTAAAGTTATACCTGTTTGGGCTTGGTATTTGCCTTTTTTATCAGCATATGTTACATCACAAGGCTCATCTCCTTGTAGAAATAAAACTTGAGCTATACCTTCATTAGCATAAATTTTAGCAGGTAGTGGGGTTGTGTTTGAAATTTCTATAGTGATATGTCCTTCAAAACCTGGTTCAAAAGGAGTTACATTTACTATGATGCCACATCTTGCATAAGTGCTTTTACCAAGGCAAATGGCTAAAACATCATTTGGCATTTTAAAATACTCAACCGTTCTTGCTAGGGCGAAAGAGTTTGCAGGAACTATGCAAACATCACCTTCAAAATCCACTACATTTTCTTCTACAAAATTTTTAGGATCTACAACAGTGGAATTTACATTAGTAAAAATTTTAAATTCTCTTCCAACTCTTATATCATATCCATAGCTTGAAAGCCCATAACTAACTATACCTTTGCCTATATTTGCTTCGCAAAATGGCTCTATCATATTGTGCTCTAATGCCATTTTTTTGATCCAATTATCTGCTTTTAAGCCCATTTTTGTCCTTTATAATTAAAGTGAATTTTTAAATTATATCTTAAAATAAAAGTAAAAAATAAATAATTGAAGTTATTTTTAGTATTTTTATATATAATTATAAATTAAGTCTTATAAATTAAGGAGAATATATGACAAAAGAAGAAATTAAAGAACTAATGCAACTTTTTGCAGAAGCAAGTATAAGCAAGATTAAAATAAAAGAACAAGATGGATTTGAAATAGAACTAGAAAAAGATTTATGTTGTGAATTACCAGCTCCAGCTCCAGTTGCTCCAGCTCCACAGCCAATTAATGTAAATGTAGTTAATGAAACCAAAGCAAGCTCAAGCTCTTCTAATAAACCAACTATCAATAGTCCTATGGTAGGTACTTTTTATCAAGCTCCAAGCCCAGGTGCAGCACCTTTTGCTAAAGCAGGACAAACTATTAAAAAAGGAAGTACTATAGCAATTATTGAAGCGATGAAAATCATGAATGAAATCGAAGCTGAGTATGATTGTAGAATAGTAGAAGTACTAGTTGCAGATGGTCAGCCTGTAGAATTTGGCATGCCTTTATTTGTGGTGGAGAAATTATAAAATGGAAATTAAAAAAGTTTTAATAGCAAATCGTGGAGAAATTGCATTAAGAGCTTTAAGAACTGTAAAAGAAATGGGAAAAAAAGCAATTTGTGTGTATTCAACTGCAGATAAAGATGCTTTGTATTTAAAATATGCTGATGCAAGTATTTGCATAGGAAATGCAAGAAGTTCAGAAAGTTATTTAAATATCCCAGCTATTATTAGTGCAGCTGAAATTAGCGAAGCGGATGCGATTTTTCCAGGATATGGATTTTTAAGTGAAAATCAAAATTTTGTTGAAATTTGTGCAAAACATAATATCAAATTCATAGGCCCTTCCGTAGCTGCTATGGCATTAATGAGTGATAAAAGCAAAGCAAAGCAAGTAATGCAAAGAGCAGGTGTGCCTGTTATACCAGGAAGCGATGGGGCTTTAAATGGAGTTGAAGCAGCTAAAAAGCTTGCTAAAGAAATAGGTTATCCTGTGATTTTAAAAGCAGCAGCAGGCGGTGGTGGCCGTGGTATGCGTGTAGTCGAAGATGAAAAAGATTTAGAAAAAGCTTATTGGTCAGCTGAAAGTGAAGCTATGAGCGCTTTTGGTGATGGAACTATGTATATGGAAAAATATATCCAAAACCCACGCCACATAGAAGTGCAAATCATAGGAGATAGCTTTGGTAATGTAATTCATTTGGGCGAAAGAGATTGTTCTATGCAAAGACGCCATCAAAAATTAATAGAAGAATCTCCTGCAATTTTACTCGATGAAAAAACAAGAGCAAGACTTCATGAAACCGCAGTTAAAGCAGCTAAGGCTATTGATTATGAAGGTGCAGGAACTTTTGAATTTTTAGTGGATAAAAATTTAGATTTTTATTTTATAGAAATGAATACGCGTTTACAAGTTGAGCATTGTGTGAGTGAGATGGTAAGTGGGGTGGATATTATCGAGCTTATGATTAAAGTAGCAGAAGGGTATCCTTTGCCAAAACAAGAAGAAATAAAACTTAAAGGCCATTCTATAGAATGTAGAATCACTGCTGAAGATTCTAAAACCTTTATGCCATGTCCAGGTAAGATTACCAAATATGTAGCTCCAGCAGGACGCAATGTAAGAATGGAAAGTCATTGTTATCAAGATTATAGTGTGCCTCCTTATTATGATTCTATGATTGGAAAGTTAGTTGTTTGGGGAGAAGATAGAAATACAGCTATTTCTAAAATGAAAATAGCCTTGCAAGAGCTTATCGTAGGTGGGATTAAAACAACTAAAGATTTTCATTTAGCTATGATGGATAATGCAGATTTTATCAATAATAATTATGATACAAATTATCTTTCAAGACATTAATTAAGATAGGTTTTTTTAACCTATCTTAATTCTTCTATATGAGCATTAGCTCTTATTTTATCAAGATGATTTTTTAAAGCTTGTTCTTTTTGATTTATAGTGTATGCATTTGTAATTTGATCTTTGATTAAATCAAATTCGATAGGGTTTTTACCATATTTTTCTTTTACAAAATATACTATATAAGCATTTTCGCCATTTAATACCGGTGTAAATTCTCCTATTTTGGTATTATTTAATAAAGCAAGCAATCTTGGATCTATGCTAGCTGCGTTTAAACTAATGGCTTTTGATTTAATTTGAGAATTTTTATACATAGGATTTTGTGCAAGTTGTTGTAAAAGCTCAGGATTAGTAGAATTATAAACAACTAAGTCTATATTTGAAAAAGTGCTAAATTTATCAAGATTGCTTTCATAAAAATGCTTTAGTGTTTCATCATCGATATTGATTTTTGCATTTTGCATTATGCTTCTATAAAGTTTTTCTCTTTCAAGATCTTTTCTAACCTTATTTTTAAAAACTTCAAAACTTAAACCATCTTTTTCCATTCTTGCTTGCAAACCATTAATGTCAGTTTTATTGCCTTTTGCTATTTGGTCTAATTTTTCATTAAGCTCAAAAGTACTTACATAAATTCCTAGCTTTTTAGCTTCACTTTGTTGAATTTTATCATCTACTAAAAATGCTATAGCCTTTTGCTTATCGTTAGTTTTTAATTCTTTCATGGTTTGTTCTATATCATAAAGAGTAATAGGTTGATTTTCTACTATCATTGCTACGCCACCAAGGGTTTGAGCATATAAAACATTTGCAGCAAAACAACAAGATATTAAAAATTTTCTCATATAAAACCTTTATTTAAGTGTAAATATAGCATTATAACAATAAAAATTTAAAAAAGGTAAAAATATGCAAGAAATCACAACGCGTTTTGCTCCTTCTCCTACTGGATATTTACACATTGGAGGCTTAAGAACAGCTTTATATAATTATCTTTATGCAAGAAAAAATAAGGGTAAGTTTTTATTGCGTATTGAAGATACGGATTTAAAAAGAAATTCACAAGAAGCTACACAAGCTATTATAGAAGCATTTAAATGGTGTGGACTTGATTATGATGGAACGATTGAGTATCAATCCCAAAGATTTGATATTTATAAAAAATACATTCAAAAATTATTGGATGAGGGTAAGGCTTATTATTGTTATATGAGCAAGGAAGAGCTTGATGAGTTAAGAGCTAAGCAAGAAGCAGCTAAAGAGCGCCCAAAATATGATGGTAGATATAGAGATTTTAAAGGAACCCCTCCAAGTGGTATTGAGCCAGTGGTACGTATAAAAGCACCACAAAGTGGAGAGATTAAATTTATAGATGGTATTAAAGGTGAGGTTAGTTTTAAGGCTGAAGATATTTTAGATGATTTTGTAATTGCAAGAAGTGATGGTAGTCCAATTTATAATTTAACCGTTGTAATTGATGATGCACTAATGGGCGTAAGTGATGTTATAAGAGGGGATGATCATTTATCAAATACTCCAAAACAAATAGTTCTTTATGAAGCGTTAGGCTTTAAAATTCCTAAATTTTATCATGTGGCTATGATACATGGAGAAGATGGTAAAAAACTTTCTAAGCGTCATGGGGCAACTGATGTGATGGAGTATAAAAATATGGGAATTTTACCTCAAGCTTTGTTAAATTTTTTAGTGCGTCTTGGTTGGAGTCATGGCGATGATGAAATTTTTTCACTAGAAAGCATGCAAGAGCTTTTTGATCCAAATCATATTAACAAAAGTGCGTCTTGTTATAATTTTAAAAAGCTAGAATGGCTTAATGCTCATTATATTAAAACTTTACCTTTTGAAGAAATCAATAGACAATTAAAAGATTTAGGATTTGATTTAAGTCAGTATGAAAAAGCAGGATTTTTACTGGATATGTTAAGAGAGAGAGCTAAAACCTTACATGATATCATTAGTGGGGCTAAAGTGTTACTAAATGAACCAAAAGAATATGATCAAAAGGCTGTAGATAAATTTCTTAATGTAACAAATTTAACTTATTTGGAAAAATACGCTATGGTTTTAAATGAGCAAAAAAATGCTTGCGAATTTGAAGAATTAACTAATCAATTCTTAGAAGAAAATAATCTTAAGTTAAAAGATCTAGCTCAAGCCATACGCATTGCACTCACTGGAAGCTCGGTAAGTCCTAGTATATTTGAAGTATTAGAATTTTTAGGAGTGCAAAAAGCTAAGCTTAGAATAGAAAATTTACTAACTTACATGAAGGAGAAATAATGAATTTAAAAGAAGAAGCCTTAGAATACCACCTTGGTGGGAAAGTAGATATAATTGCTAAAAAACCTATGGATAGTGCGCATGATTTATCTTTAGCGTATTCTCCAGGGGTTGCTGAACCTTGCCTTGAAATAGCAAAAGATGAAACTTTAGCCTATAAATACACTAATAAAGCTAATTTAGTTGCCATAGTAAGTGATGGTAGTGCGGTTTTGGGACTTGGCAATATAGGTGCAAGTGCAAGTAAGCCTGTGATGGAAGGAAAGGCATGTTTGTTTAAAAAATTTGCTAATGTTAATGCTTATGATATAGAAATTAATGCTCATAGTGTAGATGAGATTGTTGCCTTTTGTAAAGCTGTAGCGCCTACTTTTGGAGGGATTAATTTAGAAGATATTTCAGCACCAAAATGCTTTGAAATAGAAGCTGCTTTGCAAGATCTTGGAATTCCAGTAATGCATGATGATCAACATGGCACTGCGATCATTTCCACAGCAGGGTTAATGAATGCTATGGAAATTAGTGGTAAAAAATTTGAAGATATTAAAGTAGTAGTAAGTGGCGCGGGTGCAGCGGGTATTGCAAGTGCTAGAATGTATAGAAATTTAGGGGTTAAAAATATCGTTTTAGTAGATAGTAAAGGTGTGATTAATACCCAAAGAAATGATTTAAATAAATACAAACTAGAATTTGTAAGCGATACCAAAGATAGTACTTTAAGAGAGGCTTTAAAAGGTGCTGATGTATTTTTAGGTTTAAGTGCGCCCAAGATTTTAGATGATGAAATGATTTTAAGTATGGCTAAGGATCCTGTGATTTTTGCACTAGCTAATCCTGTGCCTGAAGTAATGCCTGAGGATGTTAAAAGAGTAAGAAGTGATGCTATAGTTGGAACAGGTAGAAGTGATTATCCAAATCAAATTAACAATGTTTTAGGTTTTCCTTTTATTTTTAGAGGAGCCTTAGATGTAAAAGCGACCAAAATCACTGAAAATATGAAAGTAGCTGCTGCTAAGGCTTTGGCTGATTTAGCTAAGCTTGAGGTAACTGATGAGGTAAAACAAGCTTATGGAATAGAAGAGCTTAGCTTTGGTAGAGATTATGTGATACCAAAACCATTTGATAGCAGAGTAAAAGCTGTAGTTAGCGCTGCTGTGGCAAAAGCTGCAGTTGAAGATGGAGTGGCTTTGGTCAAAGAATTTGACTATCAAAAATATTTAGCAAGCTTACAATAGTTTTTATGGATTAAGTTTTATTTAAAATATTTTTTTAAATAAAACTTAATTTTTATTTTCAATCTTTCAATTTAACCTTTCTCTTATTTTATTTTTTATTTAATAATCTTAGATTACAAAATATTTTTAATAATAAATATTAAATTTTTATATAAATTTTAGTATTGATTATATTTTTAATTAAATTAATTTATA
The DNA here is from genome assembly GCF_013372185.1 of Campylobacter lari subsp. lari. Lineage (NCBI taxonomy): Bacteria > Pseudomonadati > Campylobacterota > Epsilonproteobacteria > Campylobacterales > Campylobacteraceae > Campylobacter > Campylobacter lari. Next base: position 1,238,953 of record NZ_CP053830.1, on the reverse strand, counting down.
TTTAAGATATTTTTTTATAGGATACTAATACTTAATCATAGAAAGGCTAAGATGGTTTTTGGAAAGATAGATTATCTTAATTTACTCCCTTTGCATATCTATCTTAAAAAAACAGCTTTTCCTAGCTATGTTAAGCAAACTACAGAATACAAAAAAGGGGTTCCTAGTAAGCTAAATCGCCATTTGTATTTTAGACGCATTGATGCAGCGATTATCTCAAGTATTGAAAGTCGTAGAAAAAAATACAAAACCTTAAATGTGGGAATTTGCGCAAGCAAAAAGGTAAAAAGCGTTTTAGTGAAAAAACATTCTCAAAGCAAAGAAGATGCAAGCTCTGCAACTTCTAATGCTCTTGCAAAAGTTTTAAAGCAAAAAGGGGAGGTTATCATCGGTGATAAGGCTTTAAAACTTTATTTGCAAAATCCAAAAGATTATATTGATTTATGTGAATTATGGTATGAGAAGACAAAATTACCTTTTGTTTTTGCACGCTTTTCTTGCGTTAAAAATTTTTCTATTTATAAAAGAATGATGAAAAATTTCACAAAAAGTAAAATTTTCATTCCACAATATATTTTGCTAGATTATTCTAAATCAAGAAATCTTTCTCAAAAGGAAATTAGCGCATACTTAAAGCTAATTTACTACAAAATAGGAACAAAGGAGCAAATGGCGCTAAAAAAATTTTTAGCTAAAACAAACAGCAAGATACTATAAAAAGGACAATTTATGAGTATGGCTAAACAATATATCAACGAAACTTTAGAAAAAATTCAAACAATTTCCCCAAGACAACCTATCTTTTTTCAAGCAGCAACTGAGGTATTAAATTCTTTAGAACCTTTACTTGAATCTAACAAAACCTACCAAGATCATGCGATATTAGAGCGTATTGTAATGCCTGAAAAAACGACTATTTTTAGAGTTGTATATATCAATGATGCAGGTAAAGCTCAAACACATTTTGGCTATAGGGTGCAGTTTAATTCTAGTTTAGGTCCTTATAAAGGTGGACTTAGATTTCATCCTAGTGTGAATTTGGATGTTTTGAAATTTTTAGGTTTTGAGCAAATTTTCAAAAATTCTTTAACAGGTTTAATGATAGGCGGTGCTAAAGGTGGAGCAAATTTTGATCCTAAAGGTAAAAGCGAAGCAGAAATTATGCGTTTTTGTCAAGCTTTTATGGCTGAACTTTCAAAAATCATAGGTGCAAACACCGATGTGCCAGCGGGTGATATAGGGGTTGGTGCTAGGGAAATTGGATATATGTTTGGAGCTTATAAGAAAATTAGCTCTAATTTTGATGGAACCTTAACGGGAAAGAAAATTCCATGGGGTGGAAGTTTAGCAAGGACAGAAGCAACAGGGTATGGTTGTGTGTATTTTACTCAAGAAATGCTAGCAAAATATAACAATGCATTAGAAGGAAAAGAGTGCGCAGTTTCAGGTAGCGGAAATGTGGCAATTTATACCATAGAAAAATTACACCAACTTGGCGCAAAAGCAATCACAATAAGTGATAGTGATGGATTTGTTTATGATAAAGATGGGATAGATTTGGATTTATTAAAAGAAATTAAAGAAGTAAAAAGAGCTAGGGTGAGTGATTATGCAGCGCTTAAAAAAGGTGCTATTTTTACTCCAAAAAGTGCATATAAGCAAGGTTGTAATGGAGTATGGAGTATACCTTGTGATATAGCTTTTCCAAGTGCTACGCAAAATGAGTTAAATTTAGAAGATATTAAAACCTTATATCATAATGGTTGTCGTATGGTAGCAGAGGGAGCTAATATGCCAAGCACGCTTGAAGCGATTGATTTTATGTTAAATCAAAAAGACTTTTTATTTGCCCCAGCTAAGGCTGCAAATGCAGGAGGAGTGGCAACTTCTCAACTTGAAATGCAACAAAATGCAAGCATGTGTCAATGGAGTTTTGAGGAAGTTGATGCAAAATTGCATAAGATTATGAAAAATATTTTTGAAAATTCATACGAGTGTGCAAAAGCTTATAATCATGAAGGAAATTTAGTAGTAGGTTCAAATATAGCAGGCTTTAAAAAAGTAGCTGATGCGATGATTGATCATGGTTATATTTAAAAAGATGGCTTAAATGCCATCTTTAATGCATATAAAAAAAGCTTGTTATTTGATTAGCGATTTTTTCTTCTAAAGATTCTTTGGCTCTGTCTATGTTGCCAAGATAAGCAGTTCTTGCTAAAAGCGAGGTGCTTTGAGTAGAGTTTTTGTAGCTAATTTGTAAATTAACTTGCAAAAGATAGTAATTTTCTACTTCCATTTCAAAAACATCATCTATTTTATCAAAGTCATTATAAAAAAATCTCGCATTAGAAGCAATTAGTCTTTGTGCGTAAGAAAATTTTTTAAAATCTACTATATTGATATAAATTTTATAATCACTTTGAGTATTATCTAAAACCAATCCTAAATTTTGTAATTTTTGAGTGATTTTGGCTTCTAAATTCGTGTTTAATTTTGAAGGATTATTGATGTGTAAAGAAAAACTTTGATTTTTATTAGCATGTAGGAAAATACCTTCATTGTTTGTTTGGATAAAAGTTTGCATAGGACCTGTGCAAGCACTTAAAAACAGTGCAAGCACAAGTAAGAAAAGATTATTTTTGAGCATCGATTATGGTTGGTACGGCACGAAGACCAAGTTTAGAGTATTTTGCAAAAGTTTCTCTTACTGCTTTAACTTCAGCTTCACTAGGCTTTTTATAATCTTTTATATCTTTATCATAGTATTTTTTCATGATAGCAATTTTTTGCGCATCATCTTTAGCGTTTTTGCTTTCTTTGTAGATTAATGCAGATTTTTCAAATGCGCTTGTATCATGGATTGGAGTTAAGATAAATTTAACCTGATGAGTTTTTAGTGTTTCTTCTATCTTATCTAAATGCATTCTGCAATATGGACATTCAGGATCGCTAAAAACATAAAGCAAAGGTTTGTTTTTATCGCCTAAAGAAACAAACATTTTTTCTTTTTTAAGTTCCACTAAGGCTTTTTTTGAAAATTCAGCTTGTTGTTTTTCCATGAGTTTTGCTTGATAAACTTGAGAATAAAACTCACCTTTTTTTACATCAATTACTTCGGTTGTGATGATATTATCTTGAGTAAAAACGATTTCTTGGAAATTTTTACCACTAATTTCAAAATTAACTATCACAGCTTCAAAGTTAGTATCAGGAATTTTTTCTCTACTAGAAACACTAATATTTGCATTTGATAAATTTGGATTTTTCTTAAAAAAATTAATAATTTCTTCATTACTTGCAGCAAATAAAGAACTAGCAAGAGTTAAAAGAGCTAAAGATTTTTTCATTATTTTCCTTTGTTTTAAATTTTCACACAATTATAAAATGTAAATTTTAACACTTATACTTTTAGCATTCTTTTTTCCTCGATTTTTATCACTTGAGGATAGTTTTTATCAAGGTATTCTAAGTAAGCTATGGCGTATTTTCTTGAAATTTGAAAATGATTTTTTACAAAAGCGACATCTAAATGATGATCTTGCAAAAGCTTTAAAAAATCTTGCATGAGATTTTCAAGGGCATTTTTTTCTATAAAAAGATTATGCGCTAATCTTTTGACTTTGTTTTCTTTGGTGAGTTTTTTTAAGATAAGATCCCCGTTTTTTCTATCAAGCTCTAAATACTCATAAAGATTATAAGGTGCGGTGGGTTTTATACCTTCTTTTTTTAAAATTTCATAAAGCTCACAATGAGCCTTTTCTTGTAATTTTTCAAAATTTTGTCCTTTTAAAAACCATACGCCATCTTTAAAATCTAATTTTCCTTGCATTTGCTTGAGTACATAAGCACAAAAACTCTCACTCGCCCAGCTAAGCCTTAAGGCAATAGAATGAGGCGAGATTAAAGCATAAGGATTTTTAGAGAAAATAAAATCAATAAATTCTTTCAAAGTTTGCATAGCATTTAAATCATATACATTTAAAGCTTGCTCATCGACAAAAACATGATCTAAACTTTTTGCCAAGTTTAAAGCTTGTTCATGAGTGAGTTTAAAGCGTTGATAGCTTGAAAGCAATCCAAAGCCAAGTTTGTGAGTTTGTTTTAAAAACTCAAATACTTTTTTAAAATCTTTTTGTTCTAAAAGCGCTAGATATTTAGCTTTTATATCTTTTTTTAAAGGTTCACTCACTGCATTTAACACCACACCGCCACTTTTAATACGCCCATTTTCAAGCAAGATAAATTTATCATCAAAACACAAAGGTAAGTTTTTATCAAACTCTAAACTAATATAAGTTTTATCTTCAAATTCTTTAATTACACTAATTTTTGCATTAAGTTTTTTTGAGCCACTGCAAAATTCTAAAATACTTCCGTGTTTAATCTCTGTATTAAAAACAACTCCATCGATACTTTTAAAACTTTTAAAAACACCTTTTTTGCTTAATACATAGCCTTTTTTTAACTCATGATAATCACAGTTTAAACTTAAAGCAACTCTATTATAAGCTTTTGCTTCTAAAACATTTTCTTCATGAATTTGTATATTTTTTACAATGATATCTTTTTGATTTTCAAGGCAAAAGATTTTTTCATTTTTACTGATTTTTCCTTCATTTAAGCTTCCTGTTACTACTGCTCCTATACCTTTTAGAGAAAAAATTCTATCAATGTAGTATCTAAAAATCAAATTTTCATCATTTTCTTTAGGCTTTAAACTAAGCAGATAGTTTTTTAAATTTAATATACTTTGTTCATCATAAATGCTAGTTGGAAAAACTTTTAAGATATTGATTTTAAAGGTTTTTAATTCTTTTAAAAGCTCTGTTTGTTTTTGTGCTAAATTCTTGCATAAATCAACCTTACTCAAAATAAGCACCACATCTTTTACCCCTAAAAATTCCAAAACCCTTAAATGCTCTATACTTTGAGCCTTTAAACCCTCGTTTATATCTATGACAAACATACATACTCTAAAGCCAAAAGCACCACTTATCATAGTTTTGATCAAGCTTTCATGCCCAGGTACATCGATAAAAGCAATATTTAAATTTTCACTTTTTAAATTTGAAAAGCTAAGATTAATCGTAATGCCTTTTTCTTGTTCTTCTTTTAAATCATCACCCTCAAAACCATTTAAAGCTTTAATAAGCGAAGTTTTACCATGATCAATATGTCCAGCAGTGCCTATGATGATACTATGCATGAAATACCTCTTTGATAGCGTGGATTAAACGGTTTAAATCTTTTTCTAAAATACTTCTAAAATCTAGCACAAAATGCCCATTTTCAACACGGCCAATCACGCCTTTTTTTCTAAATTTTTCTTGTAAAAGCAAAGCTTTTTTATCAAAACTTAGCACAAAAGTATCTAAGCTTTTATCAGGCATAGAGCCACCACCTACTAAACTTTTAGAAGCTTTTAACTCACATTTTATAGGAATTTTTTCTTTGATAAAGAGTGCCTTTTTTTCTATGGTTTTTAAATCATCATTTAAAAGTTTTAGTGTGGGGATTTTTTCATATTCTTTTTCTAAGTAAGCTTTGGTAGTTTCATTTAAAAAAGCTAGAGTAATTTTATCAACCCTTAGCATTCTTAGAAGTTGATTTTTCTTTAGTTGTTGAATGTATTTTTTCTTTCCAAGTATAATGCCTGCTTGAGTAGAACCAAAAAGCTTATCTCCGCTAAAACTTAAAATATCACAATGTTTTAAAAGATCTTTCACACTTGGCTCGTTTTTACTAAGTTGTTTATTAATTTTTTCACACCAGCCTGAGCCTAAATCATAATATGAAATGATTTTTTTCTTTTTTGTTAAAGTGTGAATTTCACTTAAGCTTACCTCTTCAAAAAATCCTTTAAAAGCAAAATTAGATCGGTGGGTTTTTAAAATCATTTTAGTATTTTCATTGATAGCTTTTTCATAATCATACAGATGAGTTTTATTGGTTGTGCCTATTTCTTTTAGCCTAACACCAGCTGCTAGCATGACTTCAGGAATTCTAAAATTTCCCCCAATCTCAACTAGCTCACTTCTTGAAGTAATAACTTCTTCATTTTTTGCTAAGGTGTTTAAGATCAAAAATACAGCTGAAGCGTTATTATTAACAACCAAGCAATCTTCACAATCAAATAATATTTTTAAATTCGCACTAAGTGCGTCATACCTTGAGCCTCTTTTGCCACTTTGCATATTAAACTCTAAATTAGAATAAGAGCAGATGATTTCTTTAGTTCTTTCAAAAATACTCTCATCAATAATGCTACGACCAAGATTAGTATGTATGATAACTCCAGTAGCATTGATCAAGCTTTGACTTTGTGCATTTAAAAATTCATCAATACTTTGAGTGGTTTTTTTTAGTAAATCTTGCAAGCTAAAATTTAAATTTTCATTTTTACTTAGTTCTTTTTTACAATTTGAAACAATTATTTTTGCAAAATGAGCTCTTAAATACAAAGGGTAATTAGCCAAGTTTCCATCGTTTATAAGTGTGTTTATGGGTGGAAAATTTCTAAATTTGTTCATCTTAAACCTTAAGAATAAATTAGTAAAATTATAACTTTTTTATAATGAAATTTATATAATTAAGATTAAAAAATTTAAAAGAGAGTATTATGAAAGATTTTGTATTTTTAGAAAATGAAGATTTAATTCCTTTAAGTGATGATATTAACATAGTTCAAAAAGCCTGTAATGAAGAAGTTTTTATAGGAAATTCAAAGCTTTTAAATCCTGAAGTTTATGCACCTGAGATTAATTTTTACCTTAAAAACTCACAAGATGATGTGCTAAAAAAAGCCAAAACTATTGAGTCTTTATATAAGATTAGATCTAAAGTTTATGATTTAGGGCTTGATTTAGAATACACCAAAGAAGTGGGTAAAAATGTAATTATTGCAAGCAATGAGGATCAAAATGAGCTTATAGAAAGCTTAAAAAAACAAGAATACAAGGTTTTAAAACTAAGTAATGAGCAATGTTTGGGTGTTTTAGGTTGCGTGGGCGAGCTTTGCGTGATAGCTTTAAAAGATAATGAGCAAGTAGAAATTGATTGTGATTTTTTCTTATATGATGTAAAAAAAGAAAGTTTTGATCAACAAAGTGGTTGCTATGATCTAACTACTTTAAGTCAAGAAGAGCTTATAAAACTTTTAAATTCTAATTCTCCAAAATATAAATTTAGAAATTATATTAGTTATGATGATAGCATTTGTCAATACCATGAAAGAAGAAGTATTCATTGTGGGAAATGTGCTGAAATTTGTCCTAGTGTGGCTATTTTAAAAGATGATGAGCAAAGGAAATTAGAATTTTCTCATGTGGATTGTTTAAACTGTGGTGATTGTGTGGGAATTTGTCCTAGCGGGGCGCTTGATTATGCGCCTATGCCACGCAATAGTTTTTATGAAATTTTAAAATTTTATGAAGATAAAATCATTTTAATAATCCCTGAGAAAATGTCTATAGAAAATTTAAATATCACTTTAAAAGAAGATGCAGTGCCTTTTATGATTAAAGGTGAAAACTATCTTGATCAAGCACATTTTTTAGCTATGCTTCAAACAAGTGGTGCGAGTGTGATTTTTTATAGCGATGGTTTGTCACAAGGTGCTTTAGAAGTGATAGCTTTGATGAATGAAATATTTCAAAGAAAATTTAAACAAAATGCAATTTTTCTAGCTAAAGATGAAAAAGAACTTTTAGAGGCTATAAATCAAGCGCATTTTATAGAAAATCTTAAATTTATATCTTATAATCCTGCGCTTTTAAAAAGAGAAGATTTTGCTATAAGATTAAGAGAGCTTATAAAAGAAGAAAATTTAGGTAATATCCCAAGTAAAGAATGGATACGCTATGGAAAAATCACTATCAATACAGATACCTGTACCTTATGTCTTTCTTGTGTGGGAGCTTGCAATGTAGGAGCTTTAGTAGCTGATGCTAAGGATAATTCTTTGAAATTTAATGCTAGTTTATGTACTACCTGTGGATATTGTGAGGCAAGTTGTGCTGAAAAAGATACTTTAATGCTTCAAAGAAGTGGGATAGATTTAGAAAAAGAGTATTTTTCTTTTATGGTTTTAGCTCAAGATGAACTTTTTACTTGTGTAGAGTGTGGGAAAGAATTTGCTACTAAAAAGGCCATTGAAAAAATCGCTAGCATTATGAAGCCAAGATTTATGGGTGATGAAAGTAAGATAAAAACACTATATTGCTGTGCTGAATGTAAAGCAAAAGTAATGATACAAAGTATGAATGTGCTTTAAACTAAAAAATAAACACAAAGTTTAATTGACTTTGTTTTGTATTTTACTCAAATTTAGCGCAAAAGCCTTTTGACTTAAAAGCACTTCATCATTTTCTTTAAAATCTTTAGCTTCTAAAGGGCTTAGTGCTACTTGGCTGATTTGATTGCCTATGGCAAGTATAGCTATAAATATGCTATCTTGCTTTTGCAATTTTAAAATGCGTGCTTTTATGGCAAATTTTTGCGAGCCTTGTGTTTTTAAAAAAACTTCATTAGGCGAGCCTTCTTTGGTGATGGCTCCATTTTCTAAAATGATGACTTTATTGGCTAGTTTATAAACTTCGCTTACATCATGACTGATTAAAATAGTAGTGATTTTATAAGTTTTATGTATATTTAAAAGATAATCATGCAAGTGTAGTTTTATCTCATTATCTAAGGCGCTAAATGGCTCATCTAAAAGTAAAAGTTTGGGTTTTTGCATAATGGCTCTTGCTAAAGCTACGCGTTGTTTTTGCCCCCCGCTTAATTCTAAAATATGACTTTTTTTATGTTTGCTTAAATCTAAAAGCTCTAAAAGTTCATTAGCAAATTTTAGATCTTTTTTAGCAAAAAGTAAGTTTTGCTCTACATTCATATTTTCAAATAAAGCATAATCTTGAAAAACAAAGCCAAGTTTTCTTTTTTGTGGACTTAGAAAGTTTTTATCATTAAAAAATATAGTATCGTTAAAAGTACAAATTCCTTGTGCTTTTTCAAAACCTGCTAAAATTCTCAAAAGCGTAGTTTTGCCACTGCCACTTTTTCCAAAAATAGCACAAAAATCCCCTTCCTTAACTTCAAATTTAACCTTAAGTTTAAATTCTTTTTCTTTATTTTTAAAGATTTTTTCAAAGTCAAGTTTTAGCATAAATACTCTTTGATAAACAAAGCACTAGGATGTACATAAGCAAATACAAAATCATTTTTTTGATAATTTTGCTCTAAAAACTCATGGGTGCTAATTTGAGCTTCGAAAGTACAAATTTCATTTTCTAATCTTACGATAGTGATGATTTGTCCTTGGAAAATATCAATGATTTTTGCATAAAAGGTATTTAAAAATGAGTTTTCTAAATTTTTTTTACTAAGTAAGCATTCGCTACTTTTAAAAGCAAGTAAAACTTCTTGATTAATGCTTGCTTTTTCATCAAGTTCTAAAGCAAGCATATATAATTTATGTTTATTTATAAGAAATTCTACCCAGTTTATATTTTCATGATTTTTTATGGTATTTATTTTGGCTTTAATCATGGGATATTATAGCCATAAGCTTTGAAAATTTCCTTAGCTTTTTTACTTAAAATAAAATCATAAAATTTCTTAGCTTTAGCATTATCTTTACCATAAGAAGTGATGATAATACCTTGGTTGATTGGTTCATAAAGCTTTGGATTGATTAAAATATAATTTTTTCCTTCTTGGAGTTTATAAGATTTTAGCGTATCTTCATATAAAGCACTTGCTGCTATAAAACCTACATCAGCTGCTTTTAGTGTTTGAGTAAGTGCTTCTCCTATGGATTTTGCTTCGATGATTTTAGCTTTTGTTTGCTCATAAATTTTAGCATTTTGTAAAGTTTCTATACTAGCTTGACCATAAGGAGCGGCTTTGGGGTTAGCTATGGTAATGATTTTTACTTTTTCTTCTTTAAGCATATCTAATCCTTTGCTTAAATCCATTCTAACACTGAGTAAAGCTAAAGCTCCTTGAGCGTAAATAACAGGTTTTGTACTAGCAAAATTATCATCATATAAGCTTTGTGCAAATTTCATATTTGCAGCCATAAATATATCAAATGGTGCTCCATTTTTGATTTGTGAGACTAAATTTCCACTAGCGCCTAAGCTTACATTAACACTAATATCAGGATTTTCTTTTTGAAATTCTTTTTGCAAGGCTTTAAAAGCATAAGCTACATTTGCAGCTGCAGCGATATTTACATCAGCACTATAGCCAAAAATACATAAAAAAAGTAGGGTGAAAATTTTTTTCATTTTTTATCCTTTTGGTAGTAAATTTTGAAAAAATTATAGCTTATTTTTAAAAGCAAAAATAAATTTGTATTTTTTGCATATTTTCTATGACTTATTTTATAAGCAAATAAAAATTTTTAATTTTTTTAAAGAATATTTTCAAAACATTTTAATGTAAAAATTTATTTTAATTTTTGTATAATCTATGATTTTAATTTATGAAATTTTAAAAGGAAAAACTTGTTAAAATACATACTAATTTCGTGTTTATTTTTTAACACTTTAATTTTAGCCAATGACTTTGAAGATTTTGAACAAGAATACCAAAAAAAAGAAGTCAAAGATAGCTTTTATAGTTATAATAAAGCTATGAGTAAATTTAATTATAATCTTTATACTTATTTTTTAAGACCTCTTACGCTTTCTTATAAAAGTGTTACTCCAAATTTTGTAAGAACAGGGGTAAAAAATGCTTTTGATACCACAAGATCGCCTTTTAGATTTATCAATCACCTTTTAAGTTTGGAATTTAGAAAAGCTGGAGAGGAATTTGGAAGATTTTGTGTGAATGTTATTTTTGGATTTGGCTTGTTAGATAGTGCAAGCAAAACTTCTTTAAAAAGTTATGAAGCTGATTTTGGAACAACTTTGGGCAAATGGGGAGTAGGTAGTGGCCCTCATCTTGTGTTGCCATTATTGGGACCATCTAATGTAAGAGATGCTTTGAGTATGCCTGCTAATTGGTTTATGGTTCCTGAGGGATATATAGATAATTTTTGGGTTGGTGTGGGTGTAAATGCTGCATTAAAACTGAATGAGTTAAGTTTTGAGCATGAAAAAATAGATGATATTTACCAAAATAGTGTAGATTATTACACTTTTATACGCGATGCATATGAACAAAGACGCCAAGAGCTCATCAAATAAGGAGAATAAATGAAAAAAATCATAGTTTTGCTTTGTAGTGTAGTATTTGCATTTGCTTTAAATTTGCAAGATATTTCTAAAACTATGCAAGAAAAAATTGATGAGAGTTTAAAAATTTTAGATCAAAATAAAAATAACAAAGCTAAAGCAGCGCAAGAAATTTTTGTTTTATTTGATGGTGTTTTTGATTATGAACTTATGGCTAAACTTAGTCTTTCTACAAGATATGAAAGATTGAATGAAAATGAAAAAAATGAATTTAATAAAGCTTTTGAAAAAAACCTTAAAAAAAGCTTCACAGATAAGCTTGCTTTGTATGATTCTCAAAAATTAAAAGTGATTAATTTAGAAGAAAAAAATAAAAGAGCTTTTTTGAAAACTTCTATGATAGTAGATGGTAAAGAAAATTTTGTAATTTTTAAATTTTATGATAAAAATAATGATTGGCAAATTTATGATGTAGATATTTTTGGTATAAGCATCATACAAACTTATCGCTCGCAATTTAAAGATGTCTTGCAAAATGGAGATTTTAAAACCTTACTTGAAAAGCTTTCTAGCGTTGATTTTTCTAAATAATGCTAAGTAAAATTTTAAAAATCTTTCTTAATTTCCCAAAGCTAACTTTGGGGATTACTTTAATCTTTTGCATATTTTTTAGTTTTTTTGCTAAAAATTTAAGTGTTGATGCAAGTGCTGAAAGCTTGCTTTTAGAGCATGATGAGGGTTTGAAACTATATAGAGAAGTTTCAGCACGCTATGGCAATGATAATTTTTTAATGCTTGCTTTTGCCCCTAAAAATAAAGATATTTTTACTAAAGAAAATTTAGAAATTATAAAAAGCTTAACTTTCGATTTGGAAAAAATCAAGGGTGTGCAAAAGGTGTTTTCTATCGCTAATGCGCCTTTACTTGCAAGTTCTAAAGATAAAGAGCTAAAAGAGCTTATCCAAAATATACCTAATATTTTTAATCAAGATGTGGATATTAATCTAGCTAAAAAAGAAATTTCAAACCAACCCTTTTATAAAAATAATATCATCTCAAAAGATGGAAAAACAACGGGAATTTTGATTTATCTAGCGCCTGATCTTGTTTATAATGATTTGATTAATTCAAGGGATAATGCGCAAAATGAAAATGAAAAAGAGCATTTTAGAGCCTTGATTAAAAAACATCAAGAAAGCTCAAGGGAATTTAGTGCAAAAAGATTAGAAGAAATTACTAAAATAGTATCTAAGTATAGTCAAAATGGAGACTTTTTGCATCTTGGCGGTGTAGAAATGATTGCTAATGATATGATTAATTATGTAAAAAGTGATTTAAAAATTTATGGTCTTAGCTTAATAGGACTTTTATTTATAGCACTTTGGTGGTTTTTTGGCTCTTTGCGCTTAGTGTTTTTGGCTTTGGGAATTTGCGTGATTTCGCTTTTTACTTCAAGCGGGATTTTCGCACTTTTGGGCTTTGATATTACCGTAGTGTCTTCAAACTATGTAGCTTTGGTACTTATTATCACTGTTTCTGTTGTGATACATTTGATCGTACATTTTATAGAAAATTGTCACAAACACCCAAAAGCTAGTGTTTATAAGCTTTTACTCTCAACCTTACTTGATAAAGCAAGTCCTAGTTTTTATGCTATTTTAACTACAGTTGTTGGGTTTTTAAGTTTTGTTTTTTCAGATATTGAGCCTATTATCAAACTTGGTATTATGATGAGTCTTGGCATTAGTGTGAGTTTGATTTTAGCTTATATTTATTTTGCGAGTATTTTAGTATTAATGCCGCGTCTAAATTTTAAAGAGCTAAATCAAAATTCGTTGAAATTTTTAAGTTTTTGTGCAAATGCAAGTTTAAAACATAGAAAAATTATCTATGGTATAAGTTTATTTTGTGTGGCTTTTGCTTTATATGGAATTTTACAAATCAAAGTAGAAAATAGCTTTGTGAGTTATTTTAAAGATAGTTCTAGGATTAAACAAGGCTTGCTAGTTATAGATAAAGAGCTAGGTGGAACTATGCCTTTAGATGTGATTGTCAAATTTAAGCAAGATTCAAAACAAAATGAAAGTTTAGATGAATTTGAACAAGAATTTGATGATTTAGCCAAAGATGATAGGTATTTTTTTAGCAGTGAAAAAACAAGAATAGCTGCTAAGGTTCATGAGTTTTTAAGTAAGCAAAAATATGTAGGCTCTGTGCTTAGCTTGCAAAGTTTGCTAGAGCTTGGAAAAAGCATTAATGATGGCAAGGCTTTAGATGATTTTGCTCTAGCGTTTTTATATGAAAATTTAGATGAGAATTTTAAAAAGCAAGTCTTAACCCCTTTTGTTAGTGTAGAAAACAATGAGTTGCGATTTAGCGTGCGTATGCTAGATAGTGATCCAAATTTAAGACGCGATGCTTTTTTAAAACAGCTTGAGAAAGACTTAAATGAGCTTTTGCAAAATGACAATGTAGAGGTTAAAATCAGTGGTATTATGCCTTTGTATAATAATATGCTTCAAAGTCTTTTTTCATCACAATTTGATACTTTGGCCTTTGTGGTGCTTGTGATTTTTGCTTTGTTTGTGGTGATTTTTAGAAGTTTTATTTATGCTTTTGTGGCGATTTTGGCCAATCTCATACCTTTAGCTTTAATATTTGGCTTAATGGGTGTTTTTAATATACCACTTGATATTATGAGTATTACCATAGCTGCTATTTGTATAGGAATAGGGGTTGATGATACGATTCATTATATTCATCGTTTTAAAGAAGAATTAAAACATAAAAGTTTAGAAGAAGCTATAAAAGCTTCGCATATGGGTATAGGAAGTGCGATTTATTATACTAGCGTTACGATTATCTTAGGCTTTTTAGTGATGATTAGTAGTAATTTTATCCCAACGATTTATTTTGGCTTGCTTACGGTTTTGGCTATGAGTTTGCTTTTATTGGGTTCGCTTTTTTTATTGCCAAGTTTTATTTTAAGCTATCATTATCTTAAGCAAAATTATAATAAAGCAACATCCAAACCACATAAAGCCCAAAAGCAATAAGCATATATTTTATAAATTGTTTCATTAACACTCCATTTTTTCTAATGCTCTTAAGATGTAAGTAGCAAACATTAGTGCTTGAGAGCGGTGTGAAATTTTTAATTTTACTTGCTCATCTAATTCACCTAAGGTTTTATCAAAACCTTTCGGGATAAATAAAGGATCATATCCAAAGCCATTATTACCCCTTGGAGTATCAATAGCAAGGCCATGCATATATCCATGCGTGCTAAAATGTCCATATTTTGAGCTTATGGCTATGGCTGCAGTGTAAAAAGCTTTGCTTTGATGTAGATTTTTTTCATGCAAAGCTTGAATGAGCTTGTTTCTATTGGCCTCATCAGTGCCTTCTTGAGAGTATCTTGCAGAAAAAATCCCTGGTGCATTATCTAAAGCCTCTACGCTTATACCGCTATCATCACTTAAGGTGATAAATTCATCTTGCTTTTTGCCTAAAGCATTAAAAATGGCTTTAGATTTTATCAAAGCATTTTCTTTAAAACTTGTGCCATCTTCGATGATTTCAAAAGGAGTGATGATTTCATTTAAGGCATAAATTTCATAAGAAGTTAAAATTTTTTTAATTTCTTCTACTTTGTGTGCATTAGAAGTTGCTAGAATGATTTTTAATTTTTTCTTCATAAATTACTCTTTTTGTTTTGACTTTAAAAAAAGTTTATCAAAATCATAGTAAAATTATCCTTTATAAGGAGAAAAGATGTTAAAAACCGTTTTACCTTTGTCTTTTATTGTAGGAACTAGATTTTTTGGATTGTTTATAGTTTTACCAGTTTTAAGTTTATATGCTTTAAATTTAAAAGGAGCCAATGAGTTTTTAGTAGGGCTTTTAGTGGGTGTGTATGCTCTAACTCAAATGGCATTGCAAGTTCCTTTTGGAATCATTTCAGATAAAATAGGGCGTAAAAAAACTATGCTAATAGGACTTGTAGTGTTTATTATAGGTTCTTTGGTATGTTCATATGCTGATGATATTTATACGATGATGTTTGGAAGGCTTTTACAAGGAGCAGGGGCCATAGGAGCAGTAGCTACTGCTATGATAAGTGATTTTATCAATGAAGAAAATCGTGGTAAGGCTATGGCTATCATGGGTTCATTTATAGGACTTTCTTTTGCAGCTTCTTTGGTGCTTTCTCCTTTAATGAGTGCTAAATTTGGACTTTCAAGTTTGTTTGATTTAAGTGCCATTTTAAGTTTAATTTGTATCGTGCTTTTATTTAGTGTTGTGCCAAAAGAGCATACAATAGTGCATGAAAATACTAAAACCCCATTAAAAAAGCTTTTAAAAGAAAAAAACTTAGCTTTGATGAATCTTACTAATTGTATGCAAAAAATGCTTATGAGTATTGCATTTTTAAGTATTCCTTTGGTTTTAGTACATGAGTTTAATTATCCAAGTGAAAATTTATGGCATGTTTATGTTAGCTCTATGGTGCTTGGGTTTTTAGCTATGGGTTTATCAGGATCTTTAGGAGAAAAAAGAGGCTTAAGCAAAGAGATATTGCTTTTAGGTGTGGCATTTTTTATCATAGCTTATATTATATTTGCTTTTTCGCATAATGCTTTAGTGTTTATGGTAGGCGTTGTAGTGTTTTTTATAGGATTTAATTTGCATGAGCCTATTATGCAAAGTTGTGCGAGTAAATTTGCTAAGGTAAATGAAAAAGGTGCAGCTTTGGGTGTATTTAATGCTTTTGGCTATTTTGGAAGCTTTTTAGGTGGTGTTGTAGGAGGATATTTTTTACATCATTTTAGCTTAGTTACTCTTGCTTTTATTTTGGTTATTTTGTCTGTAATTTGGTTTGTTTTACTTTTGTTTTTACAAAGTCCAGCGGATTTTAAAAATGTCTATTTATCTTTAGAAACAAAGCATGGTTTAAATAATATTAAAGGCATAAATGGAGTTTTAGATGTGTATAAAAACTCTAAATTTTTAGTGATTAAATACAATAAAAAACTCACAAGCGAAGAAGAAATTTTAGCGATTATTGAAAAATAATCGCCTTTATACAAAATGTTTTTCTTTTAAAATCACATATAATTTTAAAGTAGAAATAAAGAAAGTTAAAATAGCAGGTCCAAGGATAATACCCCAAAAACCAAAACTTGAAATTCCTGCTATCATCGCAAAGAAAATTAAAAGTTCGTTAATTTGTGTTGGAATTTGAACAAGTTTTTCATTGATCCATTTAATGATATAGGGTTTTACTAAAGTATCTGCGATAAAAGATATCATTACCACGCTATAAATGAAAATTACTAAAGCACCGCTTAGATTGTTATTGGCAAATTCATATAAAGAAACAGGCACATAAATTAATGCCCCGCCTACAACAGGGATTAAAGAACTAAAGCAAAATAATATCCCCATTAAAATCGCATCATAACCATAAAATTTAGTAATGATAGCAAAAAGCACCCCTTGTAAAATAGCATTTAACACCATAGAATAAAACACAACAGACATTACATTACTCACTTCGCTTAAAATGCCTTGAGTTTCTTCTTTTTTCATAGGTACTATGGTTTTGATATAGCCAATAAGTTGGGCTCCATAAAGATTAGCAAAGAAATAAAACACACAAATTAACACCATATCAGTTAGAAATTTAGTCCCAAATTTAGTCGCGCTTGAAAGATAGGTTAAAACATCTTTAGAGATAGAATTTAAATCAATACTTGCTAATGCTTCTTTGATTTTGGGCTCTATAAAGCTTAAAGATTCAGGTAGGTGCAAAGAATAATTTTTAAAATATTCTATGGTATTGTGAATATAACTTATATTAAAACCGCTAGCTGCTTTTGCAAGTTCTATAATAGCATATACAAAAGGTATAAAAAATAAAGCTAGCATAAAAGCAGTGGTAGCTGCTGCTGCTATGACTTTTTTACCCTTGAAAATACTTAAAAATTTCACATTCACATTAGAAGTAGAAACAGCCATTAAACTGGCTATGGCTATATTCATCAAAAAAGGCTTGAATAAAAAAAGTACCCAAAATAAAATAAATAAAATAAAACTAATTAAGAAAAAATTACTACTTTTCATCAAATAAACCCTTGTTGTATTTTAATTTTAAAACATCAAAGCTTTTTAAGCTTGCAATACGACCTTTGGCTGTTCTTTCTATATAACCATTTGCTAGTAAATATGGTTCTATAACATCTTCTATGGTATTTTCATCCTCGCTTAATGCTGCTGCTATACTAGAAAGTCCTATAGGCTTTCTTTTAGCTTCTGTTAAAAGCTCTAAATACCTTAAATCCATCGCATCAAAGCCAAGCTCATTTACCCCTAAAGAATCAAGTGCTTCTTTAGCTCTTTTTTCACTAATGATTTCCTCATCATTAACATCAGCAAAGTCTCTTACACGCTTAAGCAATCTTAAAGCAATCCTTGGAGTAGAGCGACTGCGTTTGGCTATCTCCAAAGCTGCGTTTTTTTCGCATGTTTTATTAAGCTTTAGAGCAGCTTTTTCTAAAATGATGGCTAATTCTTCATTTTTATAAAATTCTAAGCGAAATTGCATACCAAAACGATCGCGTAAAGGATTACTAAGCATTCCAGCTCTTGTTGTAGCGCCTATTAGAGTAAATTTTGGTAAGTCAATTTTTATAGTTTGTGCAGCAGGGCCACTACCTATGATGATATCAAGTCTAAAATCTTCCATAGCAGGGTAGAGCACTTCTTCTATAGCAGGGCTTAAGCGATGAATTTCATCGATAAATAAAATATCTCCCTCGCTAAGGTTGGTTAAAATCGCAGCTAAATCTCCGCTTTTTTCTATCATGGGTGCAGCGGTAGTTTTGATATTTGCATTCATTTCATAAGAAATGATATTTGCTAAAGTAGTTTTTCCAAGCCCTGCAGGGCCACTAAAAAGGATATGATCTAAGCATTCATTTCTTTTCTTAGCAGCTTTTATAAAAATTTCTAAATTTTTTTTGATATTTTCTTGTCCTATATAGCCATCAAAATTTGAAGGTCTAAGGCTAGTTTCATAGGTTTCATCTGGGGAAAATTTTTCAATCTCTACGATTCTATCCATCATTTTTCCAAAATTAAATTCATAAAATTTTAATTTTATCTAAAATTTGCTAAAATAAACATTTAAACTTATATTATAGAAGTTTTCATGGGAATTTTAGAGCAATTAGAGTTAGATTATGAGCTTGAAGAAATCGAGCGTTTTTTGTATTTTTTTAGAAGTCTTTGTGATGTTTTAGAACCTTTGATCGTAAAACTTAGCAGTGATAGTCAAAAATACAAAGAAGCCTTAAAAGATCTAGAGCAAAATATTCATAATGTCGTATGGGCTGCTAAAAGATTAAATTTAGATGAAATAGTCAATTTTTGCACCTTTTGTGAAGAAGTTGCAAACGAGGCATTGAAATTTAATGGCCCAGCGAGTGATGAATTTGTTGATTGGATGTTTTTGGTTGCTGAGCAGCTTGATAGATATTGTGCTGATTATGAAAAAAACGCAGCTTTTTTAAGCGTATTTAATCCTCAAATTGCTAATGTACCGGATAGAATTTCTAAATAACGGGGACGACTTGGCTTCGACAGGAGTAGAGTGGCCTTGGTGGCATGTCGCTTTGAGCAAAGCGTAAAAAGCTCAAATTAAAATTAAACGCAAACAACGTTAAATTCGCTCCTGCTTACGCTAAAGCTGCGTAAGTTCAGTTGAGCCTGAATTTTAAGTGATACTATCTAGCTTAGAATTTGGTCATTTTTGATAGTGTAGATTGAAATTTGACAAATTTTAATTGAAATTAAAGTCTTAGTCTAGCTTGAAATTTTGGAAGGTGAGTTTGGCTAGATGAATTTTTCACCTTTGCTAAGCATGTAGATGCCGTGGTTGTTTTATTTTTGGACAGGGGTTCAATTCCCCTCGTCTCCACCAATATCATTTTATATCAACAACAAGATAAATTACAAAAAAGTTTAAAAATATTTATGCTTATAAATTCTTAATATATTTTGTTATCATTAATATAAATTATAGAGTTATTAGGAGTTTGGATTTTCTTTGCAAGGCTATCCTTGCAAAGAATTTATACAAATAAAGAATTTACACTTTCATTATGATAAACTCTGCGTATCACCTCGCCAAAAATAGGTGCTACACTTAGGACTTTGATTTTGTCCATTTGTTGTTTTAAAGGTATGGTATCAGTTACTACTAACTCATCAAGTGAGTCTTTAGCTATCCTCTCATAAGCTACACCACTAAGTACAGCATGAGTACAACAAGCTATAACTGACTTTGCGCCTTTGTTTTTAAATACTTCAGCAGCTTTGACTATAGTCCCTGCTGTATCGATGATATCATCTACTAAAATCACTTCTTTATCTTTTACATCACCGATGACATTCATCACTTCGCTTTCATTAGCTTTTTCGCGTCTTTTATCTACTATAACTATATCAAGCCCCAAAGCTTTTGCTACGCTTCTAGCTCTTGCTATACCGCCTATATCAGGACTTGCAATGATAGGATTTTTATAGTTTTTATTTTTGATATAATCATTAAAGATAATACTTCCATAAAGATTATCCACAGGTATATCAAAAAATCCTTGAATTTGTCCAGCATGTAAGTCTATAGTGGCTACTCTATCTACTCCTGCTGATTCTATGAGATTTGCTACTAATTTTGCAGTAATTGGCACCCTAGGGCTTGCCTTTCTATCTTGTCTAGCATAGCCAAAATAAGGGATGATAGCTGTGATAGAGCTTGCACTTGAGCGACGCAGTGCATCAGTCATGATTAAAAGTTCCATTAGATTATCATTTGTTGGTGCGCAAGTACTTTGTATAATAAACACATCTTTACCACGCACGCTTTCATCTATTTGAATGCTAATTTCACCATCGCTAAAACGCTTTACTCCAGCATTACTTAGAGGTAATGAAAGGTATTTTGAGATTTTTTTAGCAAATTCCTCATTTGCTGAACCAGAAAATATTTTATATCCACGCATATATAAGCCTTAGAAAATTTTTTGTGATGATATAAAATTTTTTTTGAAAATACAATAAAACATATTAAAAGCCATGTAATCTTTTTAAATCCGCATCAATAGGAAATTTATTTCCATCTTTATCTACGCTTACATAAGTTACTACAGCTGAAGTTACATGCATACAATACACACGGCCATATTCATTAGCTCTTTGAGTAACTACTTCTACTGCTACGGTGATAGAAGTATTGCCTGCTTTGATTATTTTTGCATAGCAAGATACCAAATCACCCACGAAAATTGGTTCTTTAAAAATGATTTTATCTACCGCAACCGTGACAACTCTTTGTGGGGAAAGTTCTCTTGCTGCAATGGCTCCAGCTAGATCAATTTGTGACATGATCCAACCACCAAAGATATTACCAGCGGGGTTTGTATTGCTTGGCATAGCTATAACTCTTAGCTTAGGTTCTCCCATATCTTTCATACATTCTCCTTGTGTTTTAAAAAAAACATTATAATTAAGTTTTAAAAATAAAGAAAGGTAAAAAATGAATGATTTTAAGCAAATAGCAAAAATTGTGAAAAATAGGAAACAAAATATCAATAGTCTTTATAATATACTTCAAACCAATCAAAACCATCCTTTGATAGATAGAGCTTTAGAATTAGCTGAACTTGACAATGAAAAAAGCAATGTTTTAGCTCTTTTGCGACGCTTGGTAGATTTAAAAGAAGAAAATTTAGTCCAAGAGCTTGAAAAAAAGGGTTTAAACGAAGAAGAAATCACAAAAATTAAATACAAAGTTCATTCTTTAGTAAGAGCCTTTTATGAAGTAGAACATCAAGATTTAATTGATGAAATTAAAAGTAAAAATTTATTAGATGAGTTTTACTTAAATTTGGTTCAAGGTGTGCATAATATAGGTGTTGTTATGAATGCTTTTGATCTTGTTTGGAGTAAGCAAATTTTAGATACTAATAATAAAATTTTAAAAGAACAATTTCCAAATCTAAGCGATGCTTTGGAATTTTTAAAACAAAATGAGCTTTACCAACTTAACCAAGATGGACAAATTTGTGAAAGAAGCTATGGGGCTTTAGTGAAAATAGGGACTATTTGGAAATTTTTACCTTATGCAAGAGCCTTTGAAAATGAAGTTTTAAAACTTGAATATGAGTTTGATAAATTATTAGAAAAATTAAGAAATTGCACATGCGATGATGAAAAAAATGCTTATATAAATTACATAGAAAAATTAAAATTTGCATTTTGTGAGAAAAATAACGATGAGGTGATTAAAAAATGGCAAGAGGCTGAACTTGCATGGATGGAAGTAAAATCACCTTTACAAATAGGACATCCACTAGAATATTATGAGGATTCTTATACGCATGCAGTAGCGCTTGAGTGGGATATACGCTTAGAAGATGTGAGTGATTTTGATGCTGATATTTTTAAGCAAAATATCAAAGAAAGTTTTTCTATGATTTATGAAAATTTAGAAGAAAAAGATGAAAAACTTTTCGAAGAGGTAAATTTTAATTTAGATAAAACCCAACTTTATATTTGCATGCCTATGATTTTTTATGGAGCAGAGCTTAAGGGACTTTTTTCAGCTCAAGTCGTTCCAAATGATGAATATGTAAGTAATATCGCTGGTAAAAAGATTTTTGCATTTTTAAATTATGTTTATGAAAATGCTAAAACTAAACCTTTCATGAAGCTTTCATCTATGGTGTTTGAAAAAGAATTTTTAGATTATGGTAGGGAAATTTTATTTTACAATGAAAAATTATGGAAAAGAATATATGAAGTTTCTACTATAGGACATGAATTTGGGCATATTTTCTTTGTGGCAAATGATAGTGAGAAAAAAATGAATGAAAGCGGGGTGTTTAAAAATATAGAAGAGTTTAAAGCCACTGCAGGCGGGCTTGTAAATTTTTTCTTGCATGAAGAAGATGATTTAAAACTTCCTGTGTTTTATGAGCTTATTAAAAGGGCTATAGGATTGATTGCTTGGCAAAGAGTAGAGGAGGTTAAGCCTTATTATACAGAAGGTTTGATTCATTTATCATTGTTGTTTAAATCAGGGGTGTTATCTTTTGCAAATGGGAAATTAAACATTAAATTTGATGAGGAAGCTTATGAAGCCTTTAAAGCTGTGTTTATGCAAAATTACTATAAGTTAGCAAGACATTATATGTTAAAAGAAGATGCAAAAATTTATTTAGATGAATTTTGCATTTTAGAAGATGGGGTGTTTTTACCTAGTGATGATGATTGTAAAGAATTTGTGAAGTATTATTATGAACTTTATCAATTATATGGCAATGATATTGATGAGAGTGGAGAATTTGAAAAATACAGCAATCAAATTTAAAAATTATTTTTCATAATTGCTTTTTTCAAGCCTTTTTTCCATGTCTTTTTGGACTTTTTTAAGGGCTTGTTGAAAGCCATTTAATACTGAAAATGGAGCAAATTGAGCTGCTCTTTTTTCTCTTGGCATTGGTGGAAAATTTTTTGATTTTTGATATTTTAAATTTATAATATCTTCATATTTTTCATGCATTATGTCCTCCTATTAAAGAAGAAATTCCTTTTGTTTCATTGTCTAAACTTGAAGCTTTTAAAATAGCATTTTTGCCAAATTTATGCATAATTTGAAGTCTTGCTTTTTGCAATTTTTCTTCTTTTGCAAGTTGATGTTGTTCTTGTAAAATTTCATTTAAATCACTAAATAAATTTAATTCTTGAAAATTTTCTTGTGCATTTGCGGTGATGTTATTTAAACTTAAGCTTATTTTTCTAATACTTAAATTTTTATCAATGATTTTATAAAAAAGCTCTAAACTTTTTTTATTTATGAGTTTTAAAGAATTAGTGTAATTTTCTAAATTTATACTTGCATGTGCATTTTTTGGTATATTTCTTCCATAATCATCTTTGATGATAAAGCCTTTGTAAGAATTTAAATTTTCTAAATTACTTTTATCATATTGTATATCTAGTGTGATGTGATTTGTTTTAAGATTGTGCTTGATTAATTCAAGTGTTAAATGATCGATTAATTCTTTTAAAACTTTTACTGCTTGATTATGATCATACGCAAAGGGTAAAACTTTAGCCATGATTTTAGAGTGATTTTGTGATTTGTAATTTTTAATGTCTTTCATCGTGCAAGTTTCAATGCCCCATGCATGATCTATTAAAAGTTCAGCGTTAATTCCAAAATGTTTATAAAGCAAAGCTTCATTGTTTAAAGAAAATCTTGCAAGATCTCCCATAGTATAAATGTTTAAATTCTCAAGCTTTAAGGCAATACCTTTACCAATACGCCAAAAATCTTTTAATGGCTTGTGTGCCCACATTTTATATTTATATAATTTCTCATCTAAAAATGCTATTAATAAGCCATTTTCATCTATTTTTTGTCTTTTAGCTAGTATATCCATGGCAATTTTTGCTAGATATAAATTTGTTCCTATGCCAGCTGTTGCGATGATTTTGCATGTATGTAAGATATCAAGCAAAACTTTAGTTAGTAATTCATAAGCTGAAAGCTTGTATTTATCAAGATATGAGCTAAGATCTATAAAAACTTCATCAATAGAATACACATGTATATCTTTTGGATCAAAATGTTTTAAATAAATGCTATATATTTTGGCGCTAAATTCTATATAAGTAGCCATTGATGGTTTGGCGATGATATAATCAATTTCTAAATTTATATCTTTATTAAGCTCATTAATGTTAAAACTTTTAGCTTTAAAAATGTGCTTTTTGTTTTGTTTTAATCTTTCTTTATTTAGCAAGTGTATTTTTTGTTTAAATTCAAAAAGTCTTAATCTACTAGGTATATTATAAGTTTTTAATGCAGGAGAAATTGCTAATATTATAGTTTTATCTGTTCTTTCTTTATCTGCTACAATAAGATTTGTTGTTAAAGGATCTAAATTTCTTAAAATACACTCAACTGAAGCATAAAATGATTTTAAATCTATAGAAGCATAAAGATAATTTTGCATAAAATAACCAAAAGTGGCGGACAGAGAGGGATTTGAACCCTCGAGACCCGTTAAGATCTGCACCCTTAGCAGGGGTGTGGTTTCAGCCACTCACCCATCTGTCCTTAAAAGTTGAAAGTATATCTTAAACTTTATAAGATATACCTTAAATTTATACACTGAAATAAGCTATGATTAAAGTTATAGCAAAACCAGCACCTAAAACTGCGATTTGTTTACCTCTGTCTTTGCGTATAGCTATTAAAGTGATTAAAAGTCCTGAAATATAAAGGATTATCATGGCAAGTGCAAAAGCTAATCCAAGTACAGAAAAATACCACATACCTTTGTCTTTATGAAGCAAAATCATATTTCCAAGCAAACTTCTTTCTCTTGTGATGATTTTATAATTATTTTCATCTATTTTGACAATACTTGCGGTATAGTTTATAGTGCCAAGCTCTATACCATCACCTTTTTTGTTAAGTTTTGGTTCTAAAGATGAAGGAAGTTTTAAGTTATTTTTCTTTAAAAAATCAATTAAAAATTCAGCTTCAGCGCCTTCTTGGATAATAGCTTGGATTTTTTGAGTTTGAACTTTGGCTCCACTCTCCCCGTCAAAACCAGCTATATAAGCAAAACCAGTAATAGCATATAAAAATGCTAGCGGCAAGAAAAACAAGCTAATGTAAATGTGAATTTGTCTGAATAATTTGCTTTTATTCATTTTTACTCCTTTTTGAAAATAATGAGAAGTGTATTATTAAAGGGTGAAGTGAAAATAAAATTTTTAATCTTTTTTAAATTTACGAGCTAGAGTAAAAAAGCTTCGTATGATTCCATAAAGCACATATAAACTTGCAACGATTAATGCACTTTCTAAAAAATACAAATAAAGCATGGAAAATAAGATTACCAAAAGGATTAACACCTTTAAAACATTTGCCCGTTTTAAATCGATTTTTTTAAAACTTGGATATCTTATATTGCTTACCATTAAAAAAGCTAAAAGCATTTGAATACATACTACCATCAAAGAAAAATCACGCAAAAAATCATAATACAAATAAGCACTTACCCATAAAGCACTTACAACTGCAGCTGTTGGTATAGGAAGTCCTATAAAAACTGAAGGTTCATAAGTACCTGTGGTGACATTAAATCTTGCTAAGCGTATGGCGCCAAAAACTACAAATAAACCAGCTATCAATGAACCAAAACGTCCATATTCATAACCTATACTCATATAAAAAAGCATAGCAGGTGCAACACCAAAGGCTATTAAATCTGCTAGCGAGTCAAATTCAACTCCAAATTTAGAAGTAGAATTAGTAGCTCTTGCAACGCGTCCATCTAAGCCATCACAAATTAATGATAAAATGATATAAATTAATGCTTTATCAAAATTTTGATTAATAGAAGCAATCACTGAAATAATGCCTAAAAATATAGAAGCAGCTGTAAAAAGATTAGGTAAAATATAAATTAGTTTAAAATTCATGGATTTAAATATCCTATTAATGCGCCAATGCGCACTTTGTCATTTTCATTTACACAAATTCTTGTATCTTTTGGAAGCAATAAACTCACACTACCATCAAACATAAAACCTATATTTTGTCCATGGTTTAAATGATGACCAAAATCATCAATATGAGCTTTTCTGTTTAAAGCACCAAAAATGATGCGCAATGCCCATTGTTTACCTTTAGAACGTGCTAAAAATAGCATTCTTTCACCCATTAAATTTGTATTTTTCATAAATGGACATAAAAAAAGTCCGTGTCTTGGTCTAGTTTCTTCTATATCCATATCAAGCGGGGCTATGATATTGCCTTGATGAACGATATTATTTATAATTTGTACTTCTATGCATTCACCAAGTTCTTTATATGAGCTTGTTTTAATGCATTTTATTTTTCCTTCTATGGGGGCTATGATAGTACTTGGATCTGCTATATAATCGATCTTACTAGTTCTAAAAAGGCAAGCAAAAAGTATAAAAATACACCATAAAAACCAAGAAAATCCCCATATAAATTGAGCTATTGCAAAAACTAAAGCTAGAACTATGAGTAAATTCCAGCCAGCCTTTGCAATAAAATTTGTTTTCATTAGTTATCCTTAGTAACTTCTTGCTCTTTTTCTTCTAAACGTGTTGGAAGATTGTTTTCTTCTTCATAGTTTTTAATAATCTCTCTTACTTTAGTACCATCAATAGTTTCTTCTTCATAAAGTGCTTGTACCATTACTTCTATAGCACCGCTGTAAGTTTTTAAAATTTCTTTTACACCTGCGTAGCGTTCATCTAAGGTTTTCTTCACATACTCATCTAAATCTTGAGCCATTTTATCAGAATAATCTTTGATAGTTTGTCCACCACTTAAAAAAGTATTTCTTTGTTTTTCTAGCACCATAAGTCCAGCTATATCACTCATACCATACATAGAAATCATTGCTTTTATAATATCTGTTGCACGTTCAAGGTCATTACTTGCGCCAGTTGAAATTTCTTTTATGAAAATTTCTTCAGCCGCACGCCCACCCAAAAGTACATCAACTTCAGCTAAAAGTTCATGTTTTTGCATTAAAAATTTATTTTCTTCAGGTGTATTTAACGTATATCCTAAAGCAGCCAAACCCCTTGGTATAACAGAAACTTTACTTACTTTTTTAGCACCTTTTGTAGTTTCAGCGATTAAAGCATGGCCGCACTCATGATAAGTTACGATTTTTTTCTCTTTATCATTTATCCTGCGTGATTTTTTCTCAAGTCCTGCTATAGCTCTTTCTACTGCTTCAACTAAGTCTTTTTGTTCTACATGTTTTTTAGAATCCCTACCTGCAAGTAAAGCTGCTTCATTTATAATATTTGCCAAATCAGCACCCGCAAGTCCTGCTGTCAATCTTGCTATATCTTCAACTTTTACTTCAGGTGAAATTTTAACATCTTTCATATGAACTTTTAAAATATCACATCTTCCTTTAAAATCAGGCTTATCAACTAAAACTTGTCTATCAAAACGACCTGGTCTAAGCAAGGCTGCATCTAAAACTTCAGGACGATTTGTAGCTGCTAAAACTATAACAGGAGAGCTTTCAGTCCCAAAGCCATCCATTTCTGCTAAAAGTTGATTTAAAGTTTGTTCTCTTTCATCGTTTCCACCCATCATACCACTTGCAGCACGAGATTTACCAATGGCATCAATTTCATCTATAAAAACTATAGCTGGAGCTTCTTTTTTGGCATTTTCAAATAAATCTCTAACCCTGCTAGCTCCAACACCCACAAACATTTCTATAAAAGATGATCCTGAAACACTAAAAAAAGGCACATCAGCTTCACCTGCTACTGCTTTTGCAAGCAAAGTTTTACCCGTACCTGGAGGGCCTACAAGTAAAAGTCCTTTTGGAATTTTAGCACCCAAGCTTATATATCTTTCAGGATATTTTAGAAAATCAACAATCTCTTTAACTTCTTCTTTAGCCTCTTCAACACCTGCAACATCATTGAATTTAACTTTTGGTTTTTCTGAATTTACAAGCTTTTTAGAACTTCCTATGCCAAGTATGGATCCACCCATATTTTTTTGCATACGAGAGGCTAAAAACATCCATATACCAAAGAAAATAAATACCGGTAAAACCCAAGAAAGCAAGATGTCTATAAACCAATTGCTCTCATTAAAAGCTCCATAAGAAACGCCTTTTGAATCAAGCAAAGGTACAAAAGTAGCATCATTTGGAACTTTTTTAGTAATATATACCATATTTCCTGCTTTAGATACAGCTTTTATGGTGGTTTGGCCTATATTAACTTGGGCAATTTGATTGTTTTCAATTAAAGTTTTTAATTCAGAATAAGTAACTTTTTTGGTGTTTTCTCCGCCCATAATACCCATACTACCATCATCTGAAAATCCTTTAAATAAAAGAATCATCACAATGGCAAAAATAGCGAAAATAAAAATAGGATTTTTGTTGAAAAAGCTATTATTGTTTGGATTATCTTTTGGTTCGTTTGGTTTTTTATTCATTATTTTGTTTCCTTTTTGTAAGCTAAACTCAACCACTCTCCTTTGTGTTTGCATTCTAACAAAGTTAAATCTTTGAATTTATCTTTAATTCTTTCTTTGTATTTGTTTAAAATACCAGATAAGATTAAAATTCCACCTTCTTTGGTTTTTTCTTTAAGATCTTTTTCTAGTATGATTAAAATATCAGCAATGATATTTGCCACAACTATATCATATTTATGTAAGCTTTTATTAATAGAACCTACCCAAATATCATCAAAGTTAACTTGATTTAATTTTGCATTTTCCTTGCTTGCAACTATGGCTAGCTCATCTGTATCGCAAGCTTGCACTTTAGCTCCAAGCTTTGCCATGATGATACTTAAAATCCCACTTCCGCAGCCTACATCTAAACAAAATTTGGAATCATCTGTGTATTTTTGTAAAAATTCTATACAAGTATAAGTGCTTTCATGATGTCCTGAGCCAAAAGCTAGGGCAGGATCTATAATGATATTGATTTTATCTTGTATGGCTTCTTGCCAAGTGGTATGAATGTGGATATTGTCAATAGTTAAAGCTTGTATACCTTTTTTATACTCTTCTATCCAGTTTTTATTTTCTTTTTTTTCTAAAGTAGAATGAAAATAAATATTAGTGTTAAATTTTTCACATAATTTTTGATGAAAATTTTGTAAGGCTATTTGAATGAGTTCTATATCTTCTTCTGATCGTATATAAATGCCATCGTTTTTTTCTTCTATGGCGTCTATATCTAGAGAAAAAATAAGATCAAGGAATAAATCTAAATATTCCTTGTCTGTTTGAAAAAAAAGTTCGTAATAATGTGTTTGCATAAAAACTTATAATTAGCCTTCGTTTGTTCCTAAAACATCTTCAAGTTTTTCTTTTAATACTTGAGGTGTAAAAGGTTTTACGATATAGTTATTTACACCTGCTTTTAAAGCTGTAATAACTTCTGCCTTACCACCTTCTGTAGTTACCATGATAATAGGCATATCGGCGTATTTTTCTTCTGCCCTTACTTTTTTTACTAATTCCAAGCCATTCATTTCAGGCATATTCCAGTCGGTAATTAAAATTTTTATGTCATCATTTTGTGAAAGCAAATCCCAAGCTTCAACTCCATGTTCAGCTTCTAAAACATCTTTATGACCTAATCTTACAAGAGTGTTTTTGATTATTCTTCTCATGGTAGAACTATCATCAACTACTAATAATTTCACTTTTTTTCCTTTGTCTTGATGTAATTACATAAAAGTGTAATTGTATCGTTTTTATTTTTATTAATCAATTAAAAGTTTATATTATACCATTTAAAAATAAAATTAGAATTTAATCACTCTCCATTTTTATTATGATTAAACTCAGGCACAATTTCCTTTAAAACTTTTGCAGGATCGGTGCTTTGGAGTAATTTTTCTATTTCTTGATTTAAAATTTTTAAATCTTTAATTTCACTAGTGGTAACAAATATACTTTCATATTGAGTTTTTAAATCATCTTCGTGAATTAAAAGTTCTTCGTATAATTTTTCACCTTTTCTAAGTCCTGTGATTTTAATTTCTAATTTTTTATTAGAAAGTAAAAGCATTTTTTTAGCTAAATCCATGATTTTAACAGGTTCGCCCATATCAAGTACAAATAATTCTCCACCTTTTGCAATAGCCGCAGCTTGCAATACAAGTTGAACAGCCTCATCTACAAGCATAAAATAACGCACTATATCAGGGTGGGTTAGTGTCAAAGGCTCATTAGCAGCAATTTGAGCTTTAAATTTAGGTATAACACTTCCACTTGAGCCTAAAACATTACCAAAGCGTACACAAGCTACTTCAAAATTTTCACAACTTGAACTTAGTGCATAAAGCTCGCAAATTCTTTTTGTACAACCCATGATATTAGTTGGTCTTACAGCTTTATCAGTGCTTATCATAACAAATTTAGCAACCTTGTAAGTTTTTGCAAGATCGATTAAATTTTTAGTACCTATGATATTGTTTAAAATAGCTGAATGTGGATTTTGCTCGCATAAAGGCACATGTTTATAAGCTGCTGCGTGTAAGATTAAATCAATTTTTTTAGAACTTAATAATTTTTCTAGTGCTTCTTTATCTAAAATACTCATCATAATAGCTTCGATTTTTTCTTTGTGTTGATTTAAATCTTCGCTAATTTTATAAAGATTATATTCGCTATGATCAAGCATAATTAAATGTTTTGCACCAAATTTAATGCATTGTTTGCAAAGCTCACTTCCTATGGTTCCACCAGCCCCACTTACTAAAACAACTTTATCTTTGATAAAATCAATCACACAAGCATTATCTAAATCTTTTGGTTTCCTAGCAAGTAAATCTTCAATGCTGATATCTCTTGCCTCATTTTGTGTGAAAGAAAAAAGCTTAATATCGTTAATTCCATAAGAAATAAGCTCATCAAAAAGTTTTTTAAGTTCTTCTTGCTCAAGTTTTAAAGCGATAATAGCTGTATGAATTCCCTCTTGAGTGTATTTTTTAATAGCTTCTTTTTCTTCAACGATAAATTTATCACAATAAGTACCTATTAAATTTTTACGCTCATCTACTACGGCCACAGGAAAAAGCCCTAAACTCCCTTCTTTAGCACCTTTTAATAAATGCAAAGCCTTTGAAGTAGCGCCAACTACTATACAAGGATGTTCTTCATTGTATTTTGGCTTTCTAAAATCAACCACCATTCTTTTGCTTATACGCAAACTTCCAATGAGCATGCAAGATAAAACAAAGTCTATTCCTATAACACTTCTTGGAAAAGGATTAAAAAAATCATCATAAAAATAATAAATTGCTAAAAATACAAGTTCAGCTAAAGCTAAAGCAATGACTAGTTTACGCGCTTCATTAAGTGAGAAAAATCTCCAAGCAACTTGATAAATTCTAAAAATAGCTAAAAAAATTATTTTTAATGCTATTAATACCACAGCACTTTTAAACATCCCCTCATAAAATTCACTCGGGATGTCCGCACTAAAGCGTAAAGAAAAAGACAAATAAATACTTATAACAAAAAGTAATATATCAGCGCCTAGGAAAAAACCTAAGCGTTTGCTTTTATAATCCATCTTAGTCCTTTAAGGTGTTTAAGATTAAAGTAGAAACTTCCTCTACATCAGCTTTACTCATAGTAGTTGCGCTTGGAAGACAAATTCCATTGCTAAAGAAAAACTCACTATTGCCATTTAAATATGCATCACATCCTTTGTAAAGTTCTTGTAAATGCATAGGTTTCCAAAGAGGACGACTTTCGATTTTATTATCTTTTAATGTTTGGATTATTTTTAAAATTTTATCTTGAATTTGAACATTTTTATTTTCACAAATACAATGTTTTTCATAAGTGTTTAATTTATTTGGCGTAAAATCAAGCAAAGCAGTGCTTAACCAGCGATTTGACTTGGTATTTTCAAGCTCATCTAAAAAGGTAAAACTTTTACTTAAAAACTCTTTATACCAATCATAAATTTGACGCTTTTTTTCTACTCTTTGATCTAAAACCTCCATTTGAGCAGTGCCGATTGCACCTAAGATATTGCTCATTCTATAATTATAGCCATATTCTTTATGCTCATAATGAAGGCAATTTTCTCTAGCTTGAGTGCTATAAAATCTTGCTTTTTCAAGATTAGCATGATTTTCGCTCACAAGCATTCCACCACCACCTGTAGTGATGATTTTATTGCCATTAAATGAATACACTCCAAAATCTCCAAAAGTGCCTAAAGCTTTGTTTTTATAAAAACTTCCCAACGCTTCTGCTGCATCTTCAATTAAATAAATTTCATTTTCTTTGCAAATTTGGACAATCTCATCCATTTTAGAAGCATTGCCATAAAGATGAGTAAGGATTAAAGCTTTAGGCTTTTTAGGGCTTTCTTTGATAGCTTTTTTTAATAAATTTACATCTAAATTATAAGTTTCATCACAATCAATAAAAACAGGCGTAGCATTCATATAAGAAATTGGTGCAACTGAAGCTATAAAAGTAAAACTTGAAGCTAATACCACATCACCTTCTTTAATACCTAAAACTCTTAAAGCTAGATGAATGGCTGCAGTAGCTGCATTTAGCGCAAGTGCATTAGAGCTTTTTGTGTAATCTTTTATACTTTGTTCTAAAGCATTTACAAACTCACCCAAAGGTGCTATGTAATTACTTTCAAAAGCTTTGTGTATGTATTCTAATTCTTTTCCGCTCATATGCGGTGCTGATAAAAAAAATCTCATTAAACCTCCTTGATTTTTTTTGCAGGAACTCCAGCATATATGCCTTTTGAGGATATATTTTTTGTTATAACCCCGCCAGCACCTAAAACTACATCATCACATAAATTTATACAAGGAATTATGCTTGAATTAACCCCTAAAAAACAGCGTTTGCCTATTTTAACATTGCCTGTTAATTTAGCTCCAACACTAACATGGCTAAACTCATCTACAAAACACTCATGCTCAATTACACAAGCAGTATTTAAAATCACGCCTTTTTTAATGCTAGCTTTAGCATTAATTACTACATTTGGCATGATTAAAATTCCCTCATCTTCTAAAGATGCACTTGGACTAATAATAGCACTTTTATGTATCAAATTTACTAATTTAAATCCATCATTTTTGATTTTTTTAAAAAGTTTTTCTCTAATAGAATTTGCACCAATAGCGATAAAAACATCATATTTTTCTAAATCAGGATGATATTTTAAACCTTTATTATCATCTAAAAAAATGATTTTTTCATATCCTAAATTTCTAGCTACATCAGCACAAACTAAACCATGCCCACCTGTGCCGTATATATAAATACTTTTAGTTGTGTCCATTGAATTTATCCGTTGTTGCAACACCTTCTTTATTAACCCCGCTTCTTTTTAAAACTTTAATAATCGTCATAAAAAAGATTTTAAGATCAAATGAAAATGAGCAATTTTGCACATATTCTACATCATATTTAAATTTTTGCTCCCAAGAAATAGCATTGCGTCCATTAATTTGTGCCCATCCTGTAATGCCCGGTCTTACTTCGTGGCGTTTTTTTTGCTCTTGGCTATATAAGGGTAAATACTCTACAAGCAAAGGCCTTGGGCCTATAAAACTCATATCGCCTTTTAATACATTAAAAAGTTGCGGCAATTCATCTAAACTTAAACTTCTAATTAATTTACCAAAAGGCTTTAAGCGTAATTCATCAGGAAGCAATTCCCCATTTTCATCTTTTTCATCGCTCATAGTTTTAAATTTATAAATATAAAAAATTTTTTCATTTAATCCTGGCCTTGCTTGTTTAAAAAGCACACTTCCTTGAACAATTTTTAAAACAATGCCAATAAACACTATAAATGGTAAAAAAATAATCAATAAAATCAAAGCCAAAAAAAAGTCAAAAACACGCTTTAAACCGTTTTTATACATTCACAAAACCCCTATAAAAGTCAAGATATTTCAAAGCTATGATATCCTCATCATAATTTTGCGCCCTAAGAAAAGCATTTTGTGCTAAAGTGTTTTTAAATTTTTCATCTTCTAATAAAATAGCAATTTTTTCGGCTAAATCCTTACTATCTTTGCTTTTACAAATTAAACCATCTATGGCATTATCCACTGCTTCAATGCAACCCTCAGCATCACTTACCACACAAGCTTTTTTACAAGCTTGTGCTTCTAAAATCGTTCTTGGATAGCCTTCTTTATAGCTTGGCAAGACAAAAATATCGCATAAATTTAACAATCTTGCTATATCTTTTCTAGCGCCCAAATAAAAAACATCACCTGAATTTAAATACTCAAGTGAAGCACATGATTTATTATCATCAGCTCCACCAACTAAAACAAAATTGGCCTTATCTTTTAAGATTAAAGCAGCTTCGTAAAATTCTTTAATACCTTTATGCCATAAGGCTCTTGATACCATTAAAATTATGGGTTTGTTAGGCATATTAAACTCATTTAAAAAAGCTTGTCTTACCTCTGTGCTAATTTTTAAAGGTAAAAATTGTTTTAAATTTACTCCAACTGATTTAATGATTTTGATTTTTTCTTCTTTTAAGCCTAAATTTTTCATAAATAAAGCATTGCTTTCGTTGACAAAAATAAAGCCATTAGCAAGTTTAAAAGAGATTTTATAAAGTAAATTTATACTCATTCTTACTAATTTACTTTTAAAATCATCATCTATATAAAAACTTCCCAAACCCTCAACCAAACCAAAAGTATATTTAATGCCCGCCATTTTAGCTGCTATGATGCCTGTTGTATTACTCTTATGTGCGCTAGCTTGTAAAAGGTCTAAATTTAAACTTTTGAGCGTATTTTTTAAACTAAGAAGATTTTTAAAAACGACTAAAGGGCTAACGCTTGATCTGGCTAAATCATAAAAGCAAACCTTATATCCTAACTCTTGTAGTTTAATGGCAAAATCATCTTTTGGAGTGATGATAATAACTTCATGATTATTTTTTTCTAAAGCCCTAATGAGTGCAAGACGAAAATAATACACACTCATTGCACTATGGGTTAAAATTCCTATTTTCATCTTTTTAGCCTATAAATTTTTGCTCTTGTATCATTAGTAATTTGTTCAAATAAATCTTGATCGTATTGATTTAACAAAAACATTTGTATATAAGAACTATTATAAAGACTTTCATCTAAAATCACAAAGCTTTTATATTCTCTTAAAAAGAGCAAATAAATTTGAGCTTTTGAATCAATTTCATTGTAATAAAATTTGCCATTAGTAATGGATTCTATATCCACAAAAGCTTTTAAAGGTATGCTTGCACCTTCTACTTTTAAGGCTCTAAAATCATTAATAATTTCTACTCCATTATCAAGCATAACAGAACCTGTGGTTTTATCTTGAGCTATGGCATTAGCTTGGGAGAAAAATAAACTTTTTTCTTGCTCTCCATTATCAGGATTTGTATTTGCAAATTGTGCCACCACAGGCATGATACGCAACATTCTATAAGGCATATAAATGTATACATCTCTAGTTTTATTGGTATCAAATTTAAAATCTTTATCATTTAAACTTTCTAAAAAATCTTTAGCACTTGTTTTATTATAATCTTTAACCATAGCTTTTAAAACATCAGGATAGTTTTCTTTGAAAGATTTTTCAGTGTATTCTACGCTAAGTCTTGCCATATTGGCTGCTGGAATTTGTTCTTTGCTTAAGACAAAAGATGAGAAAAAATTATCTTTTCCTAGGTGTTTTCCACCATCGATTAAGGTTTTTACATCGCTATAATAGCGTATTGGATAACCATAATCCCACCAAGCAACGACATAATCTTCTCTTTGAGTTTTATTTTTTAAATCATTTAAAATACTAGCTTCATAAGAAGTAAAAACGGTTGATGATTTATAATAATAAATATGCATTAGGGCAGGACTTATACTAAAAAATGTAATGAGTATGAGTAAGATATTTTTATTTCTTAGACTAAGTTTGATTTGTTTTTTTTCTAAAAAATTAAAAAAAGTATATACAAAATATCCAAAACCCAAAGCCATCACAGGAACTGCATAAATAGTAAATCTAAGTCCAGCTCTTAAAGCCATAAACCCTAGCGCAAGCATAGGTAGAGCTAAAAGCATGCTTTTGTGATCTTTACAAAGTAAGATAAAACCCATAAAAGAAAGGATAAATACTAAAACACTAGAGCTAATTCTTTGCATAAATACTTCAGGATCGATAGTATTTACTTCCATAATGGTTTCATTGACATTAAAATATATAAAGGCAGCATCTTTTAAATTTTGTACATCAGAAGCTTTGAAAACATAAAATTTAAGTTGATATAAAACAGGATCTAAGCCACCACTTAAATGTAAAATCGAAATGCTAATAAAAATCAAAGCCCAAATCATATAAAAATTAATTTTTTCTTCTTTAAAAGCAAAAATAGCAAATAATAATACAATCAAAGCAAGTTTATATTGCCATGCTAGCATACTTAAAGCTATGATCATTAAAGCAATAGCTAGATAAAAAATCTTTTCTTTTCTATGAAATATTAAAGTATAAAGACCAAAAAGTCCTATCATAGCAAAATTTAAAGAATAACTTGATGGATACCACCACAAATAAATCATGATAAAAACCGGACTTAAAAGTAGGGTGAAAATGTCTTTATTAATAGTTAAGCGTATAAAAGTAAGTAAAATAAGCATTGGTAAAACTAACACTAGCATATCTGTATCATAATACCCACTCATAGTACGGTTATAATAACTATTTGCAATGCTTCCAAGTAAGGCTGCTATAAAGCCATAGGTAGTGAATTTATATTCTCTAGCGATTAATATAATAGGCACAACAATCAAAGAAGCAAAAAAAGTACTCATATAAACTATAATACTTTCAAAGCTAAAAGGTAAAATACTATAAAGCCAATAAGTCAAAGTAGAAAGTGAGCTTCCAAAATAAGATAAGTCATTAGGCTGATGAAAACCTGCTATCATATCCCTTGCACCTTCTGCAAAAGCATAGCCATCATTAGTAGTAATCATAAGTTGATCATTAAAGAAAAACTCATAAAACTCACTTGCCCAAGCTACCCAGTATAACCTACATAAAATACTAAAAGCAAAGGCTATAAGGATTAAAATACAGGTATATTTTATAGAATTATTATCCGTGAAATTTTGTTGTAGTTTCATTTTATGCCTTGTTGAAAAATTCAAATAATTGCTTTGCTATGCTAATTTTATCAAATTCTTTTGCGCGCAAAAAAGCCTTTTGTCTATATGTAGCTTTTAAAGACTCATCATTGCACATTTTTTCTAAGCCTTCTTGCATGGCTTTTTCATCATCTACTTTTACTAAAAGTCCAAACTCATCATCTAAAAATAATTCCCTTGCACCACTTTTATGATCAGTGCAAAGCACAGCTGTTTTACAAGCTAAGCATTCAATTAAAACATTTGAAAAGCCTTCAAAACTCGAAGCAAAAGCAAAAAAATCACATTTGCTCATGTATTTGTAAGGATTATTATCAAATCCAAGTAAGAAAACTTTATTTTTTAAATTTAATTCTTCAATCAAATTTAAAAGCTCATTTTTTAAAATACCTTCTCCTAAAATGACTAATTTTAAATCAGTTTTAACTTTTGCATAAGCTTTTATAAGCATGATATGATTTTTCCCATGATCAAGCCTACCAACACTTAGTATAAAAGGATCTTTAAAAGATATTTCTTCTTTAGATTTTTCACTAATACTTTCTAAATCTATGGCATTATATAAGATATCGCATTTATTGGCTTCTATGTTGAAATTTTGTATTAAATCTTCTTTGTTTCCTATAGAATTTGCTAAGATTAAATCTGCTTTATTGTATAAGTTTTTAATCAAAAATTTATTGATGAAAGAATTTAAATTATTATGCTTATAAATAACACTTGGTGTTGTACATTCATTGATAATCAAAGTAGATTTTAAGCCAAGTATTTTAGCCATTAAAGCTATATAATTAGGTCTATTTAATAATACAAATTGCAAATTAATGCCTAAATTTTCACATAGTTTTTTGTATTTTAAAGCAAGCAAAGGTAATTTTAAAAATTTAGCTAAATTGCTCTCACTTGGGCTTGATTTTTCAAGATAGTGGATATTCACTTCAGGAATATCATATGATATTTTATCATTCATTAAAATCAAATGCACTTCATATTTTAAATTTAGCATAGGAAGTAAAGTAGAAACAACCCTTTCAGCGCCACCACTGCCTAAAGAATAAATAAAAATTGCTAGTTTTTTCATGTTAAACCCTTACTTCTTTGATCAAATCAAGCCATTTTTGTGCTACATTGGCCACTTCATAATCTTTACATCGTTGCTGTGCATTAAGTGCTAGTGTTTTTCTTAAATTTTCATCTTGCATTAAAAGGGTGAGTTTTTCGCTTAAAGCCTTTTCATCATCTAAATCCACTAAAAAGCCATCTTTTCCATCATCAATTAAATCTTTATGACCGCTTGTGTATTTAGTGCTAATGCGCGCTACTTGATAATATAAACTTTCAAGCAAAACCGTTGGCAAGCCTTCTATGAAAGAGCAAAGACAAAGTATTTTTGCTTTTTTATAAAGTTCTTGTATATTTTCGACTTTACCTAAAAAATTAACCTTGATATTTAAATTCTTAGCTTCTTGTTCTAAATCTTGTCTTAATTCTCCATCGCCTGCTATGAAAAAATTATATTGATTTTGTAAATTTGTATCTAATCTTGCGATGGCTTTTAAAAACATGGAAGCATTTTTATTGTGATCAAGTCTTCCTACAAAAATGACATTGTTTTCTTTTTCTAAATTTTCTTTAACGAGGCTAAAATGACAAGGATTTGGCATATTGACAACTTTTTTAACAAAGTTTTCATAATATTTTTTATCATCATTGCTAAGCACGGTTAGAGCATTTGCATGAGGAAAACTTATACGGCGTAAAAATTTCCAAATTTTAGATTTTAAATAAGTATAAGAGCTATGCTCGCTGATGATTAAAGGTGTATTTGAGCCTTTATTTGCCCAAATACAAGCGATATTTGTTGTATCTAAAAATGAGATAAAAACATCGCTTTCATGGTCTTTGAGTGCTTTTTTTAAAGCTTTGAATTTTTTAATGCGTGAGGC